>NZ_JAVREM010000057.1:0-41482 GCF_031845425.1 Streptomyces millisiae
CCGGGCATTACGGTGGGACACGAAGACCTCCGCGCGGTGAAGACTCGACACCTCCACCACACCGGAGGTCTTCGCCACGATCAAGACCGGCCAGTGTCAACAACGCTCGTGATCAATACACCTAGCCCGGCCGGCCCGGCGCGACGACCCAACGACCTGCCGCACGCCGGCCGGAGGCCCGGTGCCGACGTGCGCGCCCGCGCACCCGCACTGCCACACGGCCGGCACGGCCCGGGCAGCCCGAGCCGCGCACCGCGGCTTCCGGCGGCCAGACGTGCGCGCCAGCACAACCGGTCATCCCGCCCACGCCACGGGCCCGCGGCTCGGCGTGCGCCGGAACGAGCAGAGGCCGGGGCGCCGCCCAGCCGCCGGCGGTACCGCACCAGGCTCGCCACGTTCACCGAACGCCGCCCCCCGGGCGTGCTCGGCCGAACTCACTCGCACCGACCCCGCCACGTCCCGTGGCCCGGCCGGCAGGCCAGCTGGCAGGTCGGCCGTGGTCGAACCGGGCGTCAGGCCATCTCGTAGGCGTCGGCTATCAGTTCGTAGCTGCGCAGCCGCGCCTCCGGCGTGTGCACGTGGCCGGTGATCATCAGCTCGTCGGCGCCGGTGCGGCGGACCAGGTCGTCGAGCCCCTTGCGGACCGCGTCCGGGGTGCCGTGGACGACGTTGGACAGCCAGCCGTCCACCACCTCACGCTCCACCGGCGCGAACTGGTAGGACTCCGCCTCCTCCGGCGTCGGGATCAGCCCGGGCCGGCCGGTGCGCAGTCGCAGCATGGACAGCGCGCCGGTCATCACCTGCCGGTCGACCTCGCGCTCGTCCTCGCCGGCCAGCGCGTTGACGCCGATCAGCGTGTACGGCGCGTCCAGCACGGCGGAGGGCCGGAAGGTGTGGCGGTAGAGCTCGAGCGCCGGGATGGTGTTGGCGGCCGAGAAGTGGTTGGCGAAGGCGAACGGCAGGCCGAGCCGGCCGGCGAGTTCCGCGCTGAAGCCGGAGGAGCCGAGCAGCCAGATCGGTGGCCGCCCGGTGCCCCGCACCCCGCCCGGCGTGCTGCCCTGTACGGGGCCCGGCACGGCGTGGATCCGGGAGTAGGGGTGGCCGTCGGGGAAGTCGTCGTCGAGGAAGCGGGTGAGCTCGGCGACCTGCTGCGGGAACTCGTCGGGGCCGTCGGTGCGGCCGCGCCGCAGCGCGGCGGCGGTGGCGCCGTCGGTGCCGGGCGCGCGGCCGAGGCCGAGGTCGATGCGCCCCGGGGCCAGCGCCTCCAGGGTGCCGAACTGCTCGGCGACGGTGAGCGGCGCGTGGTTGGGCAGCATGACGCCGCCCGAGCCGAGCCTGATGCGCTCGGTGTGGGCGGTGAGGTGGGCCAGGATCACGGCCGGCGTCGAGCTGGCCACGCCCGGCATGGAGTGGTGTTCGGCGACCCAGAAGCGGTGGTAGCCGCGCCGCTCGGCGAGCCGGGCGAGCTCGGCCGTGGTGCGCAGCGCCTGGGTGGCGGTGCGGCCGGCGCCCACGGTGGCCAGGTCGAGCACCGACAACGGCACGGGCGCGAGCCCCCGGCGCACGCCCCTGATCTCGTCCGCCGCGCCCGCGCCGTCGCTCGCTTCGTCTCGTCCGGCCACCGCCGCCCGCCGCCTTTCCCTGGTCGCTGCCCGCGTCTGTCTCCAGGCGGCAACCAGGGCGTGGCGCGGATCATTCCGCGCCACGCCCCACGTCGGTGCCGGCCGCGCCGGCCGTGCCGGTCACGGCAGGTAGCGCTCGATGGCGGCCGCCCCTTCCTTCTCCAGCCGCCGCCGCGCCTCCGCCACTCGCTCGGGCGTGGGCTCGCGGCCACTGAGCCGCACCAGGTCCTCCGGGTCGATGGGCCGCTCGGAACCGGTGTGCAGCAGGTGATCGGGGGTGGGCAGATCGTCCTCGGGCTTCGATTGGGACTCGTCGGCCATGGCTACAACACCTCCCACACCCCAGCGTAGGAGCCGCCGGGCGGCCCTGCACACCGGCGCGGGGCCGCACCCTCCAAAATTGCTTGACCTCTATCAATGATTCGCCGAAGACTGCTCGCATGGAGTCGACGCAGCCCACGCAGCAGGACGTGGCGGCCGTCCGCCGCTTCAACCGGTTCTTCACCAGGCGTGTCGGGGTACTCTCCGACCGCTATCTCCAGCGGGCCCGCCCGCTGGGGCAGGCGCGGCTGCTGTTCGAGGTCGCCAGCGCCGCCACCCAGCGCGAGCTGCGCGAGCGGCTCGGTCTTGACGCCGGCCAGCTGAGCCGGATGCTGGCGTCGCTGGAGAGCCAGAGCCTGGTCCGCACCCGCCCGGACCCCGCCGACCGGCGCCGACGCGCGGTCGAGCTGACGGCGCGCGGCCGGCGCGAGCTGGCCGAGCAGAACCGCCGCGCCGACGAGTTCGCCGCCGGCATGCTGACCGGCCTGACCGACGACCAGCGCGCCCGGCTGCTGGACTCCCTGACCACCGCCGAGCGGCTGCTACGACTCGCCGCGTGCACCGTCGAGGCGCCCGCCGACCCGGCCTCGGCCGCCGCCCGGCAGTGCCTCGCCGCCTACGCCGCCGAGCTGGACGAGCGCTTCCCCGAGGGCTACGACCCGGCCGTGCTGGTCACGCCGGCCCAGGTCTCGGGCGACGCCGGCGTCTTCGCCCTCGCCCACGACGAGGACCGGCCGGCCGGCTGCGGCGCGGTCCGCGACCTCGGCGACGGCGTCGGCGAGCTGCGGCACCTGTGGATCGCGCCGCACGCGCGCGGCCTCGGCCTCGGCCGCCGGCTGCTGTCCGAGCTCGAACGACTGGCGGCCGACCGTGGCCACCGGGTGCTACGGCTCGGCACCCACCCCGTGCTGACCGAGGCCATCGCGCTCTACCGGGGCGCCGGCTACCGCGAGGTGCCCTCGTACGGCCCGGACGACCCGTACTCGCTCCTCTGCTTCGAGCGCGAGCTGCCCTCCGGCAGGCTTGCCCCATGACGTCCTCCTCCCCCGAGATCCCCGAGATCCTGCTGTGCCTCGCCCCCGAGCTGCGGTTCTTCGTCGCGCCGGCGCGGCGGGCCGAGCGGACCCCGGTCCGCGTCGACGGCGTCTCCTCGCTCGGCCACGTCGTCGAGTCGCTCGGCGTGCCGCTGACCGAGGTCGGCCGGCTGCTGGTCGACGGCCGCGAGGTGCCGGTCTCGCACGTCCCGGCGGCCGGCGAGACGGTGGAGGTGACCCCGGTGGCACGCCCGCAGCGGGTGCCGGGCGCGCCGTTGCGGTTCCTGCTCGACGTCCACCTCGGCACGCTGGCGCGCCGGCTGCGGCTGCTCGGGGTGGACGCGGCGTACGAGTCCACCGACATCGGCGACGCGGCCCTGGCCGCCCGCTCGGCCCGCGAACGCCGCGTGCTGCTCTCCCGCGACCGCGGCCTGCTCCACCGCCGCGAGCTGTGGGCCGGCGCGTTCGTGCGCAGCGACCGCCCGGACGAGCAACTACGCGACGTCCTGGGCCGCTTCACGCCCCGCCTGGCCCCCTGGACCCGCTGCACCGCCTGCAACGGCGCGCTTCGCCCGGCCGACAAGTCGGCGGTCGCCACCCGCCTGGAGGGCGGCACGCGGCGCTCGTACGACGTCTTCGCCGAGTGCCCCTCCTGCGGCCGCGTCTACTGGCGCGGCGCGCACCACGCCCAGCTGGCGCGCATCGTCGACGAGGCGCTGGCGGAGTTCGGGGCCGGGGACGTCGACTGACCCGGTCATTCGTTGGCTCGACCCACAAATCGGAGTATGGTTGGCCCAACCAACATTGGATACCCCAACGAATGGAGTGCCCTGCCATGTCCGCCACCACGATCGCCGCCCTCGCCGACCGCACCGAGGTCGCCGAGCTGTTCGCCCGCCTCGCCCGCCTTCTCGACGAGGGCCGCTACGACGACGCCCACACCGTCTACACCGACGACGTGGTCGTCCACTCCCCGCGCGGCGGCGAACTGCGCGGCCTCGCCGAGGTCACCGCCCACCTCCACCGCCAGCACCCGGAGGGCGAGCACACCCACCACCTGCACGGCGACGTCCAGGTGACGCTCGACGGCGACCGGGCCACGGCCACGGCCAACCAACTCGCCTTCTTCTACCGCGACGGCCAGCCGCCCTACCAGGAGGCCGGCACCCGCCTCACCTACCGCGCCGTCCGCACGACGGCCGGCTGGCGCTTCGACCAGGCCGACATCGCACTCACCTTCCTGCGCCCCCTGAGCTGAGCGCCGCGTAGGCCTCCCGCAGCCGCGCCCTCGGCCCGGCCAGGGCGACCGGGTCGAGCAAGCCGGCGCGCTCGTACCGCTCCAGGATGTTGAGCATCTCGGGAAACATCCACGGCTGGGGAGGCCCGGCGAGGAACCGGTCGAGCGCGCGGCCGGCCGCCTCCGGGTCGGGCCGCATGCAGTGCAGGAGCACGAGGTTCCCGAGGGCCACGTCGTTGCCCTCGGCCTTCGCCGTGAGGAGCTCCTGGGTCCGCCGCCAGTATGCGCCCTCCTCGGCATCGCCGAGACGCCGAGCGACCAGCGAGCGGACAAGGTACGCCCAGGCGTGGTCAGGTGCCCGCTCCAGCGCTTTGACGACGTCGTCGAGGGCCCCTTCGGCGGCGCCGGAGAGAAGCCGAGCCTCGCCGCGCCTGATCAGGACCCAGGTGTGTGTGGTGCTCGACTCGTGGGAGTCCTGGGTGAGCCCGCCGAGCCGCAGGGCCTGGTCGTAGTCGCTGATCGCGTCGTCGTAGGCCCCGGTCGCGAGGTGGCAGTGCCCCCGGTTGACGTATGCCGTCACCATCTCGGGATCGAGCCGGATGGCCTCGTCGAAGTCGGCGATGGCCGCCTCGTGATCGCCGGCGTCCTGGCGCGTCTCCCCCCGGTCGTGGCGCAGCCAGGCCGCGTCGGGGTTCAGCTCGATGGCACGGTCGTAGTCCTGCAAGGCAGCCTCGGAACGTCCGACCGAGCGGTGGACCCGCCCACGTGCGTGGAACGCCCATACGTGCTCGGGGTCGATGTCGATTGCCCGATCCAGGTCGGCGATCGCCGCGTCATACCGGCCGGCGAGCCGGTGCGCGTCCCCGCGCTCCGCGTACGCCCACGGATCGTCGGGGTTGAGTCGGAGCGCGCGATCCAGGTCGGCGATCGCCAGGTCTCGATGTCCAGCCAACCGATGGGTGGACCCTCGGGACAGGAGCACCCACGCCGTGTCGGGCTCCAGTTCGAGGGCACGGTCCAGATCCCGGACGGCCTCCTCGTAACGGCCCGCCAGCCGATGGACCTCGCCCCGCGCACCACGGATCCACGCGGCGTCGAGACCGAGTTCAGCGGCCCGATCCAGGTCGGCGATCGCCGCGTCGTACCGGCCCAGGCTCCAGTAGACCTGGCCCCGCACGCCGTGGTCCCACGCATAGTCGGGCCGCAGTGCGATGGCCCGGTCGAGGTCGCTGAGCGCGTCGACGTACCGCCCTAAGCTCCTGAACGTGCTGCCGCGGCTGCCCAGGGCGTCCGTGTCGTCCGGATCGAGTTGGAGGGCTCGGTCAAGATCGCGGAGCGCGTCGTCGTAGCGGCTGAGGAGGCGGTAGGCGTCCCCGCGGCAGGCGAGCGCCCACGCACCGTCCGGAGCGAGTCGGAGAGCCTCGTCGTATTGCAGGACGGCCTCTTCGTACTCCCCCTTGTCATAGTGCAGGCGGCCTCTGAGCGTGTGGGCGGCGGACCGAGCCTCGGCGTCGAGTTCCGGTGCGACCACCAGCAGAGTCAGGACGCGTGCTGTGGGCTGCTCGGACTCGGCCGCGTCGGCGAGTCGCCGCGCCCAAGGAGCCAACTCCGAGGCGTCGGCGTCCCGCCAAGCACTCCCCAGCATCTGCACCCACTGCCGCAGCGCGGACGCCCCCTGGCCGCAGGCCTGAACGGTGTCCGCCACCGCACCGGCGAGGGCAGCGGCCGGGTTGGCGCACAGGCGGTGGTAGGTCTCGTCCTGCCGCGCCTCGCGCCAGCGCTCACTGTCCCAGTACCCTCGGTCACGATGCGGCGTGAGGTCCGGTTCCAATGCCTCGCGGCGCTTCCCGTAGAAGTCCGCCAGCGTGGCCTGCTGCTCCGCCCAGCGCGTCGGATACTGGGTGCGCTGGTGCCGCAGCATCAGCGCCCGCACCGTGTCGTGGTAGCGGTGGTTGCCGTCGTGGTGACCCATGAACGGCAGGCCGCGCAGCCACGGGTACTGCTCGGCGGCGCCCTCCGGCGCCAGCGCCCGGTAGACGTCCTCGTCCAGATGGAGCGGCAGAGCGCAGGCGAGCGTCGCGGCGCGGCGGTCCGGGTCGTGTTCCCACTTCAGGAACCGCTCCACGGCTGTCTCCGCCGGATCGACCACCTCGCCCGGGGAGAGCGGGCGCGGGTGGGCCAACATGTCGAGGAGGACAGGCAGTCGGCCGGAGAGCCGCAGGATCACCTCGACGGTGTCCGGGTCGGTGACGCCGCGTGCCGTGAGCAGGTCGCGCGCCTCCTGCTCGCTGAACACGTCGAGCGGCACCTCGGCGACCTCCGACGCCCAGTCGGCCCAGTGGCGTGGGTCGAGCCGGCCCTGGCCGGACAGCACCACCACGACGTTGGCTTCCAGCACGCCGTGGGTCTCTTCCTGGATCACCTGCCGCAACCAGCCGTCGAGCAGCGGGCCGAGCCGCTCGTACACGTCGAAGAAGAGGACGAGCAGCGGCCGTTGGCGGGCCACCTCCGCGAGGTCGGTCAGGAAGACGGGGGTGAGCTGCTTCACCGGGGACAGGACCAGCTGCACGTCCTCGGGCGCACGCAGCCGTGCCGACGCCCACGAACGGATCCGGTCGACGCCCAGCGCGGTCGTCGTCGGGTCCATCGCCCCGGTGACCGCGCCGAGCAGCGGCACGGCGCCGGCAGCCGCGAGGCCGACCTGGGCGGTGACCATCCCACCGACCGACGGCACATCAGCCGCCGGCTCTGCGGCAGCCTGCCCCCGCTCGACCTCGTGGCGCCGCTGCCGGTACTCCTTCAGCCGCTTCTTGAACCGGTCGAGCGGCAGGCCCTCCTGCTCCAGCCGGTCCGCCACCGCCGTCATGGCCTCGACCACGTCGTGCACCTCGTCGCCGATGATCGCGGTGGCCGCGCCGCGCTCCCTGGCCTGCTGCTCCCACTGCCGGACCAACGACGTCTTGCCGACGCCGCCGTTGCCGTGCACGTGGAAGAGGTAGCGGAAGTCAGGACTCTGCGGATCGCGCCCGAGATTGCGGCGGAAGACATCCAGCTGCGCCTCCCGCCCGATGAAACCGCTCCGCCGCCGCTGCCGGTTCAACTCCTGCCGCGACAACCGCCGTTCGGCCACCTGTCCCCCTCTCGACCGGGACCAGCCTGTCGCAGCGCGCTAGCGGTCGGCAACGCCCCCGGTCCGGGCGCCGGTCAATGCCCCTCGTCTTCACGGCCACCGTCGATGACGCCCAATAGCTCGTCGATCGTGTAGTCAGCCGTCGCCGCCTCGCGCGCCCGGGCCAACGTGTCGTCATTGGCCGCCACGGCGCGGTCGCGGAAGTCCTCTCCAGTCATACCCGCACCGTAGCTGGGCCGGCGGCTCGTGGTGGTGTCGGAGCGGATCGGGGAGGTGCTGGACGAGGCGCCGGCGGGGCCGGCACCGGTTGACGACCGCGGCGCCGTCCGGGCCCGGGAGGGAGGGCCGGACGGCGCCGCGGTGGTGGTGAGGGGTGGATCAGTCGCGGGGGAACGTGTCGAGGAACGCCGACCACGAGGCGGGGGCGAACCTCAGGCGCGGCCCGGTCGGGGTCTTGGAGTCCCGGACGGCGAGGAGTTCCCGCGCCGGGGACTTCACCTCGACGCAGGCGCCGTTACCCCCGGAATATGACGACTTGGTCCAGGTGCGCGTGCTGCCGTGCTCGATTGCCATGTTCTCCGCTCCGGTCGGTTATGTCGGTGGGGAATGTCCTGACGACGCGGTGACCGTACTAGTCAGGATGGGTGGCGGTTGTGCTGCTTCACCCGACCGGATGGTTCGTCCACGGCTTTTCCCCACGCGACCGGAAACCTGGGTGTAGGCTGCGCCGGCCCCGCCGCGGAGCGCCCCGTGAGGCGCTAACTCCCGTACTCCTCCGCGATCTTGGTGATGAGCGTGCGCGACTCCTCGGGGCTGAGCGCCTGGGCCCTGAGGTGTTCGTACATCACGCTGTAGTGCTGGACGTCGTGCGGCTTCTCCAAATAGAGATCGCTGGTGCCGCCCTCCAGATAAATGACCGTGGAATCGGTCGCCTCGGGAAACTCCAGGATCGTGTACTGGCCATTCACGCCGGGGTGCGCGCCGGCGGTGAAAGGCATCACCTGGAGCGTGACGTGCGGCAACCGCGAACATTCCATCAGCCGCGCCAACTGGTCGGTCATCGTGGCGCGACCGCCGACCTGGCGGCGCAGCGCCGCCTCGTCCACCACGGCCCAGAGCCGCAGCGGCTGCTTGTCGTCCCAGACCCGCTCCTGGCGCCGCATCCTGACCTGCACCCGGCTGGCGACCTCCTCCTCGCCGACCTCCGGCAGCGCGCCCGATATCACGGCCGAGGCGTACGCCGGCGTCTGCATGAGCCCGGGGACCACCTGCGGCTCGTAGACGCGTAACGAGGACGCGTCGGTCTCCAGGCCGATGTAGACGCTGTAGGTGGGCGAGAGTTCGGCGAAGGCGTGCCACCAGCCCTGCTGGCGCGACTCCTTGGCCATCTGCATCAGGGAGTCGACCAGGCGCCGGTCCTCGACCTCGTAGACCCCGCACAGGTCGCGGACGTCGCGCGGGCTGATGCTGCGACGCCCGTTCTCCAGCCGGCTGATCTTCGACTGGGAGACCAGCAGCCGGTCCGCCACCTCCTCCGCGGTCATCCCGCGGTCCTCACGGAGCCGCCGCAGCTCCTGGCCGAGCCGGCGTCGCCGGACAGTCGGATTGACATTGCCCGCCACGGACTGTGCACCTCCGTCGTGATCAGCTGACTTCCCACCAGCAGACTGCCATCCAACGGGGCGTCTCCGCTGGCTATTGGCGACAGAACGTGCCCAGGAACAGACAGGGGGTGTGGCGACGGCCGCCGTTCCTCACGGCCCTCGCCACACCCCGTGCCCGAAACGCGGCTCCCGGTCAAGTCAAAGGGGTGCTCAAGGTGCTTGCACGCATGCGTGGTGCGTGGTGTGTGGTGCTGCTCGGTGGTGCGCGCCGTGCGCGTTGCGCTCAGTGCGACAGCGAAGGACGTACTGCGGCTCGCGTCACTCCTCTCCGCCGAATCTGCTCAGGAGCTTGGCTCGACTGTCCGACCACAGCCATGGCCGCCGGCGCCGGCGTGCGCGCCGCCTTGCGCGGCGCGGCGCTCGGCTGCGCGCGCCGGGCGGCGGCGGCCGCCACCTGGCCGGCGACACCGTTCTGCACGTCCATCACGGCGTGCGCCACGAGACCGCCCATGGGGTCGTGCCTGATGAGGTCCCGGAGCCGGGAGCGGGAGGACCGCCCCTCGTTCCCGGGGTACAGGTGCTTACCCAGGCCGACCGCGTGAGCCAGCGCCGCCAGGGCCGCGGTCCGCGCGTCCGGCGGGGTGCCGGTGCGGATCGCGGTGTCCAGCCGAGCCCGGATCTGTCGACTGACCGCGGTATCCGTCGCCTGGTACCTGGTCGTCGGCAGCACCCCACACATCTGGTTCTCCACCGCGGCGACCATGCCGCAGCGCTCCAGGTGTGTGAGATAGGTTTGGCGTAGCCCGAGCCTGGGCCCGCCGATCCAGTGGACGGCCCGCACCGGGCTGCCGCGCCTGCGCAGCAACTCCAGGGCGGTGTCCAGGGTGGGATCTCCGGTCGGCCGTGGCAGTATCACGGCTATTCGGTCCCCGTCAGGGGCTATCCGCCCGGCCAAGGCCAGCTCGACGAGCTGCGCCCCGGCAAGGCCGAGGTCGAGCGACTGCGGCTGCGCTGTGGTACCCGTGGCCGGGTCCAGAGCGAGCAACAGCAACTCCTCCGGAATGGTTCTACGACTCCTGCCCATCCATGCCTCCCCGCGTGGATGAAAGACAGGGTGACGCCTCTCACATTGTTCTGTCGAGAGTGCGTGGTTGATTTGTGATGGAACCCGTAGATATGTCGTTGTCGTCCAAGGGGTCGAGCCGCGCGTTTCCGCCATCGCGGGAGTGGCGTACCGAGGTGCACAGGACCCGGCAGACTGGTAGGGCGAGCGGTTCGGATCATGAACAACTGCAAGGAGGCACGGGTGTCGGGCGAGTCCCCGGACATTTCGGGACGGGATCGGGAGCGGGAGTCATCGGTGAAGACGCCTGAGGGGCCGGAAAGGTTTCCCGACGACGCGAAGGTTCCCGAGACCGACACGGACTCGCCCACGGCGGGCGGCGAGAGCGACACGACACGGCCCGCCGCCGGCGAGAACGACGCCCAGCCCGCAGACGCGGGCGAGCCGCCGGCCCAGCCCGCGAACGCGGGCAAGGCGCCGGCGAAGCGGGCCACGGCGCAGCCGGCCACGGATGCCGCGCCGAGCGCGGCCGACGGCCGGCGGGCCGGCAAGGCCGGCGCCGACGAGGACCCGAACACCGCCGACCAGCCACCGGCAGCGGACGCGCAGCGTGCGGACGCCGCCAGCGACGGCGACGAGCCGGCCGCGGACGCCGACGAGTCGAAGCCAGCAAGCGCGGCGAACGAGGCCACGCAACGCCCCGCGGAGGCCGATGACGGCGGTACGCCGGCAGCGGACGGCGGCCGGCGGGCCGCCAAGGCCGGCGCCGACGAGGAGCCGAGCACCACCGGCCAGCCGCCGGCGGCCGCCGCGCGGGGTGCGGACGCCGCCAGCGACGGCGACGAGCCGGCCGCGTTCACCGACGAGTCGAAGCCGGAGAAGCCGGCAAGTGCGGCGGACGAGGCCGCGCAACGGCCCGCGGAGGCCGATGACGGCGACAGGCCAGCAGCGGATGCCGCGCCGAGCGCGGCCGACGGCCGGCGGGCCGGCAAGGCCGGCGCCGACGAGGACCCGAGCACCACCGGCCAGCCGGCGGCAACCACCGCGCAGCGTGCGGACGCCGCCAGCGACGGCGACAGGCCTGCAGCGAACGCCACGCCGGGCGCGGACGACAGCCAACAAGCCGCCAAGACCGGCGCCGACGAAGAACCAGGCCCCCCCGGTGGTGACGGCGGTAAGCCGGCAGCGGATGCCGCGCCGAGCGCGGCCGACAACGCCCGGCAGGCCGCCAAGGCCGGCGCCGACGAGGAGCCGAACACCGCCGACCAGCCGCCGGCTGCCGCCGCGCAGCGTGCGGACGCCGCCAGCGACGGCGAGGAGGCGCCTGCAGCGGACGCCGACCGTACGGCCGTCGGCGAGCGCCCGGCAGCGGGCGCCACGCCGAGCGCGGGCGACAACGGCCGGCAGGCCGCCGAGACCACCGCTGACGAAGAACCAGGCGCCGGCGACAGCGAGAAGCCGGCCAGCGCGGCGGACAAGGCCGCGCAACGCCCCATGGGGCTGCCCGCCGCGCGGAGCGCCGGAGACGGCGACGAGCCGGCGGCGGACCGCCCCGCAGGGGACGCGTCCCGCCCGGCTGGCAAGGCCGCCGGTGGGGAGCGGACCGCCGTGTTGCGGCTGCCGGAGCAGGCGAGGGACGGGGTCGATCAGACGACGACGTTCCTCCGCGTGCCGGCCGAAGCCGATGCCGACGAGGCTAAGCAGGAGCGGGAGGAGGCGCGGGAGGAGAAGGCCGTCGACCAGGCCACGACGTTCCTCCGGGTGCCCGCCGACAGCAAGCCCAAGACGGACCAGGCCACCACGCACCTCCGCACGCCGCCCGCGGCGGACGCGGCGGACGCGGCGCCGAAGCCGGCCGACCAGGCGACCGCGCACCTCCGCACGCCACCACGCGAGCCGGACGCGGCGCCGAAGCCCGCCGACCAGGCAACCGCGCACCTCCGCACGCCACCACGCGAGCCGGACGCGCCGGACGTGGCGTCGAAGCCCGCCGGCCAGGCGGCCGCGGCCGCCCCGCCCAGGCCCGAGAGCGCGCCGGCGCCCGCCGCGCAGGCGCCCGCTCCGCCCATGCCGTCCGTTCCGCCGCCGCCGGCGGACGCGGAGCGGGATCCGTTGGAGCTGCTGGCCGCGCTCACCAACCGGCCGGCGCCGCCGCCGACGCCGCTGCGGACGGCGATCCGGCGGATCAAGATCTACACGCCGCTCGCGGTGCTGCTGCTGATCGTCTTCGTCGTCGCGCAGTCGCTGCGGCCGCTGCCCGAGCCGGGGCTCACGCTGACCGCCGCGGAGAGCTTCACCTTCGACGGCGAGGCGCCGTCCGTGCCGTGGCCCGCCTCCGGGCAGGCCGCGCTCGAGGTGGAGGGCCTGGGCGACTTCGGCACCTCGGGCGAGCAGCAGCCGGTGCCGATCGCCTCGGTGGCGAAGGTCATGACCGCCTATGTGATCCTCCGGGAGCACCCGATGGAGTCCGGTTCGCCGGGCGCCGCCATACCGGTGGACGAACAGGCCGAGGAGGACGCGGGGTTGAGCGACGACGGCGAGTCGACCGTGGAGGTCACCGCCGGCTCGGAGATCTCGCAGTACGAGGCGCTGCAGGCGATCATGATCGCGTCCGCGAACAACGTGGCGCGGCTGCTGGCCCGTTGGGACGCCGGGTCCGAGGAGGCGTTCGTCGACAAGATGAACGAGACCGCCGCGGAGCTCGGCATGGAGAACACCACCTACACCGACCCGAGCGGCCTCAACTCCGACACGGTCAGCACCGCCGAGGACCAGGTGCTGCTCGGCCGGGCCGCGATGGAGGACCCGGTGTTCAGGGAGATCGTCGCGAGCCTCTCCTACGACGACAGTCAGGGCGAGAACCACCCCAACTGGAACCAGTTGGTCACGCCGGGCAGCGGCGTGGTGGGCATCAAGACCGGCACCACGACCGCCGCCGGCGGCAACCTGCTGTTCGCCGCCGTACAGGAGATCGGCGGCGAGCAGCAGACGATCATCGGGGCGGTGCTGGCCCAGCCGCCGGACGCGGTGAACAACTCGATCCTCACGGGGGCCCTCAACGCCGGGCGCGAGCTGATCGAGTTCGCACAGGAACGGTTGCGCGGGGAAACGGTGTTCAGCGCGGGCCAGGAGATCGGCCACGTGGACGACGGGCTCGGCGGGCACACCCCGCTGGTGGTCACCGAGGACGTCCAGGCGGCCGGCTGGGACGGCCTCGAGGTGCGGGTCGAGTTGGCGGCGGGCGGGGACGGCGTGCCCGGCACGGCCGACGCCGGCACCGAGGTGGGCACGGTGACCGTCGGCGGCGCGTCCGTGCCCGTGGCGCTCGGCGAGGAGCTGACCGAGCCCGGGTTCACCGACAGGCTGCTGCGCCTGGGCTGAGGTCGCGCTAGAGTCGTTGGCCCGGCGGCCGGGGAGGCGCGAGGAAGCGTCCCTCGTCCCACCCCTCCGGCGGGCCTGATGGCTTTGGCTTGACAACGGCATGGGGCACCGACTGTGGCTCGGTCACCGCAGGATGAGGCGGCGTGGCGGGACCTCGATCCCGCCACGCGGGAACGGCTGGACTTCCTGGACCCGGAGGACTTCACCGTGGGTCCGACCGCTGAGGCCGCCGCGCAGTGGGAACGCTTCACGGCGATCCTGGACAAGGCCGAGCGATACCGCTCGCCGCGCTGAGCCGACGGCCGCCGTGGGCGGCGTCAACCCGGCCTTCCTCCGTGCCCCGGACGTGCCCCCGCCGGGGATCGTTGACGGCCACCTCCGCTTCCATCCGGTGGCTATCCCTGAACTGCCCGGCCGTGCACGGCTGTTGACCGGCGCGGGGGCGGCGGCCGGCGCGGGGGCGCCGGGGTCCTGGCCGGGCGTGGTCACGCCGCGGCAGGTGGCGTGAGCGCCGGGTGAGGCGGGTGAGGTGAGGGTCGGCCGCGGGCGGGCGTGGCTTACCCTTCGCAGGATCTCAGCGTGATTCGTGACGTGCCGTGATTGGGACGTGGTTCGCGCGTTTTCTCGTAGACACTCGTCGACATGTCATAGAAAGTCTTCCCGCCATGACACAGGACCTCAGCCAGGTGCGTTTCCCGGACGGATTCGTCTGGGGCACGGCGACCGCCAGCTACCAGATCGAGGGCGCGGTGCACGAGGACGGCCGGCTGCCGTCCATCTGGGACACCTTCTCGCACACCCCTGGCAGGACCGCGGGCGGCGACACGGGGGACGTCGCGGACGACCACTACCACCGTTACCCGGAGGACCTGAGCCTGCTGGCCGACCTGGGCGTGAGCCACTACCGGTTCTCGCTCGCCTGGCCCCGCATCCAGCCCGAGGGGCGCGGCCAACTCAACGGCGCCGGCGTCGACTTCTACCAGCGGCTGGTGGACGGGCTGCTGGAGCACGGCATCAAGCCCTGGGTGACGCTGTTCCACTGGGACCTGCCGCAGACCCTGGAGGACGCCGGCGGTTGGCCGGCCAGGGACACGGCCGAGCGGTTCGCCGAGTACGCGGCGCTGATCCACCAGCGGCTCGGCGACCGGGTCGAGGACTGGACGACGCTCAACGAGCCGTGGTGCGCGGCGTTCCTGGGCTACGCCAGCGGCCACCACGCGCCGGGCCGCACGGACGGCGCGGCGGCGGTGCGGGCCGCGCACCACCTGCTGCTCGGCCACGGCCTGGCGGTGCGGGCGCTGCGCGCGCAGGGCGCGACGAACCTGGGCACCACCGTCAACCTCTACCCGGTGGACCCGGCGACGCCGGCCGAGGCGGACCGGGACGCGGCGCGCCGCATCGACGGGCTGATGAACCGCTTCTTCCTCGACCCGCTGCTGCGCGGCTCCTACCCGGCCGACGTGTTGAAGGACCTGACGAAGGTCACGGGCACCGACCACGTGCGGGACGGCGACCTGGGCGTGATCTCGACGCCGATCGACTTCCTCGGCATCAACTACTACTCGCGGCACGTGGTGCGGGCCGGCACCGCGCGGCCCGGGCAGCCCTCGCACTGGGTGGGCTCGGAGGACGTGGAGTTCGTGAAGCGGCCCGGCGTGCCGGTGACCGAGATGGGTTGGGAGATCGACCCGGACGGCCTGCACGAGACGCTGGTCCGGGTGTGGCGGGAGTACGGGCCGCTGCCGCTGTACGTGACGGAGAACGGCGCGGCGTTCCCCGACGAGGTGACGCCCGACGGGCGGGTGCGCGACGAGGACCGCCGCTCGTACCTGGAGCGGCACTTCGCCGCCGCGCACCGGGCGATCGGCGACGGCGTGGACCTGCGCGGCTACTTCGTGTGGACGCTGCTGGACAACTTCGAGTGGGCGCACGGCTATTCGAAGCGGTTCGGGCTGGTGCACGTGGACTTCGAGACCCAGCGGCGGACGCTGAAGGACAGCGGCCACTGGTTCTCGGAGATCACCCGCGCCAACGCGCTCTAGGGCTGGCGCCCTGACCGGCTCAGAAGGTTCGCGCGCCGAACGCCGCCGGCGGTGTTCGGCGCGCCAGGGCCCACCCTCGGGGCGGCTGGGGCCGCCCCCGGTGCGGCGCACCGGCACGTGCCGCGGCGCGCCGGCCGTCCGGCCAGGGCCGGCGCCACGCGCCGCGTCGTCAGGTCGGGCAGCCGTCCAACAGGGCGGTGAGCGTGTCGCGTTCGGCGGCCGTGACGGTCAGCTCGTAGGTGTCCTTCACGGCCGTCCACGCGGCGGCGTACGCGCAGTGGAAGTCCTCGGCGGGCGGCAGCCACTCGTCCGGGGACTGGTCGCCCTTGGAGCGGTTGCTGGCGGCGCTGACGGCGAGGAGCTGGGGCCCGGTGAGGTCGTTGGCCAGCTCCTCGCGCCGGTCGTCGGTCCAGGAGTCGGCGCCGGAGCGCCAGGCGTTGGCGAGCGGGACGATGTGGTCGATGTCGAGGTCGCCTGGGTCGTCGAAGGTCTCGCCGTCGTAGGCGCTGACCCAACTCCCGGACGTCGGCTGGCAGTCGTCGTCCACGGTGACGTCGGCGCCGTCGCGGGCCAGCACGGTCTGGCGGGTGGTGCAGCCGTCCGTGGTGGTCCAGTGCGGGAACTCGTCGCGGGAGTAGCCGGTCATGGGGCGGGGTTCGGCGACGGTGAGGCCCGCGAGCAGGTCGCGGGCCTCGTCGGCGGTGGGCAGTCCTGGGAGTCGGGCGTCGGTGCCGGACTCGGCCGGGGCGCTGGGGGCGTTGGCCCCGTCGTTCTCCTCGACGGCCTCGTCGAGGGCGCAGCCGCCGACGGCGAGGGCGAGCGCCGCCGCCCCGATCGCCCTCGCCACTATGTGGGTTCCGCCGCCTCGCATGGTGATGCCCCTCCCGGTCCGCCGTGGTCACGCCTGCACCCAGAACGGTAACCCCCGGTCAGGCGTGGTGGCTTCGACGGAACCTGAGGTAGAGCAGGGCGGCGCCGGCGAGCAGCAGCGGCCACAGCAGGTAGCGCCCGGACATCAGGAACAGCGCGAGCACCGCGGTCAGGGAGACGAGCGCGGCGACCCAGCCGGGGCTGCGGCGGGGCAGCAGCCTGAGGGCGGCGGCCACGCCGACGGCGTAGACCGTGACGAAGCAGCCGGTGCTCAGCAGCACCAGCGGTTTCGGCCCGAGGTCGAGCGCGACGACGACGGCCAGCGAGAGCGCCGAGCCGCCGGCGACCACGGCGAGGCTGCGGCGCGGCACCTCGCCGGCGACGCTGCCGCGCGCCAGCCACGGCGGCAGCGCGCCGTCCCGGCCGAGGGCGGCGCCGAGCTTGGCGGCGCTGGCGAAGTAGGCGTTCATGGTGCCGAAGCAGAGCAGCAGCGCGGGCCCGGCGGCCAGCAGCCGGCCGTCGCCGCCCAGGGCGTGGGCCATCAACTCGCCGAGCGGGGCCTCGGTGTCGGCGGCGGCCGGGCCGAGGACGGCGACCACGGCGAAGGCGACGGCGAGGTAGATCAGTCCGACCACCAGCACGGCGACGGCGGTGGCACGCGGCAGGTCGCGGGCCGGCCGGCGGAACTCGCCGGCCAGGTGCGTGATCGCCTCCCAGCCGGCGAAGCTCCACACCAGCAGGGTGGCGGCGGTGCCGACGGCCGCCCAGCCGTGTGGCGCGAAGGGCTGGAGGTTGCCGGTGTCGGCCTCGGGCAGCGCGAGCAGGGTGGCGCCCAGGACGAGGGTCACCAGCAGCCCGGCCAGGACGAGTTGGAGTCGGCCGGTGAGCCGCAGCCCCACCGCGTTGGCGCCGGTGACGGCGAGGATCAGTCCCGCCGCGGTGATCACGACGGTGCTGGTGCCGCCACCGACGGCGGCCTCGACGTAGGCGCCGGCGAACAGGGCGGCGGCCGGCGCCCCGGCCGGCACGGCGAAGAAGAAGCACCAGCCGACGACGGCCGCGGCGCGGTCGCCGAAGGCCAGCCGGGCGTAGGTGGAGACGCCGCCCGCGTCGGGGTGGCGGGCGCCGAGCGCGGCGAAGGTGGCGGCCAGCGGCGCGGACAGCGTGACGAGCGCGAGCCAGGCCAGCAGGGAGGCGGGCCCAGCCGCCTCGGCGGCCAGCGCGGGCAGCGCGATCACGCCGGTGCCGAGCACGGCGCCGACGTACAGGGCGGTGCCCTGGGCGGCGGTGAGCCGGCCGGTGGGCGGGCCCTGGACGAGCGGGACGACGGGTGGGCGGCGCGCCGACGGTTCGGTGGGTGTCGTGGTCACCCCGGAAGCGTCGGTCCTGCGGCCGGTCCCCGGCCATGGGCGGAAACGACGTGGTGCGATAAATTCCCGACATGAGCGCGAACGGTTCCGCGAGGCGGCACGTGGTGGCGCTGGCCGTGACCGACGGCCTGCCCACCTTCGAGCTGGCCGTGCCCTGCGAGGTGTTCGGCATCGACCGGCCGGACATCGCCGACCCCTGGTACGAGCTGCGGATGTGCGCGGCCGGTCCGGGGCCGGTGCGGACGGCGCACGGGCTCGTGGTGCCGACGCCGTTCGGCCTGGACGAGCTGCTGGTCGCCGACACGGTGGTGGTGGCGGCGTGCGACCCGGCGTTGACCAGGGAGCCGCCGGCGGAGCTGCTGGCCGCGGTGCGGCGGGCGCACGAGCTCGGCCGGCGGATCGTGTCGCTGTGCGCCGGGGTGTACATCGTGGCCGCGGCCGGGCTGCTGAGCGGCCGGCGGGCGACCACGCACTGGCTGTACGCCGAGGACTTCGCGCGCCGCTTCCCCGACGTGCGGGTCGACCCGGCGCCGCTGTACGTCGACCACGGCGACGTGCTGACCTCGGCCGGCACCGGCTCCGTCATCGACCTGTGCCTGCACCTGGTGCGCGCCGACCTCGGGGCGGCGGCGGCCAACGAGGTGGCGCGCCGGATGGTGGTGCCGCCGCACCGGGAGGGCGGCCAGGCCCAGTTCGCGCGGCGGCCGCGCCGCGTCTCGGCGGCCGTCACCGGCGGCGGCGCGGGGCTCGGCCCGGTGCTCGACTGGGCCCGGGCCCGTCTCGAACAGCCGTTGACGGTGGCCGAGTTGGCGCGGGCGGCGGGCCTCGGCGAGCGCACGTTCGCGCGCCGCTTCCGGGAGACGCTCGGCACCACGCCGTTGCAGTGGCTGCTCCAGGAACGGGTGCGCCTGGCACAGGAGTTGCTGGAGACCACGGACGCCCCGATCGAGGCCGTGGCGCACCGCACGGGCTTCGGCACGGCGCCGAACCTGCGGCACCACTTCCGTCGGCTCGCGGGGGTGGCGCCGGCGACCTACCGGGAGGTGTTCCGGCACCGGGCGGGGCGTCCGCGGGGCGCGGCGGCTACTCGACGATCAGCGTGACCGGCACGTTCCCGCGGACGGCGCGCGAGTAGGGGCAGACCTGGTGGGCGCGCTCCACCAGCTTCTCGCCCGCCTCGCCGGCCAGCTCCTCGGGCAGCTCCACGCGGAGCGCGACGTCGAGGCCGAAGCCGGCCTCGTCCTTGCCTATGGTGACCTCGGCGGTCACCGAGACCTCGCTGACGTCGGTCTTCTCGGCGCGCGCGACGTTGGCCAGCGCGCTGGCGAAGCAGGCGGCGTAGCCGGCGGCGAAGAGCTGCTCGGGGTTGGTGCCCTTGCCGTCGCCGCCGAGGGCCGGCGGCAGGGCCAGCGCCAGGTCGAGCTGCCCGTCGGTGCTGACGGCGCGGCCGTCGCGCCCGTTGGCGGTGGCCGCGGCGGTGTAGATCGCGTCCATGGGGTCCCACTCTCTCTCGTCGTCGTCCGTCGATCCGTCGTCGATCAACGCGGCATAGCATTGCACGCTATTAAATTGTGCGCAACCCAATTGGGGGCGACTCGGCTACCCTGGAGCCATGACCTCCGAGTACCTGCGCCTCGACCAGCAGATCTGCTTCGCCCTGAACGCGGCCTCCCGCGCCTTCGGCAACGTCTACCGCGTGGTGCTCAGGGACCTGGGGCTCACCTACCCGCAGTACCTGGTGATGCTGGTGCTGTGGGAGCACGGCGAGCTGCCGGTCAAGCGGATCGGCGAGCTGCTGCGGCTCGACTCGGGCACCCTCTCGCCGCTGCTGAAGCGCCTGGAGGCCGCGGGTCTGGTGCGCCGCCGGCGCAGCGCGGACGACGAGCGCTCGGTCACCGTCAGCCCCACCGAGGCCGGTCTCGCGCTGCGCGCGGACGCCGAGCGGATCCCGCGCCGGATCGCCGAGGCCACCGGGCTGCCGCTGGCCGAGGTCGTGGACCTGCGGGAGCGGCTGACCCGGCTCACCGCCGCGCTGGACGCGGCCGTGCCGTGATCCCCGCCACCCACGCTTGACCCTGACACCGATGTGAGGTCCTAGCTTCGGCCGCATGACCACCTCAGCCTCCACCGGCCTGGGCCGCGTCGTGCGCGGCTCGGGACCCGGACTCCTCCTCGCGCACGGCGCCACCGGCTCGATCGACGGCAACTACGGCCCGCTCCTGGACGGGCTCGCGGCGCGGCACACCGTCGTCGGCCCCGACTACCCCGGCTCCGGCCGCACGCCACGCGCCACGGCGCCGCTGGACGTCGACCGCCTCGTCGACGACCTGGTGGCCACGGCCGTCGAGGAGGGTCTCGACACCTTCGCCGTCCTCGGCTACTCGCTCGGCGGCGCGCTGGCCGTCCGCGCCGCCACCCGGTACCCGGAGCGGGTGACGGCGCTGGTGCTGACCGCCACCTTCGCGCACGCCGGCCCCCGGATGCGGCTGCTGGTCGAGGACTGGCTCGACCAGCTCACCAGCGGCGACCGCGAACGCTCCGCGCGCTGGGCGGCGCTGCACGGACCGGGCACCCCGTTCCTGGACGGGCTCGACGCGGCCGGCCTGGCCGCGCTCGTCGACTCCTGCCGCGCCCCGGCGCCGCCCGGCGCGCTCGACCAACTCGGGCTCGTGGCCGGCCTGGACGTCCGCCCCGACCTCGGCCGGATCTCGGTGCCCACGCTGGTCGTCTCCACCGTCCACGACCTGCTGGTGACCCCGCACCAGCACCGCGCGGTGGCGGCCGGCATCCCGGGCGCGGAGTTCGCCGAACTGCCCTCGGGCCACCTGCCGTTCGTCGAGGCACCCGCCGAATGGCTCGCGCTGGTCACCGACTTCCTCGCCCGGGCCCACACCGGCTGACCGGGCCCTCTGGTCCGCGCCCCGGCTCTCGGGTCACTATCGTCGCGGAAAGAGGTGATCTCCATCGCTCTCGTGGCGCGGACCTTCTACCGGTATTTATGTGACAATCCAGACTGCACGTGGCAGTCGCAGCTCACCGGGTATCAAGCACGTGCACAGGAACAGTACGCACACCACGTCGACCAGCACCACGGCGGGGACGTCGCCTCCCCGTGCGGCCGCTGCGCGGGCGGCGGCCACGGCGCGGGGGAGCGCCGCGGCGACCCCGGACAGCGGAAGAGAGCGACCCAGGTATGACCACCACAGCCACCGAACTCGCAGCCCAGAGCACCCCCGTCGCGCTCAAGCAGTGCCCCGACTGCGGGGCCACCTGCCCCGACGACCGCGTGGCCTGCCTGGCCTGCGGGCACCGCTTCTGAGCGACTTCTGCGCGGCTTCTGAGCAACCGGCGCCCCGGCGGCGTCAGTCGGCGAGCGCGGCCCGCACGTCCGCCTGCCCCAACACCTCGACGCACCAGGCGAAGTGCCCGTCCCGGCCCGCCGGGTCGTAGACACACGCGCCGGCCACGGCGTAGCCGGCCAGCTGCGCCAGCAGCCACCGGCGGTCGTACCCCAGCGTCTCCGCCAACCGGCCGGCCAGCGCCTCGTGGTGGGCCGCGGCCTCCGGGCCGTACATGTCGAAGAACGCGGCGGCCGTGGCGGCGTCGAAGGCGTTGTCGCCGGCCGTGGTGAGCAGGCCCCAGTCGAGCAGCGCGGTCGGCCGACCCGCCGTGTCGACCAGGATGTTGGGCGGACAGATGTCACCGTGCACGATCCGCTCGCCGGCGGCCGGCGCGGCCGGCTCCCCGCCCGGCCCGGCGTCCAACACCGCGAGCAGCCGGGCCAGCAGCGCGTCGAAGCCGGGCACGGACGCGGCCAGCACCGGGCGGAACGCGGCGCCCCGCCGCCGGACCAGCTCGGGCAGCACCGGCCGGTCCGCGATCCGCTCGTTCAACACCGGCAGCGCGCGGGTCGCGGGACCGGCCGTGGTGGCGGCGAGGGCCGTCACCACGGCCACCACGGCGTCGTGCGCGGCGGCCGGCGCGAGGCCGGCGTCGCTCAGCGGCGTGCCCGGCAACTCCCGCTCCACGGTGCACGCCCGGCCGTCCCGCTCCGCCACCTCGACGATCAGCGGGGTGGCGAACGGCAGCCCCTGCGCGGCCAGTTCCCGGTAGAAGTCGACCAGCGGGCGCAGTTCGTCGACGCCGCGCTCGCGCCACACCTTGCCGATCAGCCCGCGACCGAGCCGGTAGACGGTGCCTTCCATCCCCTCGCCGACGAGTTCGGCACGCGACAGGTCCATGGTCGACCAGGGTAGACACCCCGACATGATCCGACCAATTCCCACCCGGCCCGCCGGAGAACGCCAGAAACCGCCCCGCGCACGAGGGTTGACGGCGGATACATCGGATCTCTACCGTCGTGGACACTGAGCCGCCCGAGCACAGCGCACAGGCCGAACAGCCGGGCCACCGGCGGGCGCTCAGGAGCCGCCCGTCCCCACCGCCGCGACAGCGCCCCCGCACGCCCCGGCTCCCCCCGGGACGGCGATCACCGACGCACGTCACCTCCCCCGGTACGACCCCGGTCAAGAAAGGGACACCTGTGCGCCCCCACACCGATCGCAGAGACTTCCTGGCCCTCTCCGCCGCCGCCGGCGCCGCCGCCGTGGGCGCGGCCAACGCCCCGGCCGCCGCCACCTCGCCCGCCAGCAGCACCGCCAGCAGCACCGCCACCGCCGCCGACCACCGGCTGCGGCTCTGGTACCCGGAACCCGCGGGCGAGTGGCTCCGGGCGCTGCCCGTCGGCAACGGCCGGCTCGGCGCCATGGTCTTCGGCGGGGTCGAGGAGGAGCGGCTCCAGCTCAACGAGGACACGGTCTGGGCCGGCGGGCCCTACGACCCCGCCGCGCCCGAGGGGCTCGCCGCCCTGCCGGAGATCAGGCGCCGGGTCTTCGACGGCGACTGGGCGGGCGCGCAGGAGCTGATCGGCAGCTCCTTCATGGGCACGCCCCTCGGCCAACTGCCGTACCAGCCGGTCGGGAACCTGCGGTTGACGTTCCCCGCCGGCGGGGCGGCGACCGACTACCGCCGCGAGCTCGACCTCACCACCGCGGTGGCCCGCACCCGCTACACGCGCGACGGCGTCACCCACACCAGGGAGACCTTCGCCAGCGGCGCCGACCAGGTGATCGTCGTCCGGCTGACCGCGAGCCGCGCCGGCCGGATCTCGTTCACCGCCGCCCTGGACGGCCCGCACCCGGACGCCACGTCCCACTCGCCCGACCCGCTGACCATCGCCCTGGACGGCACGGGCGAGACCTTCGAGGGGGTCGCGGGCCAGGTGCGGTTCCGCGCCCTGGCGACGGTGCGCGCCACCGGCGGCACGGTGACCAGCCGGGACGGGACCCTGACCGTCGCCGAGGCGGACGCGGTGACCCTGCTGGTCTCCGTCGGCACCAACCACCGCGGCTACCAGGACCTGACGGGCGACGCCGAGCGCCGCGCCCTGGAACCGCTGCGCGCCGCGGCCGACCGCCCCTACGCGCGGCTGCGCTCCCGCCATGTCGCCGACCACCGGCGGTACTTCGACCGCACCACCCTGGATGTCGGCGCCACCTCGGCCGCCGACCTGCCCACCGACCAGCGGGTCGCCGCGTTCGCCGACGGCGCCGACCCGCAACTCGTCGCGCTGCTCTTCCAGTTCGGCCGCTACCTGCTGATCTCCAGCTCCCGGCCCGGCACCCAGCCGGCCAACCTCCAGGGCCTCTGGAACGACCAGCTGCGCCCGCCCTGGGACTCGAAGTACACCATCAACATCAACACCGAGATGAACTACTGGCCCGCCGGCCCCACCAACCTCGTCGAGACCATGGAACCGGTCCTCGACCTGCTGGACGACCTGGCCGTCGCCGGCCGGCACACCGCCCGCGTCCAGTACGGCGCCGGCGGCTGGGTCTGCCACCACAACACGGACCTCTGGCGCGGCACCGCGCCCGTCGACGGCCCGTTCTGGGGCATGTGGCAGACCGGCGGCGCCTGGATGGCGCTGCACGTCTGGGAGCACTACCGCTTCACCGGCGACCTGGCGGCGCTGCGCCGCCGCTACCCGGTGCTCCGCGAGGCCGCGCGGTTCTTCACCGACTCGCTGGTCGAGGACCCGAACACCGGCCACCTGGTGACCTGCCCCTCCAACTCCCCGGAGAACGCCCACCACCCCGACGCCTCGGTCTGCGCCGGCCCCACCATGGACACGCAGATCCTGCGGGACCTCTTCCAGGCCGTCGCCGACGCGGCCGAACTCCTCGGCACCGACGCCGACTTCCGCGAGCTGGTGCTGCGGCTGCGCGACCGGCTGGCCCCGACCACGATCGGCGCCCAGGGCCAGATCCAGGAGTGGCAGGAGGACTGGGACGCGATCGCGCCCGAGCAGCACCACCGGCATGTCTCGCACCTCTACGGCCTGCACCCGAGCAACCAGATCACCGTCCGCGGCACCCCGGAGCTCGCCCGGGCCGCGCGCGTCACCCTGGAGCAGCGCGGCGACGCCGGCACCGGCTGGTCCCTGGCCTGGAAGATCAACTTCTGGGCCCGTCTGGAGGACGGCGCCCGCTCCTACCAGCTGCTGCGCGACCAGCTCACCCCCGAACGCACCGCCCCCAACCTCTTCTGCCTCCACCCGCCGTTCCAGATCGACGGCAACTTCGGCGCCACCGCCGGCATCGCCGAGTGGCTGCTCCAGTCGCACACCGACGAGCTCCACCTGCTGCCCGCGCTGCCGCCGGAACTGCCCGCCGGCCGCGCCACCGGACTCGTCGCCCGCGGCGGCCACACCGTCGATCTCGCCTGGGCCGGCGGCCGGCTCGACCACGCCGTGCTGCGCGCCGGCCACGGCCGCCGGGTCACCGTCCGCACCGCCTCCCCCGTCGAGGTGACGGCGGGCGGCCGGCGGGTCGCCGTCACCCGCCCGGAACCCGGCGTCGTCGCCTTCGCCGCCACGCCCGGCACCGCCTACCGGCTCGCCCCGGCCGCCGGCTGAGCGTCGGCGGTCCTTCACCGGTCTGGGTGTTCAGCGGGCACCCCGGGTTGACGACCCTGAAGGGGTGTGAC
Source organism: Streptomyces millisiae (assembly GCF_031845425.1). Lineage (NCBI taxonomy): Bacteria > Bacillati > Actinomycetota > Actinomycetes > Kitasatosporales > Streptomycetaceae > Streptomyces > Streptomyces millisiae. Next base: position 24,722 of record NZ_JAVREM010000057.1, read on the forward strand.
GGCACCCGCGCACTTTCACGCGTACCACTGGCAGGGGGAGCGCCGCGTCTACGACCAGGAGGCCGACCGCAGGCCGGGCCCCTGGTCCTCCCCCACCCCCGGTTTCCTGGCCAACACCTGCACCCCGGTCGTGATCAGCCACTGGCTGCTGCGGCCGGCATCCGCCATCACCCACACCTGCCGGACGGCCGAGGAGGCGGCCGAGTGGTTCCGGCGCGAGCTGGGCCGCGCCGCGCCCGCCTTCGCCGTCGAGCACGACCGGGAGCGGGCGGCGGCCCGCGCCGCGCTCGCCGCCGAGACCCTGGCCTGGGGCGGTGACGTGCACGCCGGCTGGTACCTGCGCGGCACCGGCTACCTCACGCTGGACGTCATCGGCTGCTCCCCCAACCACACGGACCCCCGGCTGCCGTGCCCGCTACGCGGCGGGCCCCGGCCCTGAGCCGTCCCGCTCCCGGCGCCCCGGCTCCAGCGGTGGCGCGTTGACGGCGCAGTGCCGGGTGCACTCCGGCGTCGGCGCCGGCTCGCCCTCCCCCTGCGGGAGCCGGCCCGGCACCGTCGCCAGGGTGAGCAGGCCGCCGGCCGCCATCAGGCCGGCGCAGATCCACACCGCCCGGCCGAACGCCGCGTCCACGGCCGCCGAGGAGCGGTACTGGTCGGCGGCGAGGCCGATGACCAGTGGCAGCGCGGCGACCGCGACCAGCTGCGCGACCCGCGCCGCCGCGTTGTTGACGCCGCTGGCCACGCCGGCCCGCCGCACCGTCACGGACGCCAGCACGGTCGCCGTCAGCGGCGCCACGAACAGGCTCAGCCCGAGGCCGAGCACCACCACGCCCGGCAGCACGTCACCCAGGTAGGAGCCGCCAGGACGCACCCGGTGCAGCAACAGCAGCCCGCACGCCCCGAGCAGCGCGCCGAGCGCCATCGGCAGCCGCGGCCCGATCCGCTGCGCCAGCGCCCCGGCGGGCCCGGACAGCGCCGTCAGCAGCAGCGTCATCGGCAGCGTGGCCAGGCCCGCGCCCAGCGCGTCGTAGCCGAGGCCGTTCTGCAGCTGGGTCGGCAGCAGGAAGAACACGCCACCGAGCGCCGCGTAGAGGCAGAGCGTCACCAGGTTGGTGCTGGTGAAGAGCCGGGACCGGAAGACGCCGAGCGGCAGCATGGGCCGCGGGGCGCGGCGCTCCCACCACACGAAGGCGGCCGCGACCAGCAGGCCGCCGACCGCCGCCGGCCAGAAGCGGCCGATCAACGCGTAGGTGACCCCGCCGAGGCCGAGCGCGGCCAGCGCGGCGCCCAGCACGTCGAACCGGCCGGTGGCCCGCCAGTCCCGGCTCTCCGGCACGCCACGGGACAGCAGCAGGATGACGGCCGCGAACGGCACGTTGATGAAGAAGATCCAGCGCCAGCCGGGGCCGTCCACCAGCCAGCCGCCGAGGAACGGACCGAGGGCGGTGGCGACCCCGCCGAGCCCCGACCACAGGCCGACCGCCTTGGCCCGCTCCTCGGTCCTGAACGAGGACTGGATCAGCGCCAGCGACCCCGGCGTGAGCAGCGCGCCGCCCACCCCCTGCAGGGCGCGCGCGCCGATCAGCGCCGGCCCGCCGGGCGCCACCCCGCACAGCAGCGAGGCCACCGTGAACCACACGACGCCCCAGACGAAGACGCGCCGCCGCCCGTAACGGTCCCCCAGCCCGCCGCCGAGCAGGATCAACCCGGCCAGGGTGAGCATGTACGCGTTGAGCGTCCACTGGAGGTCGGAGAGCGGCACCCCGAGGTCGGCCCCGATGCGGGGCAGCGCCACGGTGACGATGGTGCCGTCGAGCATCGCCATCCCCGAGCCGAGCACGGCGCAGGCGAGCACCCGCCGCCCGGCCGGGGAGCCGGCCGTCAGCTCCCCGGCCTCGGCCTGTCCCGTCCGCGCCATGCCCACATCATCCCCGGCGGGCGCCGGGGCCGCCCCCTCAGCCGAGCCGTTCCACGGCCGTGCCCGTGGTGTCGCGGAACTCCTCGACGGGCGCGGAGTCGAGCCGGCCCAGCTGCCCCCACACCACGACCGTGACCACGTCGCCCTCGCGGCCGACGCCGAACAGGTGCACGTCCTGGGTGTAGCCCTCGTGGGACGAGTCGATGCCGTAGACGTGGCCCCCGTCCCCGGCGGCGACGCCCCCGTAGTCGACCCAGTCGGCGGTGTTGTCCGGGTGCTGCCGCTCGAAACCGTCCGCGCAGTCCTCGATGGCCGCGCGCAGGCTGTTCACCGTCCGACGGGCGGCGGCCGCGCTGTTCCGCTCGATGATGAGCTGGGTGGCCGAGGTGTCCAGCTCGGTACGGAAGTCGCGCCGCACCGTGCCGCGGTCCGAGACCACGCCCTCCAGGCAGAACAGCGGGTCGCCCGCGCCCGCCGTGAGCGCCCCCGCGGTCCACGGCGTCGAACTGGCCGGCAGGTCCCCCGCCTCCAGCGGCCGGTACCCGGTGTCCGCGCTCGCGGTGCCCCCACCGAACGCGAGGGTGCCGGCGAGCGCGGCCACGCTGATCCCGACGACACCGGCGGCGCGGGCGAGGCCAGAACGGTTGGTCATGACGAAAGTCCCCCTGAGAAACCGGATGGACGTGCCATCCGAATGGTTGTGCCAACGCCACGGAGTCTCGACCGGCCCCCGTCCCACCCACAACGCCCACTCCCCGATCAGACATGCGGGAACGCGAAAACCGCTCCTGACCTGCGGAGACCTTGGAGGGGTGGGACGGCGCGGCGGGACGCCCGAGCGCCTGCCGCCGGCGGGGGCGCGCGCCCGCTGGCCTCCCGGCCATGACCGTTTCCTCGTCTCTCTCCGCGTTCGTCGAACCGGCGCTGGTGGGTGAGCGGCTCGTCCCGGTGCTCGCCCGCCGGGTCGCCGCCGCGCTCGCGGCCCGCGCGGAGGGGCGGACGGCCGAGCTGCGCGAGGGGGTCGTCGTTCCGGATGCGGTGTGGGGGTAGCGCTGCCAGCATGGTGGGGTGGCCAGGGACGACCTCACCGAGTACCGGCGGAAGCGGGACTTCGGCAGGACGGCGGAGCCGCGGGGCGGCGAGTCCGCGCCGGGTGCGGAGCCGCGGTTCGTGGTGCAGATCCACGACGCCTCCACCATGCACTTCGACTTCCGCCTCGAGGCGGACGGCGTCCTGAAGTCCTGGGCGATCCCCAAGGGGCCCTCGACCGACCCGCAGGACAAGCGGCTCGCCATGCCGACCGAGGACCACCCGCTGGAGTACCGGGACTTCGAGGGCGTCATCGGCGAGGGCGAGTACGGCGCGGGCCCGGTGATCATCTGGGACGAGGGCACCTACCACGTCGAAGGCCGCCCGGTGGCCGAGGCGTTGGACCGCGGCCACCTGTCGTTCCGGCTCGACGGCGCGAAGCTGCACGGCGGTTACGCCCTCACCCGGTTCCGCGAGAACGCCTGGCTGCTGGTCAAGCGCGCCGACCGCCACGCCTCGTCCCGCGGCACCCCCGACCCGCAACGCGCCCGCTCCACCCGAACCGGCCGCACCCTGCGGCAGGTCACGGCCGAGGAAAGATAGCGTCCGCGACGGCGCGCAGCTTGTCGGGGTTGGCGACGTTGTGGATCGCGGTCACCCGGCCCTCGGCGTCGAAGTCGAGGGTGACGGTGGCGATCACCCGGCCCGGCGCGCTGAACAGGATGCCGGGGCCGCCGTTGAGCTCGACGAGTTCGGCGCGCATGTCGGCCGGGTCGACGCCCTGGTAGGTGACGGTGCCGATGGCCGCGAACCAGGAGGCCACCGTCGCCGCGCCCACCACCGGGCGCAGCGCCTGGCGCACCTTGCCGCCGCCGTCCGTCCACAGCGTGACGTCCGGGGAGAGCAACTCCATCAGGGCGTTGACGTCACCGCCGGTCGCCGCCGCGAAGAACCGCTCGGTGACGTCGCGTTGCCGGGCGCGGTCGGCGGTGAAGCGGGGCCGCCGGGCCCGCACGTGCTCCCGCGCGCGGTGCGCGGCCTGCCGCACGGCGGGCTCGGAGCGCTCCACCGCCTCGGCGATCTCGGCGTGGCTGAAGTCGAAGACCTCCTTCAGCACGAACACCGCGCGCTCCAGCGGGGAGAGCGTCTCCAGCACCACCAGCATCGCCATCGACACGGACTCGGCGTTGGTGACGACGTCCGCGGTGTCACCGCTGGTGAGGATGGGCTCCGGCAGCCAGGGGCCCACGTAGCTCTCCCGCTTGTGCCGGGCGGAACGCAGCTGCGCCAGCGCCTCGTTGGTCACAATCCGCGTCAGGTACGCCCTGGGGTCGGCCACCTGGGAGCGGTCGGCGGCCGACCACCTGAGCCACGCGTCCTGGACGGCGTCCTCGGCGTCGGCGGCCGAGCCGAGGACCCGGTAGGCCACGGAGAACAGCAGCCTCCGGTGCTCATCGAACACCCGCTGGTCGTCGTCGGTCCCCGGCACGGTCACCGCGCCTTCCGGACGCGGGTGAAACGGCCGCCGCGCGGCCAGAACGCGCCCGAGGCGGGCAGCTTCCTCATCCGGCCGTAGGTCGGCCACGGCGCGGCGGTCACCGTCTCCTTGTACCAGACCGCCGCGCGGCCGGTGAGGCAGACCCGGCGCGGGCTGTCGTCGGGGCGGGTGAACTGCACCACCGCGTCGCCCCGGCCCAGGCTCACCGGCGTGTGGTAGTAGCCGAACCTGAACGGCCTGGGCCGCCGGCCCGCCAGCACCCGCAGGATCGTCAGGGCGGCGTGCACACCCGTCGGCATGCCGCCCTGGCAGGTGCCGTGCATGACGCCGTAGCCCTGGGTGATCGCGGCCGCGTCCCCGACCGCGTACACCTCCGGGTGCGACACCGACCGCAGCGCGGCGTCGACGACGACGCGTCCCCGCTCGTCCACGGTCAGCCCCGCGGCGGCCGCCAGCGGCGAGACCCGCGTGCCGCTGGTCCACAGCACCGCGTCGGCGGGCACGCTCTCGCCGCCCACCAACTCGACCGATCCCGGCAGCACCTTCGCCACCTCGACCCCGGCGCGCACCCGGACCCCGAGCCGGTCGAGCGCGGCCCGCACATGCGCCCGGGCCCTGGGGTTCATGGTGGCGCCCGGCTCGGTCCTGCCCAGCAGGACGACGTCGAGCCCCGGGTGCCGCTCGGCGATCTCGGCGGCCGCCTCGACGCCGGTCAGCCCGCTGCCGCCGACCACGACGGTCCCGGCCCCACCGAGCCGCGCCAGCCGCTCGGCCAGCACCTCGGCGTCCTGCGCGCCGTCCAACGTGTGGCCGTGCTCCCGGGCGCCCGGCACCGCCGCCGTGTCCGCCACCCCGCCCAACGCGTACACCAGCGTGTCGTAGCGCAGCACCCGCTCGTCGTCGACCCGCACGGTCCGCGCGTCGGCGTCCACCGCCGTCACCCAGCCGCGCACGAACCGGGCGCCGGTGCCGTCCAGCAGCTCGGGCACGCTCAGCTCGGCCAGCCGCTGCCCGCTCGCCGCCGCGTGCAGCCGCATCCGCTCGGTGAACCGCTCCTGCCCGTTCACCACGGTGACCGCCACGTCGGCCCGCTTCCTCGTGCGGGCCGACAGCTGCACCGCGGCGGCCAGGCCGGCGTACCCCGCCCCCAGGACGACCACGTGGTGCTGCCGCCGCTCTTCGCGCTGTGCGCTCATCGCTCCGCCTCTCCATCAGCCGTTTGACGACCAGCAGATGCGGCGGCCCCTCCCATCCGTGACACGGCCCGAGTGTGACGTGCGCCACCCAGCCCTCTGGCTTCAGGCGGTGACGATGTCGGCCCGGAGCGGCCCGAGCCTCGCGGCGATCACCCCGATGGTGTCCTCGTCGACGCCGGCCTCGGCGAGCGAGGCCGCGAGATGCCCCACCACCCGGTCGAACGCCGCGTCCGTGACGCCGAGATGCCCGTGCGCCTTCTCCATCGACCGCCCGCTGTAGGGCCTGACGGCCCCGAGCGCCTGCCCGATGAAACGACTCTGGTGCCTCTTGAGCCGGTCGACATCGACGCCGTCGAAATACCCGGCGAGCGCCTCGTCGGCCAACACCTTCCCATAGAAGATCTCGACGACCGCCCCCACGGCGGCCTCCCCGCCGAGCCGGTCGTACAGCGTCTCCTCGGTCACCTGCTGGTCTGCTGCTGGGGAGTGAGTCATGCGCTCCACTGTGCCGAACGACACGCACATTCTGATGAGCCGTCAGTTTCCGTCTTGCCACGTTCCGTCCACACGGACCGACGGGTGATGGTGAACCGAATGACTCCCATTCGTAACGTTCCGTTACTGGCGAGCCGGGGGAGACAGGCGGGAAACACGCGAGCCGACGCGGCGAGTTCGACACGGACCCCGCGCACGGGGACGCCCTCGATCGCCCCGGGCCCTCCGGCGCTCTACGCGGAACGCATCCGATGCAGTAGGAGAAGCGCCGCAGCCGCGTTGGCCGCGCGCACCTCTCCGCCGGCGACGAGCCCCGGCACATCCGCCAGAGGCACCCACTCACGCTTCTCGGACTCGAAGGCGTCGACCGGTTCCCCGACATACTCGGCACCTTCACACCAGTACACGTGATGCCGGGCATCGCTGAACCCGTTGGACGGCTCGACAGTCATCAGGTGCCGAAGCGGCGCAGCCGGCCGCCACCCCGTCTCTTCGAGCATCTCCCGCGCCGCGGCGACTTCGACGTCCTCGCCGTCCTCGACGACGCCGGCGGCGATCTCCCAGCCCCACGAGTCGGTGATGAACCGGTGCCGCCACAGCAGGAGAACCTCGTCGCGCTCGTTGACGGCTGTCGCGAGGGCGACGGGCCGCTGGCGCAGCAGGTAGTGGTCGAGATGCCGCCCGTCCGGCAGTTCGACGTCGGCGAGGTTCAGCCGGACCCAGGGGTTCTCGTACACGGTGTGCTCGCTCAGGTTCTTCCACTGCACGCCTGCTCGCCCTCTCATCATCGGGAGTGCTCATCCCAGCACACCGAGAGGCGGCGAAGGCGCGGTCAGCCGATCGGCACGTTCAACGTCTCGTCGATCATCTCGACGGCGCTCGCGGCCGCGGCACCGCCCGCCTGTGCGAGCGTGCGACGCACGGAGACGAGTCGGTCTCGGAGCCGACGGGACTCCATCCCCTGCACCATGTGAACCATCTCCGCGGCCGTCGCGGCGCCCTGTTCGGCATCGCCTGCGGCCACCTCCGCGCGGGTGAGCGTCGCGAGCCGGTGCACCCGGCCCCGGGCATGGGCCTGGATGTCCGCGGCTTCGACGGCATACGCCTGAGCCGGCTTCACGTCTCCAAGGCTCATCAGCGCCTCGGCGAAGTGCGCCTCAACGAGGCCGGGCTGGACGTAGCCGGTCTCGTCCGGTTCCTCGTCCCGACGGATCCGGCCGGCCGAGGCTTCCGCGAGCCGCATGGAGCGATGCGCCGAGTGTTGGTCTCCCATGCGCGCGAACGCCTTGGCCTGCATGGCGTGCAAGTCCGTCGCGAGCGCCGGTGAGATGTGCGCGCCCGCCGCGCGCAGCCCGGCCTCGGCGAACGCGACGGCCTGGCGGTACTCCCGCAAGTACACGGACTGGTTGACGAGCAGGGCCATGATGTAGCCGCCGAAAGCACGGTCGCCACTCGCCTTCGCCAGCCGCAGTGCCTGATGAAAGTACCTTTGGGCCAGCCCCTGCCGATCGGAGTCGTAGGAACAGATTCCGGCGATGGCCACGAGGCCACCGACCGCTCGGTGGAGTTCACGGCCGATGGCATCCGAGTAGGAGCCACGCAGCAGCAGTGCCGCTTCTCCGTTGAGGAAGGCCAGGATCCGGCCGCGAGCGGCGACCCCGCCGGCCTGCGGTACATCTGCTCGAAGTGAATGCGTGCCGCGCGCAGTACGGCGACATCGTCACCGCTGACCCGCAGCGAGCCGCGGCGGGAGACATCCGCGTCGTCGGGCGGATTCTCCCATTCCCACACCGGGGCTGCGGCGGCCATGCCGGTCAATATGGTCAGGTTCGGCATGCGCCGTTGCTCGTCGGATCGCCAGAGCGCGGTGGCCCGCTCGACGAACCCCGGCAGGGGCGCGTTCGCCGCCGGTGGGGCGCCCGGCTTGCCCATGCCGACATCATCCAGGGAGACCGGGCGCTGCAGCCGGGCGGCCAGGATCGCGCAGATGAGATCAGGTACCTGGCCGCGCGGGCGCTGGCCCTTGAGCCAGCGGATGACGGACGTGTTGTCGTAGCGGAGGCGCATGCCTCGGGCATGGCCCGCCTGGTTGACGCGGGCGGCGAGGCCGACGTGCGAGATCCCCGCTTCTTCCAGTAGGGCGTCAAGCAGCGTGTTGGGCTCCATCGCTCCCCCTCGGTGGGTGGGAGTCGATTCTAGTGACGCCCCGATCACACAGTGTGTGAATCATTCGCCCTCGCCTGGGACAAACACACACTGCCCATCTCGGGTCGGCCCGGACATTCTGATCGCGATTTCCGATCGATGCTCCCGCCCACCTTGGAGGAAGATGTGGGTGCGCTCGCTGTTCCCTGGATTCCCACCGCCGAGCTCGGGGTCCGGACCGTTCCGGCCGGCCGCTGGTGGGACGCCGTCGAGGCCCACAGCTTCGCCGCCGTCTGCGTGCTCGGCGAACTGACCGGCCGGTGCGGGCCGGTGGTGGAGGACGAACCGCGAAGGCTCGCCTGGTGGCTGGCACCGGTCGGGACCGCGAGCGCCTGGGACCTACCCGAGGCACGCGTGCTCGGTCACGGGCACTACCTCACGATCCCACCGGCCGAATGGCGCTGGCGGCTCTGGGAGGGCGGCCCACCGATCCGCTGGCTGGTACCTCCGCTCAGCGAACGCCATCTGGCCGATCCCGCCGTCCTGCGACCCGCATTGACCCGCGCCATTCGGCACGGGATGAACCATGACTGACCCACCGCACGAAAGCACCGCGGTCACCGTGGTGACCGGCCTGGAAGGCCCCGTGGAACCGACCGTGCCGGTCCGCTGCCTGTACTGCGACCGCGGGACCGTCACGGACGACGACCACGCGACCGACTGCTTCTGGAAACGCGGAGAGGCCCCGCCCCGATGACCGGTCGCCGCCGACGGCCCCGCCGCGACCTCCGCGGCGCGCTGGACTCCGAAGCCGCGCATGCCCGCGTTGGAGTTCGGTCGAGACACTCGGTCAGCAGCGGCGGGCGGTTCCACGTAGGGACCTCGATTCCGTGTTCGTCCACGTGGCTCCGCCGTCGCTCACACCCGTCGTCGTCGGCCGTGGACGTCCAGGAGAGGCTTCCGCCGTGTCACTTCCTACGCGTCTTAGCGGCTGGACCCAACGCCCCGATGCTCGTGGCAACGAGAGTGCCCCTTCATCCTCGGCCGCTTGCACGGCTTACCTGTCGTTGTTTGCAAGCTCCCGCATTTGCCCTGCTTCCACTCCATGACTTCCTCCCCTGTCAGCCATTGCTTCTGGACTCGGGCACGATGGCCCTGAGCTTCACTCTGGATTCCTTCTCAGCTGTGGGGCAGGCGCATTTCCCATGACCTGAAGCACGCTCTGAGCGCATACGGCTTCGGCGACAGGGCAGTCGGGACGACTGCGCGGCGCCTGACACCTGCGTCGGGGAGTCACAGCACCATCAGCGAACCAAGAAGCGCAGGTACCGATCGCATGGGCCCCGTGTCGCCCGGTGGTCCAAGCGGACCAGGACGCACGATGGCCAGCTGACTGAAGGGGCCATGGGCTTCACCGTCGCGGCGACTCTGACCGGTTAGGCGAGAGCCGCGAGGCCGTCGCCCCAGGAGAAGGCAGCGATGTCGCCCTGTTTAGGCGGGTGCGGCTCGCCGGCGCCGAAGATGACGCGCACCCCCTGCTCGCGCAGCGTCGCCACCGCTCGGTCAACCGCCGGCTGCGCGCCGAGTGCGGTGGACCAGAACGGCATGGCCACCACGGGCACGCCGAGGTGCACGCCCTCGGCAGGGAGGCCGAGGGCGACGGTGTCGGTGATGCCGGCCGCCCACTTGCAGGCGCTGGTGGTGGTCAGCGGCGCCACCAGCATCGCCGTCGCCTTCGGCAAGGCGTCCTTCTCCCAGGGCAGTTTGTACTGCGAGCGCACCGGGTGACCGGTCAGCTCGGCCAGTTCGGGCAGACGCGGCTCCCACCAGCGGGCGGCCGACGGCGTGAGGATCAGGCACACGTCCCACCCCGCAGCCTGCGCCTGCCGAACACCCTCGTCCACGTGCTGCGCGGGACCGGCCGCACAGGCGATGAGGTACAGCACCTTGGTCATGCGTGAACCCCACAGCGTTCGGCCAGCGTTCGCAACTCCAACGAAGGGACCGGCACGAGCAGCAGATCCCACACACGACCGCCAGCACGGCCGGCCGACACCTCGTCGCGCCGACAGGCCAGGGCGCGTGCCGTCGTGACGAGGTGCCGGGCGCGGCGCTCGCGACCGAGGGCCGCCAGGGCGCCGGGGGCGATGCCCGTCTCCTACACGTTCTGGAGGGGACGGAAGCGCTGTCCGTGTCGGCGAACTGGCCCGGACGCCTTCCGCTCCCTCAACGCGCTCGGCTGGTCCAGCAGAACAAGCAGCGAGCACACGTCGTTGGGCCGCTCGATACGCCGCCTTTGTGGGGACCGTGCACGAGTAGGCCGGCTCCTTGGGCGTCACGGCGGCTGGCCGGTCGCCTGGAAGGCGCTTATGGCGCGGGGCCGGTTGGCTCTACAGGGCGTCGGGCAGAAGGCGAAAGGCGTGGTTGCCGGTGAGTGGGGTGACGGCTCTGAAGTCCCGGCGGTCGAGGGTCAGGATGGTCTCGGTGTCGAACGCCTCGGCCAGGACGACGTTCACCGCGTCGGTCAGGTCGAGTCGCAGAGCCGCGTAGCGGTTCTGGACCATGCGGGCCTTACGCAGCGTGTCGGCTGACAGCTCGGGGATGGCTACGCGTCCGGTGCGTTCCTGGGCCAACAGCCAGTCGTTCACCACGTAGGCGGCCCGGCGGTCGACATTGCGCGTGGTGATGTGCTCGATCTCAAGGATCACGAGCGGCGACACCACGGTGAGCGCCGCCTGGCGCATGGCGGTGCGGGCGGCTTTGTGCTCGGGATCCGAGGTGTTGAGGGCGGCGACCAGGCCGGAGGTGTCGCCGACGACGATCACTCGGCGTCCGCCACGCCGTCCGAGACCGCTCGGTCGATTTCCTCGGTGGTGACCGGGCCGCCGAAGTCCAGGCGCGGGATGTCCCACTCCTCGTCCCAACGCCGGGTGCGGAGGGCGGCGAGATGGAAGGCCTCCCGGAAGTACTCCGACTCCGGCCGCCCCTCCCGCGCCGCCGCCTCCTTGATCAGCGCGAGGTCCTCCTCGTCGACCATGACGGTCGTCTTCTTCAAGGCCATATGGTTATGGTACCTCCGCCATATGCTCCTCCCGGGGCCGTCCGCGACCGCGCTCGTTCATGCCGGAAGGGGATGCCAAACGCCCCGGACCGTGCTCGGTCCGGGGCGTTCGCACTGGTGCCCCCGGCAGGATTCGAACCTGCGACACCCGCTTTAGGAGAGCGGTGCTCTATCCCCTGAGCTACGAAGGCGCGTCGTGGACGACCAGTGTAGCGGGTGGTGGGGTGGGGGGCGGGGGCACGTGTGACAGGGGGCGGGGGCGGCTACTAGCATCGAAAGTGGCGGAAATGTCGCGATTCTCCTGATGGAGGTGAGCCGCCATGACACTTCCCACACGACGGCAGCGGCCGATGCCCGAGAGTCGGCGGTCGTGGGGTCGGGACGCGATGTCCGAGTTCGATGATCTCTTCAGTCGGATGGGGACCCTGCTCGAGTCGACCGTCGGCGGTGGGCTCGCGCGTGGCACGGCGTGGACGCCGTTCGCGGATCTGACGGAGTTCGACGACGCGTACGTGATCGAGTGCGAGCTGCCCGGGATGGCCCGCCAGGACATCGACATCGAGCTCGACGAGCGCGAGGTGACGATCAGCGGCGAGTACATCCAGCAGGAGCGGCAGGGCACGCTGCACCGCGGGACCCGGCGCACCGGCCGGTTCGAGTACCGGACGATGCTGCCGGGTCAGGTGGACGCCGAGCGCGTGACCGCGACGTTGCGCGAGGGGCTGTTGACGGTGCGCATCCCGAAGGCGGCCGGCGCCGGCACCCGGCACATCGAGGTCACGACCGAGGAGTGAGGCGGTCCGCGCGGCTCAGGCCGGCACCGCGAGGAGCACGGCGAACCGTTCCTGTTGGTCGGTCCACCAGTGTTCGAGCGTGAAGCCGGCCTGGGCCAGTTCCGGCTCGAGCCCCTCGCGCCGGAACTTGACGGAGATCTCGGTGCGCAGGTCCTCGCCGCGCAGGAAGTCCAGGGTGAGGTCGAGGGTGGGGATCTTGACGCTGTGGGTGACGCGCGCCCGCAGCCGCATCTCCATGCGTTCCTCCTCCTCGTTCCAGATCGCGCGGTGGTCGAAGGCGCCGGGGTCGAAGTCGGCGTCGAGCTCGCGGTTGAGGATGGTGAGCAGGTTCTTGTTGAACTCGGCCGTGACGCCCTGCCCGTCGTCGTAGGCGCGCAGCATGCGGGCCGGGTCCTTGACGAGGTCGACGCCGAGCAGCAGCGCGTCACCCTCCGTGGTCAGTGCCTGGCGCAGGCGGCCGAGGAAGGCGGCGCGCTGTTCGGTGTCGAGGTTGCCGAGCGTCGAGCCGAGGAACGCGACCAGGCGGGGCCCGGCGGAGGGCTCGGGGAGAGCGAGGTCGGTCTCGAAGTCGGCGACGGTGGCGGTGATCGCCAGCCCCGGGTAGGCGGCGGCGAGCGCCTGGCCCGCGGCGGTGAGCGCCGACTCGCTGACGTCGAGGGGGGCGTAGCGGCGCAGGGTGCCGGCGGCGGTGAGGGCGTCGAGCAGTATGCGGGTCTTCTCCGATGATCCTGAGCCGAGTTCGACGAGGGCACGGGCGCCGGTGAGTTCGGCGACGCGTGGGGCGTTGGCGCGCAGCACCATGCGTTCCGCGCGGGTGAGGTAGTACTCGGGGAGCCGGGTGATGCGGTCGAAGAGCATGCTGCCGCGGGCGTCGTAGAACCACTTGGGCGGCAGGGACTTGGGGCTCTCGGTCAGCCCGGCCTGGGCGTCGGCGCGCAGCGCGCGGGTGAGGTGGTCGGCGGCGATGCGGCGTTCGACGGTGAAGTGGCCTGTGGCGTCGCCCGTGGTGGACGGGGTCATGGGGGGTTCCTTTCGGGTGGGGTCACAACGGGGCTATCTCCGCGGTGTGTTGGGTGGTGAGGAGGAGCGACTGGTCGGGGACCTCCTGCCAGTCGCGGTCATCGGTGGTGGGCTCGGACGCGACGGTCACCTCGTCGCTCGTCCTGCGGTAGTGGAGGGAGGCGCCGCGGCGGATCGCGGCGATGGCGCGGCCGTCGGTGAGCAGGAGGTTGAGGCGGGCCGCCGGGCGGGCCGCGGCGGTGAGCCTGGCGACCTCGGCGAGCGCGTCGCCGGCCGGGGCGCCGGCGGTGAGGCGGCGGGCGACCATGACCCAGAGCAGGGCGGCGTCGGTGTGCGCCTCCATGGTCAGCAGGTCGGCGGCGGACAGCGACTCGCCGGTGTCGCCGGGCAGCGACTCCCAGCGCTCCACGAAACCGTTGAGGGAGAACAGCCAGCGGCCCAACGCGTAGGGCGCGGCGGCCGACTCCTCCAGGCTGTTGCCCGGGGAGGCGGAGCGGACCGCGGCGAGCACCGCGCCGCTGCGCAACAGGTGGGCGAGACCGGGGAAGTTGGCGTCCGCCCAGATGGGGACGGCGCGCCGGTAGCGGACCGGTCCCGCGCGGTCGCCCGGCGGGTACCAGCCGATGCCGAAGCCGTCGGCGTTGACGACCCCGTCGGTCCCTCGCCGGGGCGCGTAGGACTGTTCGTAGAGGCTGTGCGGCGGGTCGGTGACGATCTCGGCCAGCGCCCGGGGCGGGCCGAGGTAGGCCAGGTGCCGGCACATCAGGCGCTCCTGGCGGTGCGGAAGCCGGCGAAGATCTGGCGGCGGACGGGGAAGTCCCAGTTGCGGAAGGTGGATCGGCAGGCGACGGGTCCGGTGCCGAAGGAGCCGCCGCGCAGCACCTTGTACTCGCTGCCGAAGAAGACCTCGCTGTACTCGCGGTAGGGGTGCGCGGCGAAGCCGGGGTGGCCGGTGAAGTCGGTGGCGGTCCACTCCCAGACGTCGCCGAGGAGTTGCCTGGCCCCGCAGGGCGCGGCGCCGGCCGGGTAGCTGCCGGCGGGCGCCGGACGCAGGTGGCGCTGGCCGAGGTTGGCGTGGTCGGGGGTGGGTGGCGCGTCGCCCCAGGGGTGGCGCCGGGAGCGGCCGGCGGCCGGGTCGTGGCGGGCGGCCTTCTCCCACTCGGCCTCGGTGGGCAGCCGGCGTCCCGCCCAGCGGGCGTAGGCGTCGGCCTCGTACCAACTCACGTGCAGCACGGGTTCGTTCGGCGGCACCGGCTCGACGTGGCCGAAGCGGCGGCGCAGCCAGGTGTCGCCGTCGCGGTGCCAGAAGGCGGGGGCGGTGAGCTCGGCGCGCCGACGGTGGAGCCAGCCGTCCGGGTGCCACCAACGGGCCTGTCGGTAGCCGCCGTCGGCTATGAACTCCTGGTAGGCGGCGTTGGTGACGGGCACCGTGTCCAACCAGAAGGCGGGGACGTCGACGCGGTGCGCCGGGCGTTCGTTGTCCAGCGCGTCGGGGTCCGTGGCCAGGTCGGTGCCCATGGTGAACGGGCCGCCGGGGACGAGGACTTCGCGGGGCAGGGTGGCGGCGTCGGCGGGCGCGGCCGGCGGGTTCGGCGCGGCGAGGACGGCCGGGCCGCGGCGGAGTTGGTGGGTGGCGAGCATGGTCTCGTCGTGCTGCTGCTCGTGTTGGGCGATCATCCGGAAGAGGAAGCGGGCCTCGGACGGCGCGGTGGCCAGCACGTCGAGGGCCTGGGCGCGGACCTGGGCGAGGTAGCGGCGGGCCGGATCCGGGGCGAGCAGCGGCAGGCTGGGGCGGTCGGCCCGGGGGTGGCGGAACGCGTCGTAGTGGGCGTCGAGTTCGGGCCGCAGCGCGGGGCGGCCGCCGGCGGTGCGGACCAGCCAGATCTCCTCCTGGTTGCCTGTGTGCGCCAGGTCCCAGACCAGCGGGGACATCAACGGGGAGTGCTGGGCGGTGAGTTCGTCGTCCGGGAGGCAGTCGGTGAGGGCGCGGGTGCGGCGCCGGGCGGCGGCCAGGGCCTCGACGAGGTCGTCGACGTCGTCCGAGGGGGGCCGGGTGAGGGTGTGGTCAGTCATGGCGCGCCCCTTCCCGTGGGGGTCGTGCGGGGCGGTCGAGGCTGTCCAGGTGGTCGTCGGCCGGGCAGCGGCCGCGTTCGGCGTAGCGGTCGGCGAACCGGCCGACGGCGGCGCGCAGTCGGGCGTCCGCCGGGTCCCGGGCCAGCGCGGACTCGGCGGCGGCGAGGCAGGCGCGGACGGCGGGACCGAGCAGCGGGTCGGCCGGTCCGTGGCGGGCGGCACGCAGCCAGAGCTCCGGGCGGGGCCACCCGGCGGGGCCGACCAGCGGCTCGGTGGCGCGGCGCGCCGCCTCGGCCGCCACCGGATCGTCGAGCAGGGTGCGGACGACGGCGACCGGCACGATCCAGTCGTCGCCCGACTGGGCGTCGATCATGCGGAGTTCGAGCCAGCCGCGGGGCCGGACCGGCGGGAACAGGGTGCTGAGGTGGTAGTCGAGATCGGTCAACGCGGGAGGCCGTTCCGGGTGGCGGTGCGGTCCGCGCAGCCAGGAACGGAACGAGCGGGCGCGGGGGGTCGTCCAGGTGGCGGGCGGGTCGCGGCGGACGCACAGCAGCGGCGCGTCCAGGGCGTAGCCGGCCCAGGCGGCGCGCGGGTCGCCGTCGGGGCCGCCGGCCGGCTCCGGCGGGCGGGTGCGGCCCGGGTCGACGCGCGCCCACACCGCCTGCCGGGTGGACCGCCAGCCGGTCGGACGGCCGCGCCACAGCGGCGAGTTGGCGAACGCGGCGACCAGCACCGGGCCGAGCCTGTGGGCCAGCTCCCAGCGGGCACGGTAGCCGCTGGGCCCGTCCGACTCGTCGCCGGCGTCGACGCAGACCTGCACGGAGGCGCTGGCCCGCATCATGATCCGGCCGCTGGGACCGAAGTGGTCGAAGTACGCCTCCATCGCGCGGTAGCGGGGGGCGTCGAGGACGCGCGGCCGGAGCCGGTACGGGTCGAGCCCGAGGCCGACCGGGGTCAGCCCGGCGGCGGCCAGCGCGTGGCGCAGGGCCGCCACGTCGTCGGCGGCGGCGCCGACACAGCCGACCAGGCTGGTGGCCGGCGGCCCGCTGAGCTCGACCTGGCCGCCGGGCTCACGGGTGACACGGGAGCCGCCGGGCAGCGCGCCGGGGACGGCCAGCGGGGCGAGGGCGGCGTCCAGCGCCTCGGGCGGGACCAGGCGAGCGGGGTCGTGGCGGTCGTGGACCAGCCATTCGAGCTCGACGCCGGTGCGGAGCGGGGGCGCGGCGGCGAAGCAGGTGCGGCGGACGTGTGCCTCCGCCTCGGCGGCGGAGAGCGGCCGCGGCGGCTCGTCGGCGTCTAGGGTGGCGCCGACCGTGGCGCCGACCGTGGCGCCGACGGTGGTCGTGGCCGCCGTCGTGGTGGGATCCCATGCCATCCGGGCCGCCCTCCGCGTCTGTCCGATACGCCCCGGTTTTTCCGGAGCGCCGGATTCACGGTACGGCGGGGGTGTCGGCGGCGTCCTGCGGCGGGGGTCCACCTGGGTGTTTCGCGGCGGAGCGCGGGGCGCTTCGCGCGCGGGGGTTTCCCCCACC
>NZ_JAVREM010000058.1:0-41364 GCF_031845425.1 Streptomyces millisiae
GTCTCCTCCGGAGACACGACGCGCCGCCCCTACGGGGCGGAGAGACACCGGCCGCTCCGCGGCCTGGTGTGGGGCGGGCCCGTTCGCTCCGCTCACGGGCGGTGGTGGGTTGGGAGGCACGGCCTCCGGCCTTAGCCTCCTTGTGCGGGTGGTGCATCAGGGTCATGTCCTGTGTAATCACTGGGATTTGGGGAAAGTAACGGTCAGGGTCCTGGTCGCGCTCCGCGCTCCCAGGACCCTCACGGTGGTGACGGAAAGAAACGGCAACAGGGTGGGGGGCGCTCGGCACACCACCAGACTACCGGCCGGACCGGGGCCGACGTCAAGACCTGACGAAGTGTCGAGAGGTCTAGACCCAAAGCCTACAGCCTCCAATCTAGGTGTCTTTTCTTGAGGTAGCCCACTGTCCATTCCACGGTTTGGTTCGTGTATTCGCTGAACCGCTCGGTAAGGGAAGCAAGCTCGGGAACAGCTAGACGTCGAGTGCGAAACCGGTTCTTCTTCCTCTTATGCATTACCGATAGTTCGCCATCCAATTCGGCCCATGCGTCGTGAATATAGGTGTTCCTGCTTTCGATGTAAGGCTGAACTCCTGTGGTGATCGCCGTTAGGGTGGCTTGCATTTCTTCGTTAACATCTGGGTGATTCGCCGCCATCTTTTTGGCTCGGATCATCAATCTATGGATTGTATCTTCAGCCACGCAGTCACGTTCTCCCTCGTCTCGCGCAAGGAGTGTGGCTAAGACCCTCATTACCATTTCGAAAGTAGCTGCTTGATAGACCATTCGACCCAGCGCTGCTTCCACCGCAGTAAGAGGGCTTTCCTGTTGCTCTTCTTCGGGGATCTCCGCCATGTCACTCACTCGCTTGCCCGGAACTAGCTCGCCGGGCCCCCGCTCTGCGGATGAATCGCTGCATATTACTTCCGGGTTGGGCGAACACATATCTATCGGCAGCCAATACCTGCGCAGCGTTGCTCATGATCACCTTATGAAGCGCCAACGTCCCTAGGACGTTCTCAGGCCCTAGAGCCAGCATACGTCGCGGACCGACTGGGAGCAGGACCGAGTGTGCATCTCCCAGCGCCATACCGAAGGTGACCTTTTTGTCGATGCGGAGTGTGACAGCGGGCGTGTCGCCAATGATAAATGGGCCATCCTGTGGAGTAAGTACCTCCAGCTGCCAATCCTTCGCTATGGCCTGTCGAACCTTAGAGAACATGCTTTCTAGGCTGACTCGGAATAGTTGGCCGGCAGAGTATGCCCGCTCAGTGCGCTCCAGAACCCGATCAGCGAAGAACTCCATCGCGCCTTGCCCGGTTATATGCAGCCCGTAATCGCGCTGCACCACCTGCTTGAGTATCTCGCCGTTTTCCTCCACCAGATTACGCTTTAGCCGCTCTAAGGTACGGAGTAAGGCGTTATGGTGTACCCTCTGAAAGCGAATAGATCGCACGAGATGCAGGGCTACTAAGTCCCGCAGGACATCGCCATGGCTCGGATCGTCGAAGGGCCTGCGTTCGTCCACTGCGGCAAGCGCCGCTGGCGCTCGCTGCTCGGTCTGGCCCCAGAGGACCTCCAAAGAGCCGGAAGCGAAGGAAGCAAAGTTTTCTACCCAACCGCATCCCCTCGGTCCTTTCAGCCGGGGAGGACGTTCGGGATGCGCCAGGTCGAAGACCTCTAGTTGCTTGCCGCTACTCCCTTTTCCTGGCGCGGTAAACCGCTGCAACAGTACGCGAGAGACCACATGCTGACGAGTTACGTGCTGCTCTTTCGCAAGCTGCAATTCCCGTATGCGTTCCCATCTCGGGTCGCTCCAAGCAGAGGCCATGCTGTGCATGTGCTCATCATTCCAGTGCCAACTGACCAGGACAGCATGTTTTTTGAGGGCAGCCTCAGGGTCGGACGTACTCCAGATGCTCGCCGTGCCGCGGGCGGCCTCGGTCAGAGGTCGACCTGGTAGGCCTTCTCGCTCACCAGGAGCGGGGCGTCGGCGGGGCCATTGATGTAGGGGCCGCGCCAGATGACGCGGTGCTGTTGGAGGCTGGGGTACCACTGGCGGCCCTTGTGCATGCGCACCGGCCAGCGGTGGTGGTAGACGCGGCTGCCGGCCGTCTTGTCCGCCTCCTGGTCGCCGGCCTGGGTGGAGCGGGTCGGCGCGGTGAGGCGGATGACCCGGACGTCCGGCTCGCTGTCCTCTGCGCTGCGTGGCTGCGGGACCGGTCCGCCGGGCTGGGTGAGGGGTGCGGAGGTGGTCGTGCCTAGGGCGGCCAGGCGCCAGAACGCGAAGAGGTAGCGCTGGGCGAAGTCGTCGTAGCTGTCGTCGACGTGCCCACCACCCCACTCCCCCACTTCCGGTGGTTCTTCCGCGCGCCAGCTGCCGGCCTCGCGCAGGAGGTCCTGCATGGTGCGGTACTCGTCGTTGATGTCGTCGAGCATCTCGGGGGAGCTCGCGACCTTGGCATCGCCGGCCACCCCGTACATGCCGTCGGGCACCCAGCGTGGCAGCGGGGACCCGTCGGCGCGGGCCCCGGTGGTGAACGCGCGCCAGTCGTCGGTCTGGACGGGGCCGTCGCGGTCCATGAACGGCGTGATCCGCACGCCGGGGAACTGCTGGCGGCGTGGGGTGGTGACGTGCATGTCGATGAAGGTCCACCCCCACGCCGCCACGTCCGAGAGGGTGCCGATGCGGTTGGCCAGGATGACCGGCTGGGGCAGCACGAGGAGCGCGGTCTGCAGGGGGATGTCGGCCTCGCGGTCCAGCGTGACGATGTCGGCCGGCTTCAACGTCGTGGCGGCCGCCATCACCGCCGCGTGCACGGCCGGGGAGACCAGGAGGACCTCGGCGTCGCGCAGCAGGGTCAACGCCTCGCTCAGCTCCCAGTCCGCCAGCTCGAAGGCGTCCTGCGGCCACGGTGGGCGCAGGCCGTGTTTGCCCAGGATCATCGACTGGGTGAACTCCCAGCGGTACTCCTCCGGCACGTCGCTGACCTCGGCCGTCCGCCGCATGTCCGACAACGCGTTCCCGACGTGCCGAGCGCAGAAGGCCTGCATGAACCGGTTGTTCGGCAGGTTCCGCAGCGACTCCGCCCTGGCCCGGTGCGCCGCCCGCGCCGCGGCCGTCGGAGAGTGGCCGCTGACATGGAAGAACGCACTTTTCAGTGACTGGGGAACCTGATGGTGACCAAGCAGTTCATAGGCTCGCCTGACGAAGCGGACGTGAGGCGCGCCGACTCTCTGGCTCGGGAGATTTTCTCGGACGTCGCCAACAAGTGGGCCCTTCTGATCATCGAGGCTCTGGGGGGCGCACCCTGCGCTTTGGTGAGCTGCGGAGCGAGATCGAGGGCATCAGCCACAAGATGCTCACTCGGTGAGGGTGTACTCGACCCGCGGCGGCACGACCGGGTGCACCGTCCGCTCGGCCAGGCCGTTGCGCTCCAGCATGCGCAGGTTCGGCGCGGACGTCCGCGATGGTGGAGGGCAGCGTCGCTGGCTGGCCTTGGAGATGGGTCGTCCGACTGCCGCTGGTCGTGTCGCTCAAGCGCTCCAGGGGCGCGTGAGACGCCGCGCGCGCCGTTTCGCCCGGTGGCCGAGCGGCGTACCGCGAACCACCGACATCTCACAATGAAGCAGGAGAAACCGGGCCAGGCCCTGCGAGTGACGATCGACGGTCTGTGTGACTGGACCCACCGGTACCTCGGTCACATCGAGGCCTCCCGCCCCGCTTCGACGACTGACGGGTTGACCACTCGCCGGCTGCCTCCCCGAGGAACGATGCGCCGAGTTCGACGCCGAAGATCGAGTCGACGCCCGGCGACAAGCTCGTGCTACGGCTGGAGCGCTCCATCCGAGGAGGAGGTCCCCGGCCGCCGTGCTTGCCGGGGAGTCGTGAGGCTACGGTGTGAAGCGTCAATTGCCGGGGTGCAGCGTTCGTTGTGCGGCCGGGCGTCTACGTGTTGGCGAGGCGCCAGCAGCTGCGGGCCGCGTCCAGGGCGGCGGGATCTACGCGGTCGAGGAAGTCCCGGGCGCTGAGGCCTCGGTCGTGCCGGAGGAACAGCCGGTGGGCGACCAGGCCAGTCTGGTTGTCGGCCGGCCGCCGTCGGTGGGTGCCGCCGTTCACGACGTGCCGCCGTCGTCCAGGCCGCCGTCTCCGATCGGGAGCACGAGCCGGAGGCGGGTGTGGCCGGGTAGCGGGTCCCGTCCCGGGGTGGGCCAGTCGTCGGCGCTGATCCCGTAGCTCGGGGGCGTCCACCAGGAGCCGACGGCCCAGCGGTAGACGGCTTCCCAGTCGGCCTTGAAGTAGCACGCGAGGAGGCCGCCGCGGTAGGGGTGGGCTCGGGGGCCGCCTCGTTCTGCGCGGCGAGCTGGTTCTCGACACGGCGGGCTGCCTGCCGGTGCCGGGAGCAGTACCAGTGCAGGGTGTGCCAGCCGGTGGCGGGGTCGTGCTCGGTGACGTGGATCGTGCCGCGCGCCCCGCACACCTTCCCCGTGTTCCTCTCGTCGGCCTGGGCGCGGTACCCCTCCAGGCCGGTGGCGTTGCGCGGAGCGTAGGGGCGGTGGCGGGCGGCCTTGCACCAACGCTGGATGTAGCTCTCGTCGCCGGGGGCGACGTAGCGGGGCCGGTCGGCCTCAATCAGGGTCTTCATCCGGGACCTGCCGGTGACGGGGTCGCGCCCCAGGGCCTTGCCGGCCGTCTTGATGACGGCGGAGCCCGGGACGTCGGCGAGGGTGAGGGCGTAGGCGACGGCGAGGAGGAGCTCGCGGACGCCGGACTTCTCGACGCGCTGGTCGGCGTAGACACCGGTCACCGCCGTGGGCACCATGTCCCTGACGGCCTACGTAGGCCACTTCGTCGCACAGGACGCGCTGTCCGTGCCCGCCGGAACCGGCGCCCAGCAGTCCTGGACGCCCCTGCTCATGTTCGTCCTCGGGGCCGCCCTGTCGCCGCGGTCTGGTCCCGCTTCTTCCGCCGCGGCCCCCTGGAATACCTGCTCAACGCCGCCACCAGGCCGGCCAAGTACACCCGATGAGACCCGGTCGGGGTGGGGCTCCTCCGTGTTCCACCCCGGCCTGGACCGCTCATGGATCCAGCAAACGCATAGTCCCTTCGTCGGTGGCGCCCACTTTTCTGTTATCGCCCACTCCGTGTCACGTCTCCCATGCGTAGGCACCGTCCCCACGAGAGCCCGAGGAGCGACACAGTGACACTTCAGATCAGTCGGCGCAGCATGCTCAAGGCCGCGGGAGCGGCGACCGGCGCGGTCGGTATCGGTATCGGCACGGGCGTGGCCGCCTCCCCGGCGACGGCGGCGGACGCGTCCTTCGCGCACCCCGGCATGCTCCACACCCAGGCCGACCTCAACCGCATGCGCGCGATGGTGAACGCGCGCACGGAGCCCTGGAAGGCGGGCTGGGACCGGCTGGTCGCCAACAGCCACTCGGCCGCCGGCTGGGTCCCCAACCCGCAGGAGACGGTCGTTCGCGGCGCCACGCCCGACGGGCCGGCCGAGAACTACTGGATCCTCTTCAACGACATCCACGCGGCGTACCAGAACGCGCTGCGCTGGAAGATCACCGGCGATACCGCCCACGCCGACACCGCGCGGGACATCTGCAACGCCTGGTCGGAGACGTTGCAGGGCATCGCGGGAGGCTCCGAAGTCGTGCTCCTGGCGGGCATCTACGGGTACCAGTTCGCCAACGCCGGCGAGATCATCCGCGACTACCCCGGCTTCGACCTGGCCCGTTTCCAGGACATGCTGCTCAACCACTTCTATCCGATGAACCACGACTTCCTGAACCGCGAAACCAACTGCATCGGCCACTACTGGGCGAACTGGGACCTGTGCTCCATGGCCTCGATCATGGCCATCGGGATCCTCCGCGACGACCGGGCCATGTTCGACGAGACGGTGGACTACTTCCACAACGGCGCAGGCAACGGCTCGCTGGCCAACGCGATCCCCTACGTCTACAACGACGTCGGGCTCGCCCAGTGGCAGGAGAGCGGGCGCGACCAGGGCCACAGCCTGATGGGCATCGGCCTGATGGGCACCATCTGCGAGATGGCCTGGAACCAGGGCGTCGACCTCTACGGCGCGGACGACTCCCGGTTCCGCAAGGCGTGCGAGTACGTCGCCCGGTACAACCTCGGCTACGACGTGCCCTACACCACCTATACCTGGAACAACGGCGCGCACTGCGTGGAAACGGAGCAGACCGTCATCTCCGAACACGGCCGTGGAGGTGGACGCCCGGTCTGGGCGCGGGTCTACCACCACTACGTCAACAGGCGCGGCATGGCCATGCCGAACACCGGCGAGATGCTGGCCCGCAGCGGGGCCGAGGGAGGCGGCGGCGACTACGGCCCGAACAGCGGCGGATACGACGAACTCGGCTTCGGGACACTGGCGTTCACCCGGAACAGGGCCACCGCGACCGAGTCGGCGCCGACGCCTGCCACCGAGTCCAGTTCATCCGGGTCATCCGGGGACTCCGCCGTCGAGCAACCCTCCGGCCTCAGCCCTCAGGGCGGGGAGAGCGACGGCAACCTGGCCGCCACCGGTTCCTCCGAACTCCCGCTGTGGACGGCCGCGAGTGGCGTCACCGCCCTCCTCGGCGGTCTCCTCCTGTTCCGCCGCCGCGGCCGGACCGCCGCGACGCCGAGTGAGACCCCGGAATGAGACCGTCAGACCTGGGCGTCGGCCCGGTTGCCCGGCACATGCCGGGCGGCGGCTACGACCAGTGCGGTGAGCAGGCCGATCGGACGGGATCTCGGCGTTTCTGGTGAAGAGTTCCATCGGGTGGGTCGGCCCGCCCGATGGGGCTCCGGATGGGGCGGCCCGTCGCGGGCCGCCGCACCCCGAACGCCGGGCGGCGGTCATCGACGGGGCCCGCTCTCGCGGCGGACTGGTGGTGGAGGACGACTACGGCGGCGAGTTCCGCTACGACCGGCAGCCGGTCGGCGCGGTGCAGGGCCTCGACCCCGACCGGGTCGTCTACGTCGGCTCGACCAGCAGGATCCTGTCACCGGCACTGCGGCTGGGCTGGATGGTGCTGCTGCCATCTCGGCGTTCGTGGGCTCTGGGGCCCGGCTCGTCGCGCGGGCGTAGGTCGCGAACTGCTCGGCCGGGGACTGCTCCGGCGGGGAGGTGGGTTTGCTCGCGGCTGGAGCTGGGGCGAGATGCCGGGTCGTCGTGCTCACGGTGCTCTCCTTGTGGCCTTGAGGGCTGGGGCTTCTCAGTGCTGGTGACGGTGGGAGGGCGGGGTGACCTGGCCGTCCCAGAAATCGAGGACCAGGGCGAGCAGGGCTGCGTCCTCGGGGCCGAGCCGCAGTTGGACGTCGCCGGAGATGTCGTCGCCGACGATTTCGTGGCGGATTTCTCGGGCGGCCAGCGCGCCCGACAGGGTGTCGGTGGCGGCGGACGGGGTGGTGCGGGCCTGGGGGTCGAGGTCGTCGAGGGCGGCGCACATGATCTCGGCCAGGGTCGGTTCGGTGGGCTCGAAGTGGCGGCGGTGCGTGGTCATCGGAGTGTCCCGGTGCTCGAAGGGGTGTGGTCGGCGGGGGGACCGGCTACTGGGTGTCGCGCGGCCCGGTCCTGGCGGGCCCGGAGGAGGATGGCCCGGCGTTTCTCGGCGGCGCGCCGGGCCTCTCGCGCCGCGGCCTCGGCCGACTCGTCGATTTCGGTCTCCGGGCCGCGGGTGTAGGCGCCGGCGAAGTGGCGCTGGCGAAGCGCGCGGGTGGTCTCAGCTTCTTCGATCCGGTCGTGTCGGGCGGCTTGCATCTGCCTGCGGGCCAGTTGGTACTCCTTGGTGACTGTGGACCTCGGTGGGAGGTGGTGCCGGGTGGCAGCACGTGGAGGGCCGTGACGAGTTGGCTGCCCATGGCGGTATTGATGTGGCTGATGAGGTCGGGGGCGCGGAAGCGGATGTCGGTGGCGACGGCGTAGCTGGCAGGGCGGATGGTGAGGGTCTTGGTATCGGCGTCGTAGGCGACGGGGAGAGCCTGGCCTGTTCGGCGAGACGGGGGGCGATCTGGCTCCATCGGTTGATGAGGGTGCCGCCGGCGGCGGGGGCTTCCCAGGCGCGGTCGGTGAACAGGCTCCGCAAGGCGGTGCCGAGGGACGCGGGCTCACGGCCGTCAGGTCGCCGCGTGGGTGCGCCGCGGCGGGGCTTTTTCCGGGGCGGCGCGCTGTGGCGGGTGCGGGCGACTTCCCGGGCTGCCTTGAGGGCGACGCGTGCGAGGTCGACGCCGGTGGGCTGGGCGGTGTCGGTCATGCGGTGTAGGTCCTGGTGGGGATGCCGGCCGTGGCGGCCAGGGTGGCGAGGCGGGTGGGGTTGTCGGGGTCGGTGAGGAACGCCAGGCAGTAGTCCGGTGCGCGGGCGATGAGGGTCTCGTCGCGGATGGCTCGGGCGTCACGGCCGTTGGCAACGTCGTTGGCGCGCGGGCGGATGGTCGTCGCGGCCATGGACGTGGCGGCGAGGTCGGGCTCCTTGAGCTCGAGGTCGAGTTCGCTGCTGATGTACTGGGCGGCCCATCCGCTGGTGACACGGTCGACGATGGTTTCGCCGGTGTGGAGGAAGGTGACCGGGCGCGCTCCGTGGACCGCGAGCGAGTCGTGCCAGGTCTCCAGCAGTACGGTCTCGACGGCCGCCTGGTCGTCGTAGTGGGGGCAGCCTGTGACGAGGACATCGATGTCGGACAGTCCGCGGGAGGTGATCGCGGTGACGGGGGCATTGGGGCCCAGGCGAGTCTGGATGGCCTCGACAAGGCTGGGGGCGCGCTGCTGGAGCTCGTCTTCGGCCTCGGGGGTCCGGGTCATGACCTCGAGGACGCCGTCGGGTCGCAGGGAGAGGGGATCGACACGGTTCGTGAGGGACTCGCCGAGAACCTCGTCCCAGATCATCAGGAGGCGGGGCGAGATCTGGAGGCTGGGCCACTGCACGATCAGGCCGCGGACGCACCGCGGTTGCGGCGAGTTCTCCGATGCGGGCGGCGGACGCGGGTGTGCCGGGGGCTTGTTGTACCCAAGCCATGAAATCGGTCGGAGTGGTTCCTCAAGGGCGCCGAGTACGTCGCGAGGTACAACCTCGGCGAGGACGTGCCGTTCACCACCTACCGGTGGGGGCACCACACCACCTGTGTCCAACGCGAGCAGGCCGTCGTCTCGCCGCGGGGACGGGGGCATGAGCGCCCCGTCTGGGAAATGATCTACCACCACTACGTCACCCGCCGGGGACTGTCCGCGCCCTCTGTCCAGGCCGCGGCGGAGAAGTGGCGCGCTGAGGGCGGCGGTGGCGACTACGGCCCCGACAGCGGCGGCTACGACCAGCTCGGCTTCGGCACGCTCGCCTACACCCGCGAGCCGGGCGACGCGGAACCGGGCGGTCCTTCGACCTCCTCCACCAGCCGACCGTCCGGTGCCGGTGGCGGTGGCGAAACGGCCGACGCTGCCGACTCAACCGCGGGGGGCCCGCGGCCGCAGGGCGCCTCGGGTGGCCTGGCCGCGACGGGTTCCGACGCCCTGATGCCCTGGGCTGGCGCTTCCGGCCTGCTCGCCCTGGTCGCGGGCGGTCTGCTGTTGCGCCGACGCCGGCAGGGCTCAGGCGAGCACTGATCCGCCGCCTACTCGGGCCCCACCTCGGATCGTTGGGGGACCTCGGCGACGGGGTCAGCCGGACGCTCGCGCGTGAGGTACTGGGGCACCGGGGCGTCATCGCCGCCGGTGTCCCGTACCACGCCGTAACGGACCACGCCCTCGGCCGTTCCCGGCGCGGTGTTCACATCGGCCTCGATATCCGGGTGGGAGACCGGCTGGATCAGCAGGTTGTAGTCGGAGCCCCGCTCGTGCTGGGTCAGCACGACACTGCCGTCGAGGTAGAAGTACTCGTGCTGCCACATCTGTTGGGCGCCGTCCGGCAGCCGCGTGTAGCCCGTGTCGGGGGCGCCCATCCAGGTGGTGTCCGAGGGCGCGCCCGGAACGGCGTCGTCCATGCGGTGGCCGCCGCCGGACGCCACATGGAAGATCCGGCCGGTCAACCCGGTCCAGGTGGGCATGACCATGTCTCCCCGGCGGCCGTCGCTCCCGAGTTCGTAGCTGACGCGGACGTATCCCTGTCCGGAGAGGACGACGTACTGGTCGCGGTAGACCATCAGGTAGCCGCCGCCCGACGCGTCCCGGTACCGGCCGTCCTCGGCCGCCACGGGCCTGCCTTCGGGGCGCGCCGGCAGCCGGGCCGGCGGCGTTCCCGGGTCGGGGGCCGGTTCCGCGGCGTCCACGGTCTGCCCGTACACGGCGTCCTGGGAGGCGGATTCCGGCGGGGGCGCGTCCGGCGGGGCGTCGGAGTCGGACGGGTCAGCGGGGTCGGGAGTCGGCGAGCCCGCCGCGGTCACGGTCGCCGTCGGGCCGTTCGTCACCGGCTCTTCCGACCCGTCGTTCGCGGGCGGCAGGACCACGGCGTAGAGCGCGACGCCCACGGCGAGCCCGGCGACACCGAGCGTCGCGAGCGCGGCCGGTTTGGCCGTGAGGGGGCCGACGAGCTTGGCGACGCCGCCGCCCTTCGCGGCGACGCCACCGGTGGCCGAGGTGCCGGCGCCTGCCAGCAGCTCGCTCGAAAACAGGAAGCCGGCGGGCAGGGGAACAAGGCCGAGCCCGGTGAGCAGCCCCTCGACCGGCGCGAGGTCGGCGGAGCGCCCGGCGCACAGCTCGCAGTCGCGAACGTGCCGGGCCAGGCGCTTGCGCCAGAGCGCCGTTGGCCGGCCGTCCCAACCCTCGACGGCCACGGTCAGGCCGGAGCAGCGCGGCCGGCCGGCGAGCGCGCGAACCACTCGCCGGGCCACGTCAAGGCGGTCCCGCAACCGTTGTACCCGCACGCCCGCGTGCGCGACGGAGACCCCGGTCGCCTCGGCCAGTTCGGCTCGGGTGAGCTGGCCCGCCACCTCCTGCCACCACAGGGTGAGGAGCATCCGCTCCTCTCGGTCGAGCCACCGCGTCGCCTCGGCCGTCTCCCTCCGTTGGCCGGTCAGGCGCAGACGCAGGATGGTCAGGTCCACGAAGTCGCCGTGCGGGTCCTCCACGTCTGCGGCCTCCGGAAGCGCGACCGTGACCGAGGAGGAGCGCGAGCCACGCCACCAGTCGCGTATCTGGTGCATGGCGATGGCCACCAGCCAACTCCGGAAGCGCTCCGGCTCCTTGAGGCCGGCCATCCCGCGGGTCACGCGCAGCATGGTCTCCTGCACGAGGTCGTCCACGTCCGGGTGCCCGTTGAGTGCCCGGCCCACGACGTTGTAGACCAACGGCAGGTAGGCGTGCGCCAACTCCTCGAGCGCCCGTTCGTCACCGGCTCGTGCGGCCTCGACCATGGCGGCGTTCGGCAGGCGGTCGTGCCGCGTGGTCCCTCGCATTGGAGGTTTGTCCCTTCGCGTGGGCGTCCGTGGGGAGACGCTGGCGCGCCGGGGCCGCTCCGGCGGCAGTCCGCGAACGCTTCCGCCGCGCGGCCGAGCGGCGCGGTCTCCCGGCTGGCCAGCACGATATCGAGGCCCGGTGCGTCGCCGAGGAGGGGGGGGCGCCGCGCGCCCGGGGCGTTCGGCCGTGATGTCGGTGTCGTCGAAGCGGACGCTGCCTCGGTCGGGTTGTTCGGGCCAGGCGACAATCTTCGGCAGGCTGGGCTCGCCGCAGCCGGAGGAGCCGACGGTGGCGCCGGTCTCGCCGTCGGCGATGTCCGGGTTGACGCCGTCCGGCGCGGGGCGTCGTCCGCCTGTCGCACGCGTCGCCGATGGTGCGCGGATGCCGTGTGACGACGCCCGCTACCTCGATTCGGGCCGTCCGATTTCCCTCTCCCTTCCCGGCTCCCCCAGAGACAAGGAGCTCTCGTGACAGCACGTTTCGCATTCGGCGGCGGCCAGGTGGTCCTCGGCCGGGACGCCGCGCCGGTGGCGTTCGAGCACGCGTCGGATCCTGACCGGCTGTACCTGCTCGACGAGGCCACGTCGCCCTGGCACGGCCCCGATCACCACTGGGGCGCGGGTTTCGCGATCACCTCGCGCGGCTCGGGTCGCTGGCAGACGCCGTACGAGATCGCCTGGCGGGCCGACGGCGCGATCGCTCGGCACCAGCCGGTGCCCGGTCTCGAGTTGGAGGTGCGACTACAAGCCACACAGGGGCGGCACAGACCCGAGCACAGGGGCAGCACAGACCCTGGAGACGTCGCCGGCCGGCCCGGGGTCGGGGCCGGCCGGCGAGGTGAAGGCGCGAGTGCAGGTTCTCGCTTTCGCTGTCATGCGCCGACGCTGTGACCTGGATGTTCGTCGCCCAGTCTCATAGCATGTCGGCCGGCGGCTGTCTCAGATCGATGTCATTTCCTCAGACTGTCCAGCAGGCTGCACCGCTGCCCAGGGGCGTCACGAACCTGCTTCGGCGCCCATCCGTTCCATCCACTCGCGCACGGTGACTGCTCGCTCGATGCGGCTGACGATGACCTTTTTGGAGGCCGTGTCCAGGGTCTCCGGGATCTTGTCGAAGGTGTCAGGAAGGACGTCGAGCAGACCCCAGATCTGTTCGCCGGTGCTGACGGTCAGCAGTTGCTGGCACCTCCACTGCAGCGGCATCTCGGGGCGGTGCGCGAGCCGCTGCACGAGCGTCGGGAACAGGTAGTGCGTCGCCTCCACGGCAAGGTGCTCTCGGAGCCAGTCGACCGGGAGCCGCTGACTGAAGCCATGTATGGCGGCCTCTTGGGCCAGGTCCAGGAGCTGAGCGGTGTCGACGGCTCGGACGGTGCGGGGAAGGGTCGGGGTCATGCCGCGATGATGCCAACAAGTCTCCACACGGCCGAGCGGTCAGCCGGGCCGGGATGCAATCTGGCCACGGGCAGACCCCCAGACTTCCTCGAACGCCTCGAAGGTGAGTTGTTCGGGGTCGTGGTCTGCCCATTCCGAGACGGGCAGTTCGGCGGTGATCCCGAACCTGCTGTCGTACTCATCGAGGCGGCCGGCGTCGTGGGCCTGCCGCCATTCGTCGAGGGAGGCGGCCGCGATCGGTGTCAGTTCTGGCCCCTGGAGTTCGACCTGCCGGGTGACCCAGCCTTCGGCGTCGACCTCGAAGTAGAACCAGATGTCTTCCTCGTCCCAGTGGCAGCGCACCCACGTGGTCACCAGGCCATGGTGCCGGGCCAGATGCGCCGCGGGGGCCTTCTCCTGAAGGAAGTCCGGGGCGGTGGCGGCCCCGGCCATCTTGCCGGGGCTGTCGGGGCCATGCCGCCGAGTGCGGCTTCGGCAGCCCACCACGATCTGGTGACGCCCCTGAACTGTGCTTCTCCAGTAGGTGTCAGAAGTGCCATCGTCATGACACGACAACGGAGAAAATGACACAGAAGCAGAGAACCTACAGCGAGAGTCAGATGCCGAAGCCGACGCTGGAGACGTAGGAGTAGGAGTCGTAGTCGGAGCCGATGTCGGTGATGATCTCGTCCCAGACGATGTCGAGCATCTGGCCGTCCTCGTCGATCCAGGCCTGGATGATGTCGTCCCAGATCCGGTGCCCGCGCACCGTTATCCGCCGCACGGGGATGTTCCGCTCGCGGCCGGGTGTGACGTCGCGTTGGTCGACCGGGTGGATCTCGATGCGGGTACCCCGGTCGGCCAGGCGCCGTTGCCATTCGACGCCGAGGT
Source organism: Streptomyces millisiae (assembly GCF_031845425.1). Taxonomy (NCBI): domain Bacteria; kingdom Bacillati; phylum Actinomycetota; class Actinomycetes; order Kitasatosporales; family Streptomycetaceae; genus Streptomyces; species Streptomyces millisiae. The sequence continues at coordinate 13,666 of NZ_JAVREM010000058.1, forward strand.
TGCGGCGGCGCAGGTCCCAATAGGCGGAGTCGATCCGCTGCAGGTTTGCCTTGTTGGGGCGCACCGTGCGTGCGACCCAGGCGTCGATCCTGCGCTGCGGGGCGGTGATGCCGGCGCGGCGCATCGCCTCGAGGCCGGCTGGTGAGCGGGTGAGGTAGCGCAGGCGGGCGGCAAGGCCTCGTGTCGATTCGACGGGGGATTTGATGCCGGTGACGTTGCGGTCCATCTCGCGGCCGAGGGCGACCCAGCCGGGGACGCCTTGGGCGCCGTAGAAGCCGAAGTTGGCCCAGCGGCCGGCCATCAGCTATCGCCCCCGGTCCCGATGGTGTACTCGGTTTTGAGCTTCATGTCGGTGAGCTTGCGGCCCTCGGTGAACACGGCGCGCCAGTCGCCGATGACGTGGAGTTCGTCGGTGCCGAGCATCCGCACGATCGTCAGGCCGGCCTGGTGGGCCTTCCATGCCTTCAGCCAGAGGTTCGCGAACGCCTGGGAGCGGATGATGTGCATCCAGTCCGGACGGCGCATCTCCCGGTTGGCGGAGGATTCGCCGATGGTGGAGACGAACTTGGCGTACATGGCCTTGACGTATTCGAGGGTGACGCGGTCGCCTTCCTCGATGGCGGTGTCGCGGGCCGCGGCCATCTCCCTCCGGAACCGTTCCAGCAGCGCCTCGGAACTCCCGGAGGTCCAGGACTCGTGGATCACCGGCGGGGAGCACAGGCCGTACTTCGGGCCGGCGAGGCGGATCAGCAGGCGCAGGGTGGGGTCGGTGACCCACAGCGGCCCGGGTTCCTCCCTGTTGCCGAGGGGGCCCGGTAGGTCGTCGTGGGCCCAGGCGGGCGGGTCGATGAGGTAGAGCCCGGAGCGCTTGCGGTCGTAGGTGCCGTCGGTGGAGTGCCGCGGCGCGCCGATCGGCAGGTGCGTCTTCAAGGCGGAGAGGTAGGCGCCGTTCACGTCCAGCGCGGTCACGGTGCGGGCGGGGCCGGTTTCCACGGTGCGGTTGCGCCACTTCGGGCGGCCCTCCCAGATCAGGTCGGCGCCGTCACGGGAGGGCTTCTTCAGGATGGGGATGGCGTCGGTGTCGACGTAGTTCGTGAAGTCGTACGTGGATCCGACGCGGGTGGAGTTCAGCAGCGCCATTCCGTCCGGGATGGCCCGCTTGATGAGTGCGGCGAGGGCGGCGTCCAGGTCGCCGCCGTTGTCCTCCAGCGCCTGCGCGACGTTGCGGGCGATGAGGCCGGAGGTGTCCTGCCGTTCCTTCACCGGCCGCCCCTGGTCCGCGGCGTGCTGCCCGCCGGCGACCGCGGCGGCCGGCTCCTGGTCGTCGTTCCCGACCGACGTCGCCGAGCACGAGGCCAGCGTGGTGGCCGGGATCGGCGAGTTGGGCGTCGCTGCGGTGAGGGTGGCGCCGGGGGTGCACACGCCGTCCCAGTGCTGCGGCATGCCGGCCGCCCGGTACGGGGTGGGCTGGCCACACAGCACACACGGCGCGGCGGGGCCGGTGACCGGCCGTCCGGACCGGTCCCGGTCCGTCACTCGCGCCACCGGCCGTTCCGGGCTTTCTGGGCCGTTTCGCGGGGTCGGGGCCGGTTCGGACGGCTGTGTGGGCACTTCAGGGTGTTCTGATGGCGCCTCGGGCGGTGGGGCGGGGTAGCGCTGCGCGAGGCCGTCCAGCAGGCGGGCGTAGGCGGCGCGGTGCTCGCCGCGCGGCTCGGACCGCCCGGTCTCCCACCCGGCCACGGTCGAGGTGCTCACCCCGAGCGCGCCGGCCACCCGAGCGCGCGACAGGCCGGCGGCCTCCCGCAGCCGCAACCGCGTCGCCGGTTCCGGGAGCGGACGGGCCTCCTCGAGGAGCGCGTCGACCGCGCCGAACAGGTCATCCATGCCAGGTCCTCTACTCGGTTGGTGTCGGATCCGAGGTGGGGTATTTCGCGGCCCATCCGTCCAGGAGTCGTTTGTAGGCCTGGAGGCGTGGGGGGCGGGGTGTCTTGCGGCCGGACTCCCAGGCGATCACCGTCTCCCGTCGCGCTTGTAGCACCTGAGCGACTTCCTCCTGGGTCAGTCCGGCGGCCTCTCGCAGGCGGGTTCGTTCGGCGGGCGGCGGCAGAATCGGGCCTCGTGCCAAGACTTCGTCGACGGCCGCGAAGAGCTCGTCCTCTGTGGGCATCCGTGACCTCCTCTCCCACGAGTCTACATGAAGCGAACCGTAGAACACACTCTCAAACTAACATTGAAGATCACTTTTAAGGTAATGTTGAAGGTGGTACGCGAGTCGAGAGCCACTGCCACGCCCTTGGATGAAGAGCCGGCGAGCGAGCGCAATGTCGTTCCGGTCGTGCCGCTGGAGGAGACGATCCGTCAGGTACTGGACCGGCGGATCCTGCCGTTCCTCAGCAGCGGCCGGTCGTTGTGTTCGTCTCCGGCCCACCCGGTGCCGGTAAGACGGAAGTCGCCGATCTGGTGGAGGCTGCGCTGGCGCGGGCCGCCGCGTGCGCGAGCCGGTTCGACGCGTCGCCCGGCCGATCCCCGAGGCGCCGGGCGTCGCGTACCACCGGCTGACCGCCGAGGAGCACCAGTGGGTCTTCGACGAGCTGATCGTCCCCGAGCGCGGCCCGAATCACTCCTCATGAGCGGCAGGTCGTGGTCTACCTGGTGACGCAGCCGGGCGCGGGCAAGACCCCGGCGGGGCGGTTGGTGCGGCGGTCACTGCGAGGTCGCGGGGGGGACGTGGATCATCGGCGACGACTTCAAGGCCGCTCACCCCGACTACCTGCGGCTTCTGCGGGAGGACCCTCGGACGGCCGGGGCGCGGATCCGCGCCGACTACAAGGTCTGGCATCGCCAGTTCGAGGCGCGGGTGCGGGACTTGGAGAGCGCGGCGGCGTTCCACGAGGCGGGGAGCCGGGGTCAGGTGGTGGTGATCGGGGCGCGGGCGGCCGACAGTCGCCAGGGCGCTGTCGCGCGCTTCGCCCCGGCGAAGCCGGAAAGGGCTGCCGGCGCGGTTCACCACCTGGGCCGACCACGACCGGTGTTCGCCGCCGTGATCGAGGCCGTGCGGGCCGCCGCGGACGGCGCGGTGGTGGACTCCATGCCCGTGATGCAGCGCGATGGCGCTGCCGTCTACCGCAACGAGCGTCTACCGAGCGGGCGTTGACGCCAACGGCAGGTCAGCGCGGGCATGGTCGTGGCCGAACAGGAACCGTCCCTACACGGCCCAGGAGGCGGCGGCGTTTCTCGCTCTACGGCGGTGGCTGCGACGGGAGCTGCCGCAGTCCCGCGACGAGCTGCTGGGCATCACCCGTCTCGCGACGCCGCTGCTGCCGTTCGAGATGCGGCCGGCCGCGCCTACCTTCCTGCCGCTCCCGGTGGCCAGGGCGGGCTCCTACTCGGTGAGCTCCTTGAACCGGGCGGCGTAGACAGCGGCGATCCGGGCCAGCTCCTGGTCGTCGGCGTCCTCAAGCGCATCGCGGTCGGCCACACACGCCTGCCGCTGTGCCATCAGCGCTCGATCCGGGCTTCGTCCGGGGCGGGTCGGCGACGCTCGGCAAGGATCTCCTGGGCGTACCAGGCGATCGCCTGTACGACCGCCGCCCCCCGCGTCCTCGAAGTCGTCGCCGACGCCGTCAGGAAGCGGTTCGGACGGGTCTGCTGGGTCGTGCACGGGGATCCGCCATGGTGTCAGGGGACGGCAGGCGCTCATTCTCCCGTTGGGCTGGGCAGGTCCTCGCCGCGGCCTCTTGACGCACCCTCGGGGCGCTGATGGCGGGGCCCGGCTACGGCCCGGGGGGCCGGGGTGAAGGGGCTCAGGCTGGCGCGAAGGTAGTGGGTGACACCGCGCTTCGCGGCGTCGGTTGAGGTCCTGATCAGCATCTTCTGGCAGGGGGCGTCGTGGCGGGGCACGGGGTCTGCGGGCGTTGTTCGGCGCCAACGACGGGGCCGGCGGGGGGGGCCAGCCGACAGACGCGGTGGGCGACGGTCACCGCGGCCCTATCGGAGCAGCCGCGGCACATCGGCACTGCGGGCTTCGACGTACAGGACGTGGAGGCGCCCGGGAACAACGTGCCGGTGTGCTACGGCGTCGGCGGGATCGGGACGACGACGCGGTCGAGAGCTCGAGGCCGCGCTGTCCGAGGGCGAGCAGCGCCCAAGCGGGTGGGCGGCGCCGGCCTGGACCGGCGAGCAGCCGCGGCTGGTGCCGGTGCGGGTCGATCTGGCCCGGTCGGCGGGTACCGATGTCGAGCGCCTGGTGCTCACTGTGCGGGCCGCGTTCGCCGGGCTGGGGCGGCCGTTGCCGGTGTTTGATCTGGCGCTGCGCCGCTACTGGGAGCACAACCATCCCGGGCAGCCGCTGGAGGAGTACCTGTGCCGGGACGGGCTGGCGCGTGCCGGTCGGGCGATGCCGCAGCAGGTTGCGGTCGGCGCTCGCCGACGGCATGGTCGGGTCGGTCCTCGGGCAGGTCACTGGCTCCCTGATCGGGGCGTTGCGGAAAGCGGCGGCAGTCGGCGCGGGCGCTGGCCGGCTGCGCGCGGTTGGCGGACCTGCTGGAAGCCGAGCCCGATGTGGAGGCGCTGTCGTTCTATCCGCACCTGCTGGCGTGGGAGCTGGCCCTGTTGTCGACCGACAAGTGGGTGGGGCCGTGGTGTTGCTGGACGCCTTCGAGGACGTCGGCGACCGGACGCAACCGCGACTTCGAGCGCCTGGTGCAGCGGCTGGTGTGGTTGATGCCCAGCAGCTTCTTCGTCATCACCCGGCCGCAGCCGCCTGTAGTGGGCCGAGGAGGCGCTCCACGGCCAGCCGGGCTCGCCGAGCGCACCGGCGCCAGCGGCTCGGTCGCGGCCGCGGGTAGCCGGCAGGTCCTGGTCGGCGACTTCTCCTCCGAGGATTGTGAGGACTACCTCGCCCGCCGCCTCGCCGCCGGTGAGTCACCGCTCGCCGGCCCCGAGGTGCGGGGGTGATCGCCGACCGCTCGCACGGCCTGCCGCTGTACCCGGACCTGGCGGTGATGCGCGTGCTGGCCATCCGCCGCGCCGGCCGCACCCCCGAGCCGGCGGACTTCGACGCCGACTTCCCCGCCCTGGTCGCCCGCGCCCTGCGCGACCTCACCCCCGAGAAAGCGGCACGGCGGTGAGCAGGGCGTCGACGAAGGCCCGGCCGGTGAGCAGCAGCGCGCGCAGGTTGACGTCGATCATGCGGTCCCACTCGGCGGCGTCGGTGGTCTCGAACGGCGCGCCGAGCATGGCGGCGGCGTTGGCCACCACGAGGTCGACCCGGCCGTGTGCGGACCGTACGGTGGCTTGCGGCCTCGGCCAGGGCGTCTGGGTCCGCGAGGTCGGCGGCCAGCGGCAGCACCTCGCCGGCGGCCGTCGGGCGCAGTTCGCCCGGACAGCTTGGCGGCCGAGCACGGCGAGGGAGAGGCGGCGGGCGGTGGCGGCCCCGATGCCGCTGGTAGCACCGGTCCAGACGGCCACCCGGCCGGCGAGCGGGCCGCCGGCGGCGGACCTGGCGGAGTTCGAAGGGGCGGTGTGGGCAAGGGAAGAAGTCATGCCCCTACCGTGCGCCGCGTCCGGCGGCGGGCGGCCCGGCCGGCCTCGTGCACATCGGCTCCATCGCCGGGCACGCCCTGGACCCCGCCTGGTCCGTCTACTGCGCCACCAAGGCCCCGCAACCTGCGGGTCGAACTCAGGCCGCGCGGCGTGCGGGCGCACACCGTGGAGCCCGGCGTCACCCACACCGAGCTGGGCGACGGCATGCGGGACGCGGAGATGCGCGGCGCCCTGGCACGGATGCGCACCGACCTGCCGCCGCTGTCCGGGCAGCGTTCGCCCCGGGTGCCCCGACCCTGGGCGCGGCACGGCGCGCTCAGTCGCGGTAGGCGGCGATCGCGGCGGCGACGAACGTGCGGACCAGCGGGTTCGCCCCGGCCTCGGGCCAGGCCAGCACCACGCGGCTCGGCTCCATGTCGACGAGCGGCACCACCGTGAGCCCCTCGCCCGGTTCGTGGTCGAGCAGCGTCACGCCGACCGTGCCGTTCCACAACACCGCCTGCCGGCACTCCTGGACGGCACGCACCACCGGGCCCTCGCGGAGGCGCCCGCCGTTCCAGTACGCCTGCCAGCCGGGGTCGGTGCCCGCCGGGAACCGGAACCAGCGGCGGTCGGCCAGGTCCGCCAGTGTGAGGGAGTCACGGCCGGCCAGCGGATCATCGGCGCGCAGCAGCGCCCCCACCGGGTCGGCCCGCAGCTCGCGCACGGTCAGGCCGGTCTTGTCGAACGGCCCCCGGGTCAGGGCGACATCGACCCCTCCGGCGGAGAGCCCGCAGGTGGGATCGGTCAGGTCGGTCTCGCGCACCCGGATCTCGACGTGCGGGTGCCGCCCGCGGTAGGCGCCCGCCAGCCGTGTCACGCCGGGGTCGGTGCTGTCGCCGAGGAGGCCGACGGTGAGGGTCGCGGCGCCGGCCGCCACAGCGACGCGCACCCGCGCGCGGTCGGCGTGGTCGAGCAGGGCGCGCGCCTCGTCGAGCAGCACCGCCCCGGCCGGGGTAAGGGCCACACCGGCGGACGACCGGTCGAAGAGCGAGGCGCCGATCTCGGCCTCAAGACGCCGGATCGCCCGGCTCAACGGCGGCTGGCTCATGTGCAGTCGGACGGCCGCCCGGCCGAAGTGGAGCTCCTCGGCGACCGCCACGAAGTAGCGCAGCGTGCGGAGCTCCATGCTGCGACGATACCCGGAAGGTATCGCTCGCGTGGAACGGGTCTTGGACAGTCCTGGTGCCGCGGACGTGAAATCGGGGCATGACCCGCATACCCGAGGCCACCGCGCCGAACGCCGATGCGCCCGTGTCGGTGGTCGGCCCGAACGACGGCGAGACGATCCTGCTGGGCGCCACGCGCATGCGCGTCCTGGAGGACGGCGGCACCACCGGGCACCGACTCGGGATCGCCGAGTCGCTCCTGGCGCCGCACACGCCGGGACCGCCGCAGCATCGGCACGCCCAGCACGACGAGGGCTTCTACGTCGTCTCCGGCACCGTGCGGTTCACCGTCGGGAAGGACGAGTACGACGCGACGCCCGGCACGCTCGTGATGGTCCCGCCCGGGGCCCCACACACGTTCGCCAACATGACCGACCAACCGGCCGTCATGCTCAGCACGTTCACGCCGGCCCGGTACGTGCGGTACTTCCGCGACCTCCAGGCCCTGATGGCCGGCGGCCGGAAGCTGACCCCGGAGGCGAACGTCCGGGCGATGAGGCCTTACGCCACCGAACCCGCCACCGAACCCGCCACCGAACCCGCCACCGAACCCGCCACCGATGTCGCCGTCGACGGCGCCGGACCGCGGCAGGAGGACGCGTGAACGTCGCGTACTGGATCATCGCCAGCCTGCTCGCCGCCTTCTACCTCTACGGGGGTGCGCTGAAAGCGGTCCGCTCCCGGGACGGGCTCCGGCCGATGATGGCCTGGGTGGACAGCACGCCGATGCCCGCCGTCCGGGCCATCGGGCTGGTCGAGGTGCTGGGCGCGATCGGGCTGGTCCTGCCGCCGCTCACCGGCATCGCGCCCCGGCTGGCCCTCGCCGCCGCGCTCGGGTTCGTGGTCCTCCAACTCGGCGCGATCCCGGTCCACCTGCGGCTGGGCGACCGCCGGCTCGCCCTCAACGTCACGCTGCTGCTCGCCGCGGTGGCGACCGGCTGGCTGGCGACGACGTGGCTGTGACGTCGGACGTCAGGTCAGCGTCGCGGACTCACCTGTGGTCCCGCCGCCGCCAGTTGCTCGCCGCCGACGTTGTCGACGACCACGTCGACGCCCTCCGGCGCGACCAAGGCCAGCAGGTCGGCGGCAGGCCCCCGGTGGCAGTCGAACACCGCGTCGTAGCCCACCTCCCGCACGAGATGGTCCGCCTCGGCCGACCAGCCCGTACTGCCCACCAGCCGACGGGCGCCGAGCAGCCTCGCGAACCGCCCGGTCGCCGCGGTGACACCGCCCACGGCGGCGGACACGAACAGGTCCTCGCTCCGGTCTGGAACCGGGCGATCCGGGTCAGCGCCACAGAGGCGATCAGGCCAGTGCCGCCCAGGACACTCAAGTGGGCCGTCGGCGACACGCCGGACAGGAAGGGGCAGCCGCCGGACCTCCTCAGGGCGTGACCACCGCGTGGGGTGCGCCAGCCCTGGCGATGGAACACCAGGCTCCCTCGGCCAGTCGACGCGCGCGCGAGGCGACGACCCGCCCGATAGCCCGGCCCTCAAGCCGCCTGCCGAACGGCTACTGCCAGAGACGGCGTTCAAGCGGTGGCAACGCCCGACCGAAGAAGCCACCGAGCCGTGCTCGGCCACCGGGAGGCCGGTGGAGATGATGGCCACCGACACCACGGCGACTGACCGCCCGCCCCAGACGAACGCAGGCCGAGACGAACGCAGGCCAAGACGAACGCAAGCCAGGACGAACGCAAGCCGGCACGAACGCCGACGGGGATCGCCGAGGTCAGCGATCCGGACAGCAGGCAGCAGGCCGCAGGACAAGGATGCAACGGAAGCGCCACCTCCACAGCCGGGGCCCGGACCGGCGTGGCTCTGAGTGAAGGACCCCGACGGGCTCCACCATCCGGCTCCCGGGTTCACCCAACTATCGCTGGAGCAGCGGGTCAACGCGCCCGGCAAGCCACCGCCGCCGTTACCAGCCCACCACGCTCACATCGCCAGCGCCGTGGAGAGCCGTCCCGCGCTACGGTGTGACGCGTCCGGCCGCCCGTGGGGAGGGACGCCATGGTGGTGGCCGGGCTGATCCGTGGAGCCCCGCCGGCCGAAGGAACGTCTGTGGAAGCCGTGACCGAGAGCATCACCAAGAACCGGCAGTCGCCCCAGACGCTGCGGGCGATGATCGAGCGAGCCTACGGGATCGCCCAGGTACCCGAGCGCGAGGGCTTCGCCGAGGAGATCACGCACGGCTGGTTCAACGTGGCCTACCGGATCCGGCTTCGCGACGGACAGCAGACGGTGCTGAAGATCGCGCCGCCCGCCGACGTCGCCGTACTGACCCGCGAGCACGACATGATGCGCAACGAGCTTGCCGCGATGTCGCTGGTCCGCACGCACACCAAGGTGCCGATACCCCGAGTCGACTACGCCGACATCTCCAGGGAACTGGTCGACGCGGACTACTTCTTCATGGAGTACGTCGACGCGGACAACTTCGGTATCACCACCTCGCAGGGGCGTCTGCCGGACGAGGTCGTCGCCGCCGCCGGACGGCAGCTGGGCGCGCTCAACCGGGAGCTGAACTCGATCGTCGGGCCGCACTTCGGACCGCTGACCGGGCCGGGCCCGGCGACCTGGCGGGCGGCGTTCAGCCAGCTGATCGAGGACACCCTCCGGGACGGTGCGCGGGCCAACGTCGACATCGGCTGGAGCTACGACGAGATCCGCGCCGTGCTCGCCGAGAACGCGCACGTACTCGACGAGGTGACCAAGCCGCGGTTCGTCGAGCTCGATCTGTGGACCAAGAACTCGATGATCAGGGACGGCCGGATCGTCGCCATCCTCGACCACGAACGGGCCCTGTACGGAGATCCGCTGATGGAGGCCGGTTTCACGGGCATCGACCTGCCGGCGTTCGGGGACCCCACCGACTTCATGCGGGGATACGGGATCGGCGAACTGTCCCCCTCCCAGCGCGTCCGCCGGCGGCTGTACTCCCTCCACCTCGCCGTCATCATGATCATCGAGACCACCTACCGCGGCCACCAGGACACGGCGACCTACGACTTCGGCCGCGCACAACTCGACCTACTGATGCCCCAGTTCGGCCACGGCCGCGTCACCCGCTGATGGGCATGCGCGAAGAAACCACCACAACACCCCCCACCCAACCCGCCAGGCCGCACGACCACACGACAACGCTCGGCACCCAACCGATCGGACGGCTGCTGTGGAGCACCAGCGCCCACACCACCATGTCGGTCGCCACCTACGGCGTCTACGCCCTGACCAACGCCTGGTTCGTCTCCCGAGGGGTCGGCCCCGACGCGCTGGTGGCCGTGAACGTCGTGGCGCCCGTGCTGCTGATCCTCGGCGCGGTCTCCACCACGGTCGGCGTCGGAGGCGCGTCCATGGTCTCGCGCAGCCTCGGCGCCGGGAACCCGGGCCAGGCCGCGCGGGCCGCCGGCAACACCTTTCTCGTCTACTGGACGACGGCGATCGCCATCACCCTCCTCGGTCTGCTCCTGCTCGACCCGCTCCTCGCCCTGCTGGGGGCCAGGGGCGAGGCCCGCGGCCACGCCCACGACTACGCGCTGATCATGCTGGCCGGCGCGATCACCGCCACCGGCTTCTCCAGCCTGGTGCGGGCCGAGGGGCGCCTACGCTTCTCCACCCTGCTGTGGATGCTCCCGGTCCTGTGCCAGATCGTGCTCGACCCGCTGCTGATCTTCGGCCTCGGCTGGGGCGTACGCGGCGCCGCCGTGGGGACGGTCGGCGGCCAGGCCGTCTCCATGGCGATGAGCCTGTGGTTCTTCTTCCTCCAGCGCGACCGCCCCTACCGCGTCACCCTCGCCGACCTGCGGCCACACGGCCCCACCCTGCGCGAACTGGTCGCCGTGGGGGCCCCGTCCTTCCTCGCCGGCCTCGGCAACACCCTCATCATGTTCCTCGCCAACAACCGCCTGGCGGCCCTCGGCGACCCGGCGGCCCTCACCGCGTACGCCACCTCCGTCCGCGTCACCACCTTCGTCCTCATGCCCCAGACCGGCATCGCCCAGGGCATGCAACCCCTCATCGGCTACAACACCGGCCGCGGCCTGACCACGCGCGCCGAACGCACCCGGGTCCTCGCGCTGCGCGCGACCACCCTCTACGGGACGGCCGCCTGCCTCGGCCTACTCGCCACGGCCGACCCGCTCGCCGCCGCCTTCACCGACGACCCGAACACGGCGAAGACGACCGCCGAGGTACTGCGCCTCATCGCGCTCGGCTACCCCTTCGCCGGCGTGACGGCCCTACTCGCCACCTACTTCCAGGCACGCGGACAGGCCCGCCCCTCGTTCGTGATCTCCGTCGGATCGATCCTCGCCGTCCACGTCCCGCTCCTGCTCGCCCTCAGCCTGCTGGGGACACCGTGGCTGTGGATCAGCTTCCCTGCGGCCGCGCTCCTCTCGGCCGCCGCGGCGATGCTGATCCTCCACCGCACACACCCGCCCACCCTCCCGGCCGCACCGTGAACGCCACGACAGCCCCCCTCCCCCACTCTTCCTGGAGACGTCGTCACCGAGCGGCGCTCACCACGACTCCTTCCGCCGCCGCCGAGAGCATGGGGGAAGTCCCGAGGACCACGACCGCCGGTCTCAACGCGGCGGCCTCTGGGGCGACAGGCGCCCGGGAGCCGCCGCCGGATTCCCGGGGGGCGGATCCCGGCAGGACACCCCCCGCCCTCACCGGACACCCCACCCTCACCGGCCTCCCTCCCGCCTGATCCCCCACGGTGACGACCGCCCCCCGGGCCCCGGCCACGCCACGGCTCACGCCCAGGCCCAGGCCCAGGCCCAGGCCCACGGCAGGTTCTCGACGAACGTGCGGGGCATCGTCGATACCGGCCCGTGCCCGGTGGTGGCCGCGGCCCGCCCGGTCGGGCAGCGCCGCCGGCACCCGAGCGCGGCGAGCCTTGGGGCTGTTTGGGCACTGCGAAGGCGTCACGGTGATCGGCGACGGCGCCCACATCAACACAGGCATTACCGTGCCGCACGACGACTTCCCGGCGCCCTGCGCGGCATTCGTCGCGGGGGCCCGCGCAGCGGCCCGGGAACCGCACCGGGCCACCTGCCGGGCGGCCCGGCCATCCACGCTCGGCTCATGAGGTGAACGCGACCGACTGCACGTTCATGCCCTGCGAGAAGGTTTCGGTGTTCCCCGCGCCGATACGCGCCGCCGGATCACCCGAGCAGTCGGGACTGGTGTACAGCTGTGCGGTGTACGGCGAATCGTTGGTGGCCGCCCACGTGGTGAACGGCGTCTGGACGTTCGTGGACTCGCCTGGGCCGACCGGCACCTGCTGGGCGTCTCCCGTCAGGTCGCCGCTGTCGAACAGCGTCAGTTCTGTGGCCACGGGGGATCTCCTCCTTCGTATCCGGAGACCGGCGCACGCATCGGCGGGGCCGGCAGCGGAGCGTGCCGAGTACCCGTGCCACCGAAGGGCGAACCGGATAGGGGTGGCCCTTACCCGTCCCGGCTGCCGCGCGCCCTACACGTCGGGCCGCCGCCGCGCGCGCAGCCGGCTCGTCCACCGCAGGCCGCCGGGTGGTCGCCGACGTACACGGTCTCGCGTCTGGCGTGGCCGCGCCCCGGTCACCGACACGGTGACCGGTCCACCGGCAAGCCGAGTCTCGTCTGGTTGCCAGCCGCCACGACGCGCACCCCCGCGCTGCGCCCCGCCCGGACGCCTCGCACGCCCGGTGCTCGGCCCCAAGGCCAGTCGGCCCAGCGGGGCCCAGCGGGCCCGACACCGTCTTCGCGGGTCGAAGTCGCGCCGATGTCCAGCGCCACGGGACCTGATCACGCTCGTCATGCCACGGCAGCGGCGGCATGATCCAGCCAGCGCCGAGGGGCGAGCGGCCCCCCTTTTTCAGCAGTAGCCGGAAGGGGCCGTTGAGGTCCCCCTACCCGAGGGGCGGGACCTCAGGGACAACGTCGCGCCATACTTCCGGCTGGCGCGGACCTGTCGCGACGGCCAGGCCGCCTCCCCGCACCGCTCCGACGTCGAGCTGGCCTGCAGCCGGCGAACGCCGCGACGACGAAGCGCCCCGCGGCGCGATGGCGCTGCCGCGGCGCCTTGGCGTCTTTTCTTGAAGTTGACGAAATCCAGACAGTTCGGCCTCGCCGTACACGTCATCCGTGCAGGGGCGAAAGGGACTGCCGTTTTTACGATTCCCGAAATCGGGAGGTGAGGCGCCCGTGACCCCATGGTTTCCGTGTTCTCTTCACGAGCGTGGAGACCAGGCGGTCCAGTACCCGGAAAAGCTGGCCAGCCCCCGGTGCGGCCGGTTCGGCGAGGGTCAGTCGGCTCCCCGCTCCGCAGGGTGCCCGGCGTCTCGAGTGGCGGCCCAGGAGGCGAGCAGACGCAGCCCTTCCTCGGAGGCGGAGCCGGGTTCCGCGGTGTAGATGGTGAGGGTGAGACCGGGTTCGGCCGTCATCTCCAGGCCCTCGTAGGCGAGGGTGAGGTCACCGACGGCCGGGTGGTGGAAGTGTTTGGTGCCGGTGCCGTGGTGGCGGACGTTGTGGGCGCCCCAGCGGGTGCGGAAGGCGTCGCTGCGGGTGGACAGCTCGCCGACGAGGTCGTGCAGGTCCTTGTCGTGCGGATTGCGGCCGGCCTCGGTACGCAGGATAGCGACGGCGATGTCCGCGGCCTCGTCCCAGTCGGGGTAGAAGCGGCGCGAGGCGGGGTCGAGGAAGTTGAACCGGGCCAGGTTCGCCTGGTTGCCGGCCGCGGCGTAGACGTCGGCGTAGAAGGCGCGGGCGAGGTGGTTGGTGGCCAGGAGGTCCATGCGGCCGTTGCGCACGAACGCCGGTCCGGCGGTGACGGCGTCCAGCACCCACTGCAGGCTCCGGTGCGGGGTCCAGGCCCGGGTAGTGCGGCGGCGGGGCCGGGCCAGGGCGTCGAAACCGTCGGCGGCGTGGGCCAGGTTCAGCAGGTGAGCACGTTCGGCGTCATCGAGCTGGAGGGCGCGGGCAACGGCTTCGAGGACAGCTGGGGAGACGCCGGCGAGATGACCGCGCTCCAGCTTGGCGTAGTACTCCACGCTCACATCGGCCAGCGCGGCGACCTCACTGCGGCGCAGGCCGGGAACGCGTCGGCGGCTGCCGGCAGGCAGTCCGGCCCGCTCGGGGGTGATCTTCGCACGCCGCGAGGTGAGGAACTCGCGGACCTCTGCCTGGTTGTCCACGTCTTCGACGGTACGTCCCACCCACGGCCATAGGGATGTACTGGCAGTACACCCCTTCATGGTGTCTCGCTACCCGCGCCGACAGCGGGTTACCTAGGTGACGTGGTGCTTTCCGCCCGCCACGGTGCGACGGGCGCGCACCAGCCCCCCACACCCGGCAACCGCCCCCGGACATCCGAAACCATCCGCCTCGGCACGCAAAGGAACCCCATCTCATGCGCGGCGCAGTGATCCACGCCCCCGGCGACATCCGCTTCGAGACCCTGGACGCCCCCGAGCTCCTCCACCCGACCGACGCGATCATCCGCACGGCCGTGACCTGCGTGTGTGGCTCCGACCTGTGGCCCTACCGCGGCGCGGAGCCGATCGGCGACCCGCACCCGATGGGCCACGAGTACGTCGGCTTCGTGGAAGAGGTCGGATCTGAGGTGACCTCGGTCCGGCCGGGCCAGTTCGTCGTCGGCTCCTTCGCCACCTCGGACAACACCTGTCCGAACTGCAGGAACGGCTTCCAGTCGAACTGCCTCAACCGTGAGTTCATGTCCACCTGCCAGGCCGAGTACGTGCGCATCCCCAACGCCCAGGGAACCCTGGTCGCCACCGACGGAGTGCCGGGCGAGGAGTCGTGGCCCGGACTGCTGGCCGTCTCCGACGTCATGGGCACCGGCTGGTGGGCCGCCGACGCCGCCGAGGTGAAGCCCGGCTCCACCGCCGTGGTCGTCGGCGACGGCGCGGTCGGCCTGTGCGCCGTGATCGCCGCCAAGGAGATGGGCGCGGAACGGATCATCGCCATGTCCCGCCACGAGCCCCGCCAGAAACTCGCCGTCGAGTTCGGCGCCACCGACATCGTCACCACCCGCGGTGAGGAAGGCGTAGCCCAGATCAAGGAGCTGACCGGCGGGATCGGCGCCGACAGTGTCCTGGAATGCGTCGGCACCCCCGAAGCGATGCGGCAAGCCCTACACTCCGCCCGGCCCGGCGGCACCATCGGCTTCGTCGGCGTCCCACACGAGGTCGCCATCGACGGCCAAGAACTGTTCTTCTCCCACGTCGGCCTACGCGGCGGCCCCGCCCCCGTACGCCGCTACCTGCCCGACCTCATCAACCGCGTCCTAACCGGCGCCATCAACCCCGGCAAAGTCTTCGACCTCACCCTGCCGCTGGAACAGGTCGCCGAGGGCTACCAGGCCATGGACGAACGCCGCGCCATCAAAACCCTCCTCAAGCCCTAACCCACCCGCCCGCCCGCGCAAGGGAGCACACACCTCGTGCAGATCACCCGCAACTCGCTCAACACCGTCAAGGGACCCACCGACTGGTTCACCGGCGACGTCTACATCGACACCGTCGCCGCCGCCCCGGCCCCCTCCCGAGTCACCGCCTCCCTCGTCCACTTCATGCCCGGCGCACGCACCCACTGGCACCGCCACCCACTAGGCCAGACCATCTACGTCACCGAAGGCATCGGCCTGTGCCAACGCCGCGGCGGACCCATCGAAATCATCCGACCCGGCGACCGCGTCCTATTCGAAGCCGACGAAGAACACTGGCACGGCGCCACCCCGAACCGGCTGATGACCCACCTAGCCATCAACGAAGGCGACGACGACCACGCCCTCGTCCACTGGCTCACCCCCGTCACCCACGAGGAATACACCACAACCCCCACCACCAACTAACACCACACCCCAGCCCCCAGCAAACGACCAAACCAACCCAACAAGAGGTGGTTTTCTCCCGACATTCCAGCGAGTGCACCCAGGCGCGCGGACACACAGGCGGAATCACGCCTCCACTCCGGACGTCTCGGGATGAGACAGGCGCAAGCCAACCCTCACCACCGCTCCCAACAGGCTCACCACCCCGACACCCCGAAAACCGGAAGATAACAGGGCATGAAAGGAGAAAACGACCTCTGAGAGGGTGTACCGCATGGCCGACATGGTGGAACTCAGACAACTGCGGTACTTCCTCGCGGTAGCGGAGGAACTCAGCGTGACAGCAGCGGCCCGGCGCTTCCACATGGCGCAGCCCGCACTCAGCCAGGCCGTCACCAAACTGGAACGCCAACTCGGTGCGGTCCTCTTCGACCGAGCGGGTGGCCGCCTGCGTCTCACCGCCGCCGGCCGGCTGCTGGTTCCCGAAGCCACAGCCCTGGTCAACCGCGCCCGGGAAGTGACCGAACTCGTGCCCCGCGCCCAAGGGCCCGAACCGACAGTGCTGCGCATCGGCGCCATCACCTCCGCCATCTCCGGGCTGCTGCCCCGGGTGCTGCCCGCGTTCCTGGCCGCGCACCCCTGGGTGGTGCCGCGGGTCTCCGAACTAGGGCAACGAGCACAGCTCGCAGCCCTACGGGCCGGCGACATCGACCTCGGCGTCTGCCGCCTCGCCAGCGCCGAACCCGGCACCGACGCCGAGGTCCTACCACTGACCAACGAACCACTCCACTGCGCCGCACCCACAAACCACCCACTCACCACCAACAAACCGCTGTCGTTGGGCGAGTTGGCCGGGCGTGACCTGGTCGGCTTCCCGCGCTCGTTGGCTCCGGTGGCCTACGACACGATCGTCGCGGTGTGCATGCGGGCCGGGTTCTCGCCGCGGTTCGGCCACGAGGTGCACAACGACCAGGCCATCCTCGGCCTGGTCGCGTGCGGCCTCGGGCTCGCCCTGGTGCCCGAGCTGACGACCCGGATGACGATGCCGGGCGTGGTCTACCTGCGGCTCGTCGAGGAGTACGCCGTGACCCCCCTGTCGGTCGTGGTCGGCGCCGCGGGCCCGCCGGAGGCGGCGCTGCTGCTGCGCGCCGCGCTCAGCCGGGCGTTCCCGCCGGCGGGGTGAGGAGCCGGGACGCCGTCATGTTGGCGACGTCGAAGCCGGTGCCGCGCTCCAGGGTGAGCTCGGCGGCGATCTGGCCGAACGCCGGGGCCAGCTTGAAGCCGTGTCCCGAGAAGCCGGCCAGCACCACGGCCCGGTCCGTGCCGGGGAGTCGGTCCACCACGGCGGTGCGGTCCCGGGTGTAAGCGTCCAGGTAGACGGCGTACCTGACCGGGTCGGGGTGCAGCCCCGGCAGCAGCCGGCGCACCGCCTCGCTCACCGGGCGCAGCCTGGCCTCGTCGAAGTCCCGGGTGAACGCCTCGGGTCCCGGCAGTTCGCCCCAGGCGTCGGCGAAGCCGGTCTTGACCGACATGCCGTCGAGCATCGGCACGCCGAACAGGTGGGTGCCGTCGGTGTCCCGGATGAAGGCGGGGAACCGCTCGGGGGCGTAGGGCGCCGGGTCCGTGGGGGCGAACCAGGTGAGGACGATGGGCTTGACGGTGAGGTGCCCGGCCAGGGCGGGGACGAGCCGCTCGGTCCAGGGTCCTGCGGTGAGGACGACCCGGCCGACGGTGTACTCCGTGCCGCCCGCGGTGATCAGGACCCGGTCGTCCTCGGGGCGCACGCTCTCGACCGGGGTGTGGTCGAGCAGCCGGGCGCCGTGCCGGCGTGCCTGGCCGCAGGCGGCCAGCACGGCGAGTTCGGGGCGCAGCACCCCGCCCATCGTGTCCAGGACGCCGATCTCCCCCGCGCGGGGCAGGTGTTGCGGGTAGCGGGTGGCGAGCTGGTCGTGGTCGAGGATCTCGTGGTCGAGGCCGTGCTCGTCGACCGACTGCCGGACGTTGCGCATGGGCGGCAGTTCGGGCAGGCCGATGGAGAGGCAGCCGGTGGCGTGGAACAGCGGCAGGCCGCTCTCCGCCGCCAGCTCCGTCCACAGCGCCCTAGCGCTCCTGAGCATCGGCACGTAGCCGGCGCCCTCGTGGTAGGCCATGCGGAAGAGCCGGGACTCGCCGGCCGAGGCACCCCTGTCGTGGGCCAGTCCGTACCGCTCGAAGCCGAGGACCGAGGCCCCCGCGCGGGCGAGTCGCCAGGCCGTCATGGATCCCATGGCTCCCAGGCCGATGACCGCTACGTCGGCGTCCATGGCAGTTTCCTTCCAGTTCGAGGTGTTCACGGGGGGGTGAGCGGACGGGCCGGGGGTCAGGAGGTGGGTTGGCGCACGGTCCCGGGCTCCGTGGCGCCGGTCGACCGCCGCCAGGTGTCGCGGGCGAGGAGCAGCGCGGCCCCGGTGGCGAGCAGCCCGAGCGCCGTCCAGCCACCGGCCAGGGCCCACGCGGCGCCGGCGGCGACGATGGTGGGGGTGAGCGTGACGGTCAGGGTCTCGATGGGGGCGAGCGGCAGGTAGGCGAGGCCGAACTCGTCGAGGGTGCCGGACTCCAGCTTCGGGTCGCTCATCCGCAGCAGGGCGATGCCGGTGGAGACGGACCCGGTGGCCCAGCCCCAGGTGAACAGCGCCCGCTCGAACCAGTCGCGCTCGAACACGCGGGGCGCGACGACCAGGAAGAGGACCAGGCAGATGGCGAGACCGAGGACGAAGAGCAGGATGAGCGGCGTGACGTAGTCGGCGACGAAGCTGGGCACGATGGACGCGATGCCGCAGACGATCAGCACGTCGGTCGCGGTGCCGGAGACGCTCCTGATCGTCCGTGGGTCGACGTAGTGCCAGGCCGGGGTGCGGCTGCCGGCCAGTCGGAGCAGCAGGCCGACGACGAAGGCCAACGCGAACACCGGGACCGCGAAGTCGGGGTAGAGGTCGCCGGCCCACTCGGCCAGCCCGTAGGCGGCCGCGGACACGGCGGCCACCAGCGACAGTTGCAGGGCCAGCGGCTCGATGGAGACGGCGGAGGTGGTGGCGGTGCCGGTCGAGGCGCGGTCGGCGGGTTCCCTGACGAGCCCGGAGCGCAGTTCCTCCGGGAGGCTGTCGAAGGTGCCCACGCCCTTGGCGTGGCCGCGGCGGGCCCCCCAGTTGGTGATCACGATGCCGCCGACGATCCCGACCAGCATGCCGACGGTGGCCGAGGTGAATCCGAGGGAGCTGGCCTGCTGCCAGCCGTCCTCCTCGAAGGCCGAGCCGAGCGCGGCGGCGGTGCCGAAGCCACCGGCCCAGCCGGCGAACAACAGCGTCCCGAACGCCTCCGGAGTGCCCCACACCGGCCCGAGAAATATCAGCGCGAATATCACGCCGAGCCCGACCTGGACCGCATAACTGCCGATCGAGTAGAGCGAGAATTTGCCGGTCGATTTCCCGAAGGTGCCGAATCCGGAATCGTTCGACAGCGCGAGGCACGCGAACACGACGACGATCAACACCGAGGCGTAGGTGCCGAGTTGGTCGGAGAACGGCAGGACGTCGAGCACTTCGGGGCCGAACAGCAGCCCCAGGCCGCCGGCCAGCACGCTCGACGGCAGCATCAGGCGCTGGATGATCACCAGTCGGGCGCGGAGCAGGGCGCCGACGACGAGCAGCGCCGCGACGAGTCCCGCATCGCTCAACAGCGACCAGGGGGTGTATTCCATCCGTTCACTCCTCCGCCATGTGCTTTTCCTAGCCAGGATTTCTATCAGCAGCGGCGTGGCGGAGTATAGGTAGCGACCTATACGAAGAGTCGCACAGGGTTATACGCGGTAGTTATGGCGGGAAATTCTGACACGCAGGTCATCGGCGGGAAACATCCGCGTGCCAGGCGGTTCGCTACCGTGCGTCGCGCAGCCGGATCCCGGCTGTGCGGCCGGGGACCGCGACAGGTCGGGAACGGTCGAGTACAGCCCGCCCGTGCCGACCAGGTCCGGTGCGGGAGTGGCCGGGTGCCACCTGCCGGGCCGCGTCGAGGGTGACCCGGGTGTCGGTCAGGCCCAGCGGTTCGGTGATCTGCGTGCGGATCACCGTCTCGTAGTCCGTTCCGGTGTGCCGCGACAGGCCCAGGCCGAGTAGCCCGGCACCGAGATGGGAGTAGTGGAAGCGCCTCAAACCGGACAGGGATCCGGGCCGGGCAGCCGGCGTACGGGTTGGCTGCGGGCAAGAGGGCCCGCGGCAACATGCCCTGGGCAGCCTCGGCAGCCCGGGCAGGCGAGGTGCCGCAGTTCGAGGGGGCGGCCGGCCCGCTCCGGCACCGCCGCGCCGAGCAGTTCACCCAGCGGCTGGTCTCTTGTGCACTGCCTGTTGGGAGACGCCCAGCGCCTCCGCGATCGCCACCCACCTCGCTCCAAGGCGGCGGAGCACGCTCGACCAGCCGGCCGGTCCCCGACTACCCGTGGAGTTCCTGGCGGATTTCGGTGACGAGGCCGTTGACCGTGGCGAGGCTGGAAGCGTGCTCTGCGGGGTCGTCGGCCGGGAAGCGCCGGAGGATCGTCGCGGATTCCTCCGCGGCGGACAGGGCCTCGGCCGGGCGGAGCCGACGCAGATTCAGGGCGACGAGGTGGAGGGCCGTGCCGACCTCCCGGCTCCGGAAGGAGTAGGCGGGGGACTCGTGGGACAGGGCACGCCAGAGGGTTGCGGCCTCTCGCGCCGCGGTGGCCGCCTCCTCGGCGTGGCCGGTGTCCGTCAGTTTCTCCGCGAGGCGGCGCAGGGCGAGGGCGAGTTGGTCGCGGTGTTCGGCGGCGCCGTCCCTGGCGGCGCAGTGCCGCCGGGTTCGGACCGATTCCCGGCCGAGATCCACGGCTTCCTGCCGCCGTCCCAGCAGCCACAGCGCCTCGGACAGGATCTTCGTCGTGACGGAGAGGCCGAGTTCGTGCGCGGCGGGATCGTCCCGCGCGAGGCGGCGATAGGTCTCGGCGATCCGCCCCAGCACGCGCACGGCCCGGGGCCGGGCCATGCGGTGGTAGGGATCGTCGTCCTCGTCGGGACCGAGGTCGGCGAGGTCGGCGGTCATGGTGGTGAGCACGCCGCCCAGGGCCGAGTCGAGGGGTCTCGTTCCCTCGGCCCGTAGTTCCCCGGCCGCTTCGTCCAGGTGGGCCAGGGCCTCCTCCCACCGTCCGTTCCTCGCCAGGAGGACGCTCGCCGTGACCAGCACGCCGTGGATGTCGGACCGTCCCAGGAAGTCGTCCCCCGCGTACGAGATCTCGTCCGACGTTCTGAGGAGGTGGATGACCGCGCGGTGCACGGCGAGCGCGTCCTCGGGGTGCGCGGTCGGATCGAGCATGCCCTCGAGGCCCACCAGGGCTCGCAGCAGCCCGGGCCCGCGACCGGCGGTGTCGCCGTGGGCCAGGCGGCTCAGCACCTGTACGGCCATGCTCCGCCCGGTCGTCGCCCCGGTGGCCCGCTCCTGCAGCCACACGAAGCCGAGCGCGTGGGCCATGATCTCGTACCAGGGGTCCCTGCCCTGGTCCGCTCGTGGTCGTCGGCCGCTGAGCTCCGCGGCCTCGCTGAGCGCGTCGACGGCTTCCTCGGCCCGCTCCAGCCTCAGCAGCACCGACCCCTGGATGGACAGTATGAAGACCAGGTGTTCCAGGTGCGTCTCCGGGTCCTCGCGGACCATCCGGCGAGCGCTGCCGACCGCCTCGTCGGCCAGCGCCCTTGCCTGCTCGGAGTCCGCTCCGGTGAAGGCCACGGCGGAGGCCGCCAGCACATAGGGCAGCTGGTGGGCCCAGTCGTCGGGGGCCTCGTCCGCCAGGCGGCGAACCATGTCGACCGCCTCCCGCGCCGCGGCCACCGCCAGGTCGGACGGTCCCAGCCGTGGCACGAGGAAGGCGGCCGCGGTGAGCGTCGCGGCCAGGACGTGCTGGTACTCGGCGGGGTTCTCCGCCGCCAGCCGGCGGAAGGTCTCGATGGCGTCCCGGATCGCCGCGGCCGCCTGTTCGAGTCGTGCGGCGTCGGCCGCGAGGTTTTCGAGGGGTTTCCGCGTCCAGGGTTCCAGGTCCGCGAAGACCAGCGCCTGGGCCAGTTCGAACGACGACTCGGCGAAGCGGGCTTCGAAGTTCCGTGGGGTCGCGGCGGCGAGTTCACGATAGAGCCGCACGGCCTCCGCCAACGCCGGGGCGGCCTTCCCGGCCCGCCTCGCCTGGTCGAGTCGCTGCCCCAACTCGCGGTGGATCCGGGCGCGTTCGGCGGTGTCGACCGCTGCCGACAGGCGGTGCGGGGCGAGGCGCTCGGCGAGGTCGGCGGCGGCCGCGGCGAGTTCGTCACTCGCGCCGAGGTCCGCCGGCAGGCGCGCGTCGAGGCTCTCCAACGTGGCGAGCACATGGGGCCAGCGGTGGCTGGCGGCGGTGAGGAAGGTGAGGGCCCGGGGGGCATAGGGCGGCAGGCCGCCGTGCTCCGAGTGGACGGACTCGGCCGCGGGCAGCAGGAGTTCGGGGACGCCGGCGGCCCAGGGATCGGAGGCGTGGTCGGCGAGGTGGTGGCCCGGCAGGGAGAGTGCCAGGAAGTCCTCGGCGAGGCGGTCGGGGTACAGGGGTTCCAGGACAGTGCTGGAGGCGCCGGGCGGGTAGCAGTACGCGTGGTCGGTGAGCAGGCGGTCCGCGTCGGCACCGAGTCCTGCCGTCCTGAGCGCCCGCTTCGCTTCCGGGTAAGGGAGCGGTCCGGTGAGCGCCGCGACGAAGGCGGCTCGGGAGAGCTCCGCCGTGGTGGTGCCGAGCGCCCCGGTCTCGTGCAGCGTGTGCCAGTGGCGGCGTTCCCGGTCCAGCAGGTAGGCGGTCAGGCCGGTCATGTCCGGCCCCGTGGCCGCGGTGCCGGCATGGCTGTGGCGGTCCACGGCCACCAGGGCGGCCATGTGGACCGCGAGCGTCAACCCGAAGTCCGGCCCGCTCAGTTCGGCGGGCGGCTCGATCGCGTCCGCGGGTACCCCGTAGAGGGCGGCGAAGGCGTCGCGCGCGGCACGGAACATGTCGTGGCGCTCGCTGTCGCCGATCCGGCGGCCGGTGTCGGCCAGGGGCGGTAAGGCGCGTGTCGAGGCGTCGGCCTGGAGGTCTGCGAGCGAGGCGCGTACGGCTGGCCAGGGGTCTCGGCTGCGGGCCAGCAGCAGCACTCGTGCCTGGTCGGGGGCCCGATGCAGGATCGTGTTGCTGAGCAGCCAGGTCAGCTGGGCAACCGGCCACCGGTCGGCATAGTCGACGATCAGGAGTACGCCGGCGCGGGTGTCGGTGCGCAGGTCCTGGCTTCCGGGTGGCGGGTGGGTGACGCCGAGGCCACGCGCGGCCGTTGCCACGGTCCAACCGGCGGCCTCCGACTCCTTCGCGAACCGCGCGGCCAGTCGGCTCTTGCCCTGGCCGCCCGGGGCATGTAGCCACTGGACCGCCAACCGTGGACCGTGATCGCGCCAGCGGCGCAGGTCGGCGAGTTCGTTCTCGCGCCCGCTGAAGTCGACGACCGCGAACCGCGCGTTGAGCATGCGGCTGGGCAGGTCCAGTAGCCAGGACGGGCTCGGCCGGGCTTCGGGTCGCCATCGCTGAAGGACGTACAGCGGCGCGCCGTCACCGAAGACGTGGATGTCCGCGCCGATACAGCCGTAGGCGAAGCCGTTGACCGCATGAACGGTCTGCTGCTGGGCGGGGCTCAACGCCCGTCGCCAGTGGGAAGCTGCCGTGGGATCGTGTTCACGAGCGTTCGCAAGCCGGCCTCCAGTTCGGGCTGGTCGTGCAGCGGGTCCTCAAGGTCCCCGCGTCAGCGGACGGTTCACGCCCGCCGCACCACGTCCGGGTCCGTGCCGAAAGAGTTGGCGCTCCGTCCTGGTGAAGAGGATATCGCCCACTGCCTGCCCGCGGGCCCGACAGCGCAAGGGAGATGCCCGCACCGGGTCGCCAACGGCCGACACCCGCGGCCGGGGGCCCTCATGGCCGCGACCGCTCCCGGGGCGGAACGCGGATCACCGGGGTGTACCGGACGGTGTCCCGGGGTTCGCCGACGGGGGAGCCCTCGGCCTCGATCCAGGCGTGGGCGGCGAACGGCGGGGTGCGCACGCCGCTGCACCACGTCGGCCAGGTCCCCCGCAGGCGGCACAACAACGCCGAGGCCAGGGAGCGTTGCAGGCAGTACCGCCCCGCGCACATGGTGCTGGTGGCGGTGACGTCGCGCCGCGCGACAAGCGCCTCGTCGTGGGTGGCGGCCCGGGCGCCGCGGCGGGCGGCGTTCAGGAAGGCGCGGATCCGGCGCGGCGGGAGCCTGGCCACGAGCCGCGCGGTGAGCACGACGGTGTGGATGGCGGCCCGGCTCAGCGGCCCGGGCCGCTCGCCCGGGGTGTTCAGCACCTGACTCATGTCGGGGGCAGGCCGTCGGTCAGGCGCGCGGTCGCCAGGTGATCGATGAGCGCTGCGATGTCGGCGGCTGCCCGCTCCGGCCGTACCTCGTGCGTGGCCGCCAGGCCGGAGGCGATCTCTTCGGGCGCCCTGCCGTCCAGCAGGGCGCGCAGCACCTGGGCCGCGGTGGCGTTCAGCTGCCAGTAGCGGCCGGTGCGTTCGTCGAGGAGCACCATGCCGTCCGCGGCGTCGCACGCGGTGATGTCAGGGCGCAGTCGCGGGCGGGGTGGGGGCACCTTCATCGGCGTGCTCCTTGAGGTAGGCGGGGTGGGGGTGGGCCTCCAGGTCGCGCAGCCACGCCTCGGCGCCGATGGTGGACTCCAGCACGGCGGCTCCCGTGCCGAGCAAGCCCGGCGACAGGAAGGCGCGGCGCAACGGGTCGGGGTCGGCCAGGCCCGCCTCGACCAGCCGGGAGTCGTCCGCCCAGGCGGCGAGGTCCCGGCGCCGCGCGACCAGGCCCGCCTGCCACTCCTCGCCGGCGTGGTCCTTGGTGGTCCGGGTCCGGATCGCCTCCGGAACGATTCCGCGCATGGCGGCGGCCAACAGCGGCTTGTAGCGGGCGGGGTGCCCGGTCTGCTCGGGTCTCGCCCGGAGGCAGGCGTCGATGACCGCGTCATCGCAGAACGGCGCGTCGTTCGGCAGCCCGGCCCGCGCGGCCGCGCGGGCGATCTGCCCCGCGCCCGTGGCGGCGATCCTGGCGCTGTGGGCCCAGGCGTGCGCGCCGCGGTCCTTCGCCAGCGGCGCCACCGGCACGCCGTCGCTGACGGCGGCGTCGCGCAGCAGACCTGCCAGCAGGCCGACGGCGTGGCCAGTGGCCCACGGGGGTGGTGCGAGCGGTGCGCTCCAGTCGCAGCGGCGCGGGCCGGGGCGGTCGGCGGTGGCGAGGGTGTCCGCCTGGTCGGTCAGCCAGCGCCCCAGCGGACGGTGGCCGGCCAGCTCCCGCAGGGTCGCGGCGAGTGGCCACCGCGCTCGCGCCCGGTGCGCGGCCAGGTGCCGCAGGCCCGAGGCCGGGTGGCGGCGTACGAGGCGGTGCAGGTAGGCGGGGGGCGCGGTCACCACGTGGTCGCCGCCATGCCCCGACAGCCTCCGCCGGGCGCCGTGTTCCCGCAGCACGCGCGCCAACTCGGCCTGCTGCGCCAGGTCGCGGAGCAGCACGGTGGGTGCGTCGCCCGGCTCCGCCCGCTCGGTCATACCGGCAAAGTGGCCGGGGAGTTCGGCGGACGGGAAGACCAGGTGGGTGAGGCCCGGCAGGGCACGGGCGGCGTGGTCGGCGTAGGAGGCGTCCTGATTGGTGGCCGCCGACCAGTGCAGGGTGACGGCCACGAGCCTGGCGCCGGCCTCGGCGGCCAGGAAGCACAGGGAGGTGGAATCCATCCCGCCCGAAAGGTCGGCACCCCATGTCTGACCGGGCGTGATCCGCAGTGCGACGGCTTCCCGCAGCGCCTCCCGCACCAGTGGTGCGGCCTCGGCCAGCGGCAGTTCCGACGGCGGTGAGTGCCACCACGGCGTGGTCGACCAGGATCCGTCGCGTCCGAGCCGCAGCCCGTGGCCCGGCGTGACCGTGGCGACGCCCGGCCACATCGCCGCGTGCTCCAGCGGATAGGGCAGCCGCGGCACGAGCCGGGCGGCCAGTCGGGCGGGATCCGGCCGCCTGCCGGTCAGCCACGCGAGGGTGCGGGCGCGGTCGGCCGCCACGGCCACTCCCGCGACGTCGCCCCGGTACAGCCGTCGGTCGCCGGCGGCCGTGCCCCGCCCGTAGACCTCGCCGTCCACGGAGGCCAGCAGGTGGAAACTGCCGCGCGCCCCCTCGGCGACCGCGGGCGCGTCCCGGACGGTCCGGACCTTCTTGGCCCGCGCCCGTAGTTGGGCGGGCGAGAGGGAGCAGGCCCCGGCCACCGCGAGCCGCGCTCCGCCCGTGGCGGCGGTGGTCATCCGACCCGGTTCCCAGCAGCCCACCAGCCACGGCCGGCCCGAGGCGTGCGGCAGTACGCGACAGGCATAGCGTGCCAGGCGTCTCATGACGAACGAGGCGGGCTCACGGTCCGGCAACACCACGAACCAGCAGTCGTCAACCGGCTCGACCCCCGTCAAGGGAGCACCCGCGGCATGTCGTCGTCCCCTCCCGCTGGAAATCCCCCGAAGCCTGACGGTGAACGCACGTCGCCCGGTTCGACGCTCGCTCAACCGCGTTTGTGAAACGTCTTTTTCGGCATTCTGGTCAACTGGTCGATGCAGGTGAGTGGTTTTCCTGAGGGACCGGCGCATAAACGGAGTTCATGCAGGCGGGCGGCGCAACCGACAGGCGCACGCCCTTCCGTGTGCGAGGACGGGTTTCGACAGTGCGCCGAATACTGTGGGTTTAGGGGAAAGCGCGTCACCGTCCCGGGTGATCGATCGCGTTCTCGTCATGTGCGACGGGTAGGCATGCGCAGACGGACATGTCGTTCCGATGGGAGGTAGTGGCGATGAGTGAGGAACCGAGCAGGGACGAACAGCGCGAGGTGTACGTTCCCCCGGATCTGGCATACGCGGGCACCTTCTTCGACCAGACGCGGGGAGACGACTACCTCGGGTTGGCGGAAGGCAACGGCTTCTACTGGTGCGGCGCCTGCGACTAGCGTCGCGCGTCACCGAACTGCCGGGGGTGGCTCAACGGGTCAGATCCGTGCCGCTCGGGCCCGGTGTCTGCGGACGGCGTCGCGGTTGGCGCACCGGTGCGAGCAGTACCGCTGTCGTCCGGTGCGCGAGGTGTCGGCGAAGGCCGTGTGGCACTCGGTCACCTCGCAGCGCCGCAGCCGGTGCATGCCACGGCCGGTCAGATGTAGCGCGGTGCCGACCGCGAACAGCGTGAACAGCACGGAGCCGAGCGGCTGTTCCGCGTCCCGATAGTGCAGGTGCCAGCCGGTACCGAGGTGGGAGGTCAGCCGCGGGTAGGCGGCGGCCTCGGCCAGCATCCGGTTCAACAGATCGGCACGCTCCTGCTCCCCATGGGCGTCGACGATCCCCTCCCACGCGTCCAGGGCGGCCCGGGCGCGCCCGAGGTCCTCCGGTGTCACCCGGCGTTCCAGCACGAGCCCCGCGGCGCGGCAGCGGTCCGCCAGCTCGGTCGCGCTCTCGGGTCGGCGGTTGGCCAGGTCCGCGGCCAGGTTCACCGCGTCCTCGCCGTAAGGGTTGAGCATCACAAGGTCATTACAGCAGCGTGGTCGGCATGACACAACGCACCGCCGAGCGCGCCCGATCTCAGGCCCGCGACCCGTGACGCTATCGCTGGATCGTGCTGGACGTCGCCACCTTCACCCAGGCCGCCGCGGGCTTCTTCGTGGGCGGCATCGGCGCGCTTGGCGTCCACCTTCAGCGTGCGCTGGACCTGAGCACGGCACAGCTGGGGCTGCTGGTCTCGGCGGCCCAGTTCGTGCCGCTGGTCGGGTTGTTGGTGGCGGGCGAGCTGCTCGATCGCTACAGCGAGCGCTGGGTGGTCGGTATCGGGGCCGGCGTGGTCGCGGTGGCGCTCGGCGCGGGAAGCCTGGCGCCGGGCTATGTGGAGTTGCCCCGGTCTGACAGACACCGATGGGCTTGCGTTCTATGCGGCTGCGTGGAGCACGCTATGTGGTGCCTTCGTGGTGTGACGGTGTTCGTACTCGGCTGGGCTGAGCTGGCCGTTGGCCG
>NZ_JAVREM010000059.1:0-41050 GCF_031845425.1 Streptomyces millisiae
CGCCACGGGCCCGGCCCGCAGGGCCACCCCCGCGCGAAGCGTGCGAAAAGGGCGGGCGGGTGGGGGAAGACCCCCTGCGCGGAGCGCTGGGTCCGGCCCACCGGGCCGTGCCCGCGCGCAGCGCGGCCGGGCGCCGGCCCCGTACCGGGCCGTCAGGCCCGGCACGTGGCGTCGGCCGGCGAGCCGCCGGCGTGGCTAGGGGACGGTGTCCAGTTCGATCGCCACGCACTGCCAGCGCGCGTCGATCCGCTCCAGCCGGAAGGCGAACGCGCGGGTCCTGGGGCCGCTGGTGATGCGGGCGAAGGCCTCGATCGCGTCGGGGGAGGGGCGGCAGACGCCGACCGCGCGGAGGGCGAGGGTGCCGTTCTCGCCGGGCGCCGGGCGGAGTGGCGTGTGGGGCGCCAGGCCGATGAGTTGTTCGTAGGCGTGCTCGCGGACGTGGCCCAGCAAGGTGTGGACCGGTCGTTGACCGCTGAGGATCAGCAGCAGCCGGTGTGCGAACCAGTCCTGGGGGCCCGGTCGGCGAGCCGGCAGGGGCCGGTTCGGGCGCCGCGAGTCCTGGCGGTTGGCGGGCCGGCGATTGCTGGTTCTCATCTGGAATACCACCCCCGATAAAAAAGCTACTCACTGGTAACTGTGGCGGATTGTAGCTATCCGATTACCCAGCGGCAAGATCGGGCTCGGCTGGTACAGTGACCGGCCATGCGCGTCTACCTGCCCCTCACCCTCGCCGGGCTCGCGGAGCTGCACCGGTCGGGAGAGGCCGGGCCGGCGCCGCTCGTCGCCTACGCCGTCACGCCGGCCCTGCGCGAGTGGTACCTCTCCGGCGACCAGGAGGAGTTGGAGTACGCGGCGATGAGCCGCGCCGCGCAGGCGTCGCTCCGGCTGCTGGCCGTGGATCCCGAGGCCGTCAGGCGTCGCGTGGTGGTCGCCGCCGACGTGCCGGACCGTGCCGCGGTCGCCGACCCGGACCGGGCCATGGATCCGGAGGCGTTGGCCGAGGTGCGGCTGACGGAGGCCGTGCCGGTGGCGAAGCTGGCCTCGGTGCACGTGGACGCGCCGGACGCGGAGTCCGACATCGCCGCGGCCGCCGCCGCGCTCGGCGCCGCCGACCTGGGGGACGACGACGCGCAGTTCGTGGTGGACGGTGCCGCCGACCACGAGCTGCTGTGGTACGGCGTGCAGGAGATCGATCACCTTCTGTAACCCCGTTGTCAGTGGCTCCCCGTACCGTGAGGGTCATGGCGACACATCTGGTGTGGGACTGGAACGGGACTCTGCTGCACGACACCGCCGTGGTGGTGGCGGCGACCAACGCCTCGTTCGAGGAGCTGGGGATACCGCCGATCACGCTCGAGCGGTACCGGGAGCTGTTCTGCGTGCCGGTGCCCCTGTTCTACGAGCGGCTGCTGGGGCGGCCGGTCGTGGGGGAGGAGTGGGAGGTGCTGGACGGCGCCTTCCACCGGCACTACCGGGCCCTGGTCGCCGGCGTGGCGCTCGCCGAGGGCGCGGCCGAGCTGCTGGCGGCCTGGCGGGCGGCCGGCCGCACCCAGTCGGTGTGCTCGCTCGCCGCGCACGAGCAGCTGCTGCCGCTGCTCGCGCGGCTCGGCGTCGCGGAGCACTTCACCCGGGTGGACGGCAGCACCGGCGGCGGGAGCGTCACCGGGAAGGCCGAGCAGATGGCCCGCCATGTGGCCGCGCTCGGCGGGGTCGAGCCCGGCTCGGTGGTGGTCATCGGGGACGCGGTGGACGACGCGGTCGCCGCCCGTCACGTGGGGGCCAAGGCCGTGCTCTACAGCGGGGGGTCGCACAGCCGGCGCAGTCTCGCGCGCGCCGGAGTGCCCGTGGTCGACAGCCTCGCGGACGCGGTGCGCGTTGCTGAGGAGTTGGTCACAGGTGCCCCCGCTACCCTCTGATCTTGCTCAACTGGGGCCCTGCGCCGGGGCCGGTGGGGATAGCCTGGTGTCCGTGATCAGCGCGATAGCGGCCGGCGTTCCGGCCGGAGGCAGCGCCGCCTCCTCGGGCGCCCGGCGGATAGCCGGGCCGGCCCCGTCGCTGGTCCGTTCCGCCGGGAGCCTTCCCCGTCACCCGATTCCCACGATCCGCGTGATCAACGAGATCGAGCCTCACGAGATCGAGCGCTGCCCGGTGACCGAACCCCGACGTCGCCCGACGGTGCGCGACAGGAGCCAGAGGACATGCACAACAAGCTGGACGAAGCCAAAGCCGAACTGCTGGCACAAGCCGCCCAGGTAGCGGAGCACGGTGTCGCCGGAGGCCCGCCCGGCCACGGCATGGACTCCGCCGTGCTCAGCGCCTACCTCCAGCGCTACTACCTCTTCATCGCCCCCGAGGACATCGCCGGCCGCGACCCGGTCGACGTCTACGGCGCCGCCGTGTCCCACTACCGGCTCGCCGCCAACCGCCCGCAGGGCACGGCGAACGTGCGCGTCCACACCCCCACGGTCGAGCAGAACGGCTGGTCCTCCAGTCACACCGTCGTCGAGGTCGTCACCGACGACGCGCCGTTCCTGGTCGACTCGGTGACCAACGAGCTGTCCCGGCAGGGCCGGGGCATCCACGTGGTCGTCCACCCCCAGGTCCTGGTCCGCCGCGACGTGACCGGCCGGCTCGTCGAGGTGCTCGACACCAACGGCGGCGCCGCCGAGCGTCCCGCCGACGCCGTCCTGGAGTCCTGGATCCACGTCGAGATCGACCGCGAGACCGACAGCGACGACCTGCGGCGCATCGAGGCCGACCTGCGCCGGGTGCTCCGCGACGTCCGCGAGGCCGTCGAGGACTGGCAGAAGATGCGCGGCACCGCGCTGCGCATCGCCGAGGAGCTGCCCGGCGAGCCGCTCGCCGCCGAGCTCACCGAGCCCGACGTCGAGGAGGCCAGGGAGCTGCTGCGCTGGCTCGCGGCCGACCACTTCACCTTCCTCGGCTACCGCGAGTACGAGCTGGCCCGCGAGGACAACGGCGGCGAGGGCGACGTGCTGCGCGCCATCCCCGGCACCGGTCTCGGCATCCTGCGCTCCGACCCGGCCCACGACCCGGACTCGGCGAACCCCACCGCCTCCGCGGCGTTCAGCAGGCTCTCGCCCTCCGCCCGGGCCAAGGCCCGCGAGCCCAAGCTGCTGATCCTCACCAAGGCCAACAGCCGCGCCACCGTGCACCGCAGGTCCTACCTGGACTACGTGGGCGTCAAGAAGTTCGACGCCCAGGGCAAGGTGGTGGGCGAGCGCCGCTTCCTCGGCCTGTTCTCGGCCGCCGCCTACACCGGCTCGGTGCGCCGGATCCCCGTCATCCGCCGCAAGGTCGCCGAGGTCCTTGACCGGGCCGGCTTCGGCGCCGACAGCCACAGCGGCCGGGACCTGCTGCAGATCCTGGAGACCTACCCGCGCGACGAGCTGTTCCAGACCCCGGTCGAGACGCTGGGCAGCATCACGGGCTCCGTGCTCCACCTCCAGGAGCGCCGCCGGCTGCGGCTGTTCCTCCGGCAGGAGGAGTACGGCCGCTACTACTCGGCCCTGGTCTACCTGCCGCGGGATCGTTACACCACCTCGGTCCGGCTGCGGCTGACCGACATCCTCGTCGAGGAACTCGGCGGCAGCAACGTCGACTTCACCGCCTGGAACACCGAGTCCGTGCTGTCCAGGCTGCACTTCGTGATCCGGGTGCCGGCCGGCACCGAGCTGCCCGAGCTCACCGACGCCGACGTCGAGCGGATCGAGGCCCGGCTGGCCGAGGCGTCGCGCTCCTGGGCCGACGGCTTCACGGACGCGCTGCTCGCCGAGTGCGGCGAGGAGCGCGCCGCCGAGCTCGGCCGCCGCTACGCGAGCGCCTTCCCCGAGGGCTACAAGGCGGACTTCCCGCCGCGCGCCGCCGTCGCGGACCTCCAGTACGTGGTGAGCCTGGAGCCGGGCCGCGGGCGGGACTTCGCGCTCAGCCTCTACGAGCCGGTCGACGCGGCGCCCGGCGAGCGGCGGTTCAAGATCTACCGGATCGGCGAGCCGGTCTCGCTCTCCGCCGTCCTGCCGGTGCTCCAGTGCCTGGGCGTCGAGGTCGTCGACGAGCGGCCGTACGAGCTGCGCGTCGGGGACGGGTCCACCGCCTGGATCTACGACTTCGGCATCCGGATCCCCGAGGCGCTGGCCGCCGGCCTCGGCGCCGACGCCCGCGAGCGGTTCCAGGACGCGTTCGCCGCCGCCTGGACCGGCGCCGCGGAGAACGACGGGTTCAACGCGCTGGTGCTCTCCGCCGGGCTCACCTGGCGGGAGGCGATGGTGCTGCGGGCCTACGCCAAGTACCTGTGGCAGGCCGGCGCCCGTTTCACCCAGGAGCGCATGGAGGTCACCCTCCAGCGGAACGTGCACACCACCCGCCTCCTGGTGAACCTGTTCGAGGCCCGGCACGCCCCGCAGCGGCAGAGCGCCGGCCGCGAGCTGACCGACGGGCTGCTCGAGGAGCTGGACGGCGCCCTCGAACAGGTGGTCAACCTGGACGAGGACCGCATCCTGCGCGCGTTCCTCAACGTCATCAAGGCCACCCTGCGGGTGAACTACTTCCAGTCCGACCAGGACGGGAAGCCGCACGGCTACCTGTCGCTCAAGCTCGACCCCAAGGGCATCCCCGACCTGCCCGAGCCGCGCCCGGCCTTCGAGATCTGGGTGTACTCGCCGCGCGTCGAGGGCGTCCACCTGCGGTTCGGCAAGGTCGCCCGCGGCGGCCTGCGCTGGTCCGACCGCCGGGAGGACTTCCGCACCGAGATCCTGGGCCTGGTGAAGGCCCAGGAGGTGAAGAACACGGTGATCGTGCCGGTCGGCGCCAAGGGCGGCTTCGTCGGCAAGCAGCTGCCGAGCCCGGCCGAGGACCGGGACGCCTGGCTGGCCGAGGGCATCGCCTGCTACCGCACGTTCATCTCGGGCCTGCTCGACATCACCGACAACCTGGTGGAGGGCCGCGTCGTGCCGCCGGCCGACGTGGTGCGGCACGACGGCGACGACACCTACCTGGTGGTCGCCGCCGACAAGGGCACCGCCACCTTCTCCGACATCGCCAACGAGGTCGCCCAGGCCTACGGCTTCTGGCTGGGCGACGCCTTCGCCTCCGGCGGCTCCGCCGGCTACGACCACAAGGGCATGGGCATCACCGCCCGGGGCGCCTGGGAGTCCGTCAAGCGGCACTTCAGGGAGCTGGGCCACGACACCCAGACCCAGGACTTCACGGTCGCCGGCATCGGCGACATGTCGGGTGACGTCTTCGGCAACGGCATGCTGCTCTCCGAGCACATCAGGCTGGTCGCCGCCTTCGACCACCGGCACATCTTCCTCGACCCCGAGCCGGACGCGGCCGTCTCCTACGCCGAGCGGCGCCGGCTGTTCGAGCTGCCCCGCTCGTCCTGGGCCGACTACGACACCTCGCTGATCTCCAAGGGCGGCGGCGTCCACCCGCGGACCGCGAAGTCCATCCCCGTCACCCCGCAGGTCCGCGCGGCCCTCGGGATCGGGTCCGACGTCGCGGCGCTCACCCCGGCCGAGCTGATGCAGGCCATCCTGCGCGCCCCCGTCGACCTGCTGTGGAACGGCGGCATCGGCACCTATGTGAAGTCCTCGGCCGAGACCCACGCCGACGTGGGCGACAAGGCCAACGACGCGATCCGGGTCGACGGCCGGGACCTGCGGGCCAAGGTCGTCGGCGAGGGCGGCAACCTGGGCCTCACCCAGCGCGGCAGGATCGAGTTCGCGGCGGCCGGCGGCCGTTGCAACACCGACGCCATCGACAACAGCGCGGGCGTCGACACCTCGGACCACGAGGTCAACATCAAGATCCTGCTCAACTCCGTGGTGGCCAACGGCGACCTGACCCTCAAGCAGCGGAACGCGCTGCTCGCCGAGATGACCGACGAGGTCGCCGCCCTGGTGCTGCGCAACAACTACGCGCAGAACGTGGTGCTGGCCAACAGCGAGGCCACCGCGCCAGGACTGGTCCAGGCGCACCAGCGGCTGATCCGCAGGCTCAGCGAGAGCGGCCGGCTCGACCGGGACCTCGAGTTCCTGCCCTCGGACGACGAGTTCCGCGAGCGTCGGGCCGTCGGCCGCGGCCTCACCCAGCCCGAGCTGTCGGTGCTGCTCGGCTACGCCAAGCTGACCGTCACCGCCGAGCTGCTGTCCACCGGGCTGCCCGACGACCCCTACGTCAGCCGGCTGCTCTACGCCTACTTCCCGACCGCCCTGCGCGAGCGGTTCCCCGACCGCGTCGAGGGCCACGCGCTGCGCCGCGAGATCATCACCACCCTCCTGGTGAACGACACGATCAACGTCGGCGGCTGCTCCTTCGTCCACCGGATGCAGGAGGAGTCCGGCGCCTCCACCGAGGAGGTCGTCCGCGCGCACACCGCGTCCCGCGCGATCTTCGGCCTGGCCGGGATCTGGGACACCGCCGAGAGCCTGGACAACCAGGTGGCGGCCGCCACCCTCACCAGGATCAGGCTGCACGCCAGGCGGCTGGTGGAGCGCGGTGCCCGCTGGCTGCTCAACAACCGCCCGCAGCCGCTGCAGCTGACCGACACCATCGAGCTGTTCGGCGAGCGGGTCGGCCAGGTCTGGCAGGAGCTGCCCAAGCTGCTGCGCGGCCGCGACCTGGAGTGGCACGCCAGCCTGCACGACGACCTCGTGAGCTCGGGCGTGCCGGCGGAGCTGGCCCAGCAGGTGGCCGGGTTCTCGGCGGTCTTCCCCGCGCTCGACATCGTGGCCGTCGCCGACCGCACGGGCCGGGAGCTGCTGGACGTCGCCGAGGTCTACTTCCACCTCAGCGACGAGCTGGGCATCACCCAGCTCCAGGACCGGATCAGCGAGCTGCCGCGGGCCGACCGCTGGCAGTCCATGGCGCGCACCGCGATCCGCGAGGATCTGTACGCCGCGCACCAGCTGATCACGGCGGACGTGCTGGCCGAGGGCGACGCGGACGCCACCCCCGAGGAGCGGTTCGCGGCCTGGGCCCAGCGCAGCGCGGCGATCCTGGGCCGGGCCCGCACCACCCTGCGGGACATCCAGTCCTCGGAGAGCTTCGACCTGGCGAACCTCTCGGTGGCCATGCGGACCATGCGGACCCTGCTGCGCAGCAACCGCTGACCCGCGAGACCGCGTGCCGGGAAGCGACCCCCCGGCTTCCCGGCACGCACCTCCCGGGCCCCTGGACGGCCATGGTTACGATGTCGTTCGGATCATCAGCCTCACGAGCGACTGGAGCGGACCATGGCGGGTGCGGCGCCCGAGGGCTCGGCCCCCGCGTGGATCGAGGCGTGCGGTGACGTGGCGGTCACCGTGGTGATGCCCACCTACAACGAGGCCGAGAGCCTGCCGGTCATCGCCGAGGAGCTGCTCGCGCTGCCGCTGCCCGGGCTGCGGCTGCTCGTGGTGGACGACAACAGCCCGGACGGCACGGGGCGGATCGCCGAGGAGCTGGCCGAGAGCCACCCGGGCCGGGTCGAGGTGCTGCACCGCACCGTCAAGGACGGCCTGGGCCGCGCCTATGTCGCCGGGATGACCAGGGCTGTCGAGCGGGGCGCGGAGTACGTGCTCCAGATGGACGCGGACGGCAGCCACGCCGTGGCCTACGTGCCGCAGCTGATCGGCAGCGCCCTGGCCACCGGCGCCGGCTTCGTGGTCGGCAGCCGCTATGTGCCGGGCGGTCGGCTCGCCAGCGAGTGGGCCCCGCACCGGCGGCTGCTCTCCCGCTGGGCCAACCGCTACGTCGGCGCGGTGCTGCGCACCGGCCTGCGGGACGCCACCGCCGGCTTCGTGCTCTGGCACGCCGACGTGGTGCGCGCGCTCCGCCTGGAAGAGGTCCGCAGCAACGGGTACTGCTTCCAGGTGGAGCTGAAGTACGCGGCGGTGCGCGCCGGTTGCCCGGCCGTGGAGATCCCGATCCGCTTCGAGGAGCGCCGGCAGGGCGCCTCGAAGATGTCGGCCGGGGTGCAGTTGGAGGCGGCGGTGCTGCCCTGGCGGCTGCTGCTCGGCGACCTCGCCGCGGGTCGGGCCGGGCGGGTGGGCGCCGTGATCCGTCCGGCCGCGCGCCGCCGGGCGGGGACTGACCGCCGGTGGCCCTGACCTCGTCGCGGTCCCCGGAGGGCGTGGACGAGCCGTCGGCGTCCCCCGGCGCGGGATCGCCGACGCCGCGCGCCGCGGCGCCCGCGCTGCTGGCGTACGCCGGGGTGCGGGCGGCGGGGCTGATCCTGTTGGCGATCTGGGCGGCCGTCGAGGACCGGAGTCCGCACACGCTGCTGACCGCCCGCTGGGACTCGCTGTGGTACGCCAGGATCGCCGAGGGCGGCTACGGCTACGAGGTGCGGCTCGCGGACGGCGGCGTCCATTCCGACCTGGCGTTCTTCCCGCTGCTTCCGGCGCTGGAGCGGGCGGTCATCGCCGTCACCCCGCTCGGGGCGGGCGACGCGGGGCTGCTGGTCTCCCAGGTCGCCGCGCTGGCCGCCGCCTGGGGGATCTACGCCGTCACCGCGCTGGTCACCGGGCGGCGGGCGGCCGGCGTGCTGCTGGCGGCGCTGTGGGGGGCGTATCCGACGGCCTTCGTCCAGTCGATGGCGTACACCGAGACGCTGTTCACCGCGCTCGCCGCCTGGGCGCTGTACGCGGTGCTCACCGGGCGCTGGGTGTGGGCCGGCGCGCTGGCGCTCGCGGCCGGGCTGACCCGCCCCAGCGGGGCGGCCGTGGTGGCCGCCGTGTGGCTGCCGGCCGCCGTCCAGGTGTGGCGGGCGCGGCGGGCGTCGCCGCGGCTGCCGGGGTGGCTGCCGCCGCGGTTGCTGCTCGGCGTGGCGCTGGCGCCGCTCGGCTGGCTCGGCTACGTGGTCTACGTGGGGGTGCGGCGGGGCGGCCCGTTCGGCTACTTCGAGGTGCAGGCGGAGTGGGGCAACCGCTTCGACGGCGGTCTGGCGCTGCTCGGCTTCGTCTGGGAGAACCTGACGGGCAACGTGCTCGGCGGGATCGGCCTGGCCGCCGCGCTGGCCCTGGTGGGCTGGCTGCTGTGGCTGTTGGCGCGGGGGCGGTGGCCGCTGGCGCTGCTGGTCTACACGGTCGTCGTGGTGGTCACGTCGCTGGTCGGCTCCGGCTACTTCGGCTCCCGGCCACGGCTGATGATGCCGGCCTTCGCGCTGCTGCT
Organism: Streptomyces millisiae; assembly: GCF_031845425.1. Taxonomy (NCBI): domain Bacteria; kingdom Bacillati; phylum Actinomycetota; class Actinomycetes; order Kitasatosporales; family Streptomycetaceae; genus Streptomyces; species Streptomyces millisiae. Next base: position 9,175 of record NZ_JAVREM010000059.1, read on the forward strand.
GCCGGCGACCATGGCGCTGCTGCGGCTGCCGCCCCGGCGGCGCGCGCTGGTGGTCGCGCTGGCGGCGCTGGCCTCCGGCTGCTACGGCGCGCTGACGCTGCTCGGTCCAGGCCCGCCGTAAGCGCCTCGCCGGGGTCCAGCTCCCTTACGCCGTGTGCTTGACGATCTCGCCGTCCACCAGCACCACCAGGCAGCCGCCCGCGGTGGCGCAGTACTCGACCGAGCCCTGCGAGGAGTGGTGCCGGGAGCGCAGCGTCCACTGCTCCCCGGAGCCCGGGGCCGGCCGGCCGCAGACCGGGCAGACGTCCTCCTCGGCCGCCGCGTCCGATGCCTCGGCACGCGGCGTGTGGATCCTGACGGGCTCGGTGCTTCGGCGCCGCGACTGCGCGACGGCCCAGGCGCTGGCCGCCACCACGAGTGCGATCGCGCCGAGCTGACGGGCGCTCAGCCGCTCGTCGAGCAGCGTGAAGCCCACGGCCGCGCCGACCGCCGGGGTGAGCGACAGCAGCACGCCGAAGGTGCGGGCGTCCACCCGCCGCAGCACCACCATGTCCAGCGTGTAGGGGACGAGCGAGGACAGCACCGCCACCGCGAGCCCGGCGCCGAGCGCGTCGGGGTGCGCCACCACCGCGCCGCCGTCCACCACGGCCGCCACCGGGGCCAGGGCGCAGGCGCCGACCGCGAGCGCCAGGGCGAGCCCCGTCCAGTCCGAGAACACGGCCCCCACCTGCCTGTTGAGCAGCACGTACCCGGCCCGGCAGGCGCCGGCCAGCACCCCGAGGACCACCCCGGCGGCGGCCAGCGAGGCGCCGGGCGCGGCCAGCAGCAGCACCCCGGCGAGCGCCAGCAGCGCGGCCGACAGCTGCCCCGGGCGGCGCGAGAGGCCGACCGCGAGCGCCAGCGGGCCGAGCAGCTCCAGGGTGGCGGCCACCCCGATCGGCAGCCGTTCGAGGGCGCCGAAGTAGGCCACGTTCATCGTCGCCAGGATCAGGCCGAGCCCCACCACGGCCCGCCACTGGCGTGCGTCGAGGGCGCGCACCCGGGGCCGGGCGACGGCACACAGCACGAGGGCAGCGATGGTCAGCCGGAGCCCGGCCAGGGCCAGCGGACTGACCTGGTCGTAGGCGCCCTTGGCGACCGCGGCGCCGAGCTGGAGCGAGGTGATCTGTCCCAGTACCAGCAGGATGGTGCTCATGACGTCCAGCGTGATGTCATGGCCTTATGCAGTTCAACCATTACGGCGGCGAGGCCGCCCGGCTCGCCGCCGACCTCGTCAACCTCCCCGCCCCACCCACCCCCGACCAGCTCGAACCCCTGCTGGTCGCGCGGGACATCTCCCGCCCCAGGCTCGACGAGGCGGAGGCCGGGGACATCTGGAACTGGAGCCGCCGGCTCGCCCCCTGCTTCGGGCCGCAGGACACCACCCGGCGCTGCGAGACCATCAACGCGCTGCTGGCCGACGCCTCCAGCCGGCCCTACATCTCCCAACACGGCGGCCGTGACCCGCACCTGCACTACAGCTTCCCCGGCGCCGGGCCCGCCGCCCACATCCGCGCCGTCACCGCGGCCGGCCTCGCCTACGTCGTCTGCTTCGCCGCGCCCGAGCGCCTGGGCCGCTGCGCCCGCGCCAACTGCGGCCTCGCCTACGTGGACACCTCCCGCAACGGCCGGCGCGCCTACTGCTCCGTCCGCTGCTCCAACAACGACGCGGTCGCCCGCCACCGCGAGCAGCGGCGGCGGGCGACCGCCTGACGGCTCAGGGGGCGGTGCGCAGCCAGCCGGCCCAGGCCGAGGTGATCATGTCCTCCAGGGAGCGGCTCGCGGTCCAGCCCAGGTGCTTGGCGGCCAGGTCGGGGCAGGCGACGATCCTGGCCGGGTCGCCCGGGCGGCGCGGGGCGGTCCTGGGGCGCAGCCGGGTGTGGCCGGTGATCTCGGCGACGGCGCGGATCAGTTGGCGGACCGAGACGCCCTCGCCGCGCGAGACGTTGAGGGGCAGGTGGTCGGGGGTCGGCTGCTCGACCAGCGCCTGGGCGGCGGCCACGAAGGCGTCGGCCACGTCCTCGACGTGCACGAAGTCGCGCACGCAGGTGCCGTCCCCGGTCGGGTAGTCGTCGCCGAGGATCCGGGCCGGGGAGCCGGCGTGCAGGTACTCGAACGTCATCGGGAGCAGGCCGCGGCCCGCGGTGTCCGCCAGGTGCGGCGCCGCGGTGCCGGCGACGTTGACGCAGCGCAGGGCGGCGGTGTTGATGCCGTGGGCGCGGCCCGCGGCGCGCACCAGCCACTCGCCGGCGAGCTTGGTCTCGCCGTACGGGGTGGTCGGCAGGCAGGGGGCGTCCTCGGTGATCAGTTCCGTCTCGGGGGCGCCGTAGACCGCCGCCGATGAGCCGAACACGAAGCGGGGGACGCGGGCGCCGCGTACCGCCTCCAGCAGGATCTGGAGGCCGTGCAGGTTCTCCCGGTAGTACCGCAGCGGCTGGCGGACGGACTCGGCGGCGTCCTGGTGGCCGGCGAGGTGGACGACGGTGGTGACCCGGTGCTCGGTGAGGGTCCGGTCGAGCAGGCCGCGGTCGAGCACGGAGCCGCGCACCAGCGGGACGCCGTCGGGCAGCCGGGTGGTGTCGCCGGTGGAGAGGTCGTCGTAGACCGCGACGCTCTCGCCGGCCTGGGCCAGGGCACGCACCACGTGGGCGCCGACGTAGCCGGCGCCGCCGGTGATCAGATAGGACATGTGCTCACCTTTCTCGGGGCGTTGGGCTGAGGGGGAGGCGGCGTGACGGCGGCGCGTGGCGTGATGGCGACGGGGGACGGCACGGGCCGGCGGCACTCGTCGGGGACCACGGGCGGCACCCCACGCCCGTCGAGGAAGAAGGCGCGCACCACGCGTTCCGCGGCGAAGCCGTCGTCGTAGGGGCAGAACCGGCGGCGGAACTCGGCGCGCAGCGCGGCCGAGCGCGGGTGGGTCCACAGCCACGGGCGGAGCAGGGTGGCGGCCAGCTCCGGGAGGGTCCTGGTGACCGGGCCGGGGGCGACGGCGGGCAGGTCGAGGTAGGTGCCGTGGACGGCGCGGTACGCCTCCCAGTCGGGGATGTGGACGACGATCGGCCGGTCGAGGCCGGCGTAGTCGAAGAGCACGGGGGCGTAGTCGGTGACCAGCGTGTCGGCGGCCAGGCAGAGCCTCTCCAGCGGCGTGTCCGGGTGCTCCTCCGCGCTCAGCACGGCGAAGTCGGGGCCGAGTTCGCGGGCCAGTTCCAGGGTGTCGAGCGGCTGGCGCGGATAGCCACGCGGGGCGGGGGCGTACAGCACGGCGCGCGCGCCCTCGGGCACGCCGAGGCGGGCGCGGACGTCCGCGACCTCCTCGGGGCGCGCCGTGTGGAAGAGGTCGGCGCGCGGTGAGCCGTACTCCAGGACCGTGTAGCCGGCCGGGAAGGCGGTCTGCCAGGCCAGGGTGGTGTGCCGGTTGGCCGACAGGCAGTGGTCCCAGCGGTCGATCTGGCGCAGCAGCGGGTCGAGTTCGCGGTCGGCGACGTCGAGGCCCTGGGGGGCGAGCGGGGTGCCGCGGTGGGTCTGGAGGCGCAGCTGGCCCCGGCGGTCGGCCAGCGTGGCGGGGAAGTCGGTGTTGGAGACCAGGTACCGGGCGCGGGCCAGCGCCGTCCAGTAGCCGGCGGTGCCGGGGACCAGGCGCTGGATGCCGGCGGGCAGCGGGTGCTCGGGGCCGGCCGCCCAGGCGGTGCGGATGCCGGGGGCGAGCTCGCGCACCTTGGCCTCCAGGGCGGCCGGGTGGCAGGCGTAGCGCCGGTCGTGGGTGGTGAAGACGGCGAGCTGGGGATCGAGGGGCCGGTGCAGCTGGAGGCGGTAGTGCGCCCGGAGCGCGACGGCGCGCGCGCCAGCGGCGGCGGCGCGTACGCGGGCGCCCAGCACGCCGAGCGCGGCGCGGGTCCGGCGCGTCAGGCGCCGGGCGGCGGCGAGCAGCCGGTAGGCGTGCCGGCCGCGGAGCCTGGGCAGCGGGAGGCCGGCGCCGCGCCGGCCGCCGATGGCCGTGGCGCCGGCGGCCGCCCGGTGCCTGAGGCACAGCTCCCGGCAGGCGCGCAGGAAGGCGGCCCGGTCGGCGGCCGGCAGCGCGGTGCCCCGGTGGACGGCGGTCAGGTGCGCCACCATCCGGCGGTAGAGGGCGGCCCGCCAGCGGTCGGTGGGCAGCAGCGCGAAGGCCAGCTCGTACTGGCGCAGCACGTCCAGGTGCCCGCTCCCCGCGCTCTCGGCCCGGCCGCCGTGCCGGCGCTCCCGGTGGTGCAGGCAGACCCGGTCGAGGACGGCGATGGAACCGGCGCCGGCCAGCGCCGGGTAGGCGAAGGGCACGTCCTGGTAGTGGCCGGCGGGGAAGCGCAGGCCGAGCCGGGTGACGAGGTCGCGGCGGTAGGCGCGGGCCCAGGCGATCGGCTCCATGCCGAGCAGCTCCGGCCGGCCGGCCAGCGGGGTGGCCTCGGTCGGGCGCGCGGTCAGCGTGCCGGGCGGGTCGGCGGGGGTGACCCGGCCGTGCCAGGCGAGCCGGGCGTGGCCGAACACCAGCAGCTCGGGGTCGCCGGTGGCGGTGATCCTGGCGTCGAGGGCGGCGAGCGAGCCGGGGGTCAGGACGTCGTCGCCGTCGAGGAACAGCAGGTAGTCGCCGGTGGCCCGGTCGATGCCGGCGTTGCGGGCCGGCCCTGGGCCCACGTTCCGGTCGAGCGTGATCACGGTGACGCGGGGGTCGGCGGCGGCGACGTCGGCGGCGATCTCGCCGCAGCCGTCGGGCGAGGCGTCGTCGACCACGATCAGCTCGACGTCCCGGAAGTCCTGGGAGAGCACGGACGTCAGGCAGGCCGGCAGGTACGCCTGGACTCGGAAGGCGGGCACGATGATGCTGAAGCGGGGCACGGCACCACATCCAGGTAGGGGATTGTCCGGACGATCTGACAATCTCTCTTCCGTACCGTCATCCCGGGGATGGTCCGAGGTGTCGCGCCCGCGATCCCACCGAACGGCGTAGCCGCCGGCCCGCGGGAAGCGGACCGGCGGCCACGAGGCGGCGGTGCGGGGCGGCGCTACTTCACCGCGCCCGACATCACGCCGGCCACGAACTGCCGCTGGAAGGCGAAGAAGATCGCCAACGGGATCAGCATCGTGAGGAACGCGCCCGGCGCCAGCACGTCGAAGTTGCTGCCGAACTGCCGCATCTCCTGCTGGAGCGCCACCGTCATCGGCGGCGAACCCGCGTCCGCGAAGATCAGCGCCACCAGCATGTCGTTCCACACCCACATGAACTGGAAGATCGCCAGCGCCGCGATCGCCGGGCCGCCGAGCGGCAGCACCACCCGGGTGAAGAGCCGCAGCTCGCCCGCGCCGTCGAGCCGCGCCGCCTCCAGCAACTCGCGCGGGATGTCCGCGAAGAAGTTGCGCAGCAGGAAGATGGCGAACGGCAGGCCGAACGCGGAGTGGAAGATCACCACGCCCGGCGTCGTCTCGAAGATCCCCAGCGTGTTGAAGAGCCGGGCCACCGGCAGCAGCGCCACCTGCACCGGCACCACGAGCAGCGCCACCACCAGCAGGAACCAGTAGTCGCGGCCGGGGAAGTCCAGCCAGGCGAAGGCGTAGCCGGCCGCCGCGCCCAGCACGACCACCAGCACCGTGGAGGGCACGGTGATCGCGATCGTGGTCCAGATCGAGCTGGTGAAGGTGTCGTTGGAGAGCAGCGCGTCGTAGTTCTCGAACGTCCACTGTCCGGGATCGGTCAGCGCCTCCCACCAGCCCGTCGACGCGATGTCGCGCGGCGTGCGGAAGGAGGAGGCGAAGAGCCCCGCGGTCGGCAGCAGCCAGATCAGCGCGAGCACGACGAGCAGGACGCGCACGGCGCCGCTCGCGGCGAACGAGGCCAGCCGGGAGCCCAACGAGCGGGGCGGCGGGCCGGAGTCGGCGGCCGGGCCGGTGTCCTTCGCCGGCTCCGGCGCCTGCGCGGTCAAGGTGGTGGCGGTCACCGCTGGTTCTCCCGTCGCAGCCTTCTCAGGTTGAAGATGATCATCGGCACCACCAGCAGCAGCAACAGCACCGCGATCGCGCTGCCCAGGCCCTGGTCGGGCTCGGCGCCGAAGGCGGAGATGTAGAGCTGGAGCGCCAGCACGTTGGCGTCGGCCTGGCTGGAGCTGGGCGCGATGATGTAGACCAGATCGAAGATCTTCAGGACGTTGATCATCAGCGTCACCATCACCACGGCCAGCACCGGGGCGAGCAGCGGGACGGTGACCCGGCGGAACACCTGCCACTCGTTGGCGCCGTCGACGCGCGCCGCCTCCAGGGTCTCCCGGGGCACGCTGGCCAGGCCCGCGGCGATCAGCACCATCGCGAAGCCCGCCCACATCCACACGTAGGCGCCGATGATCGCCGGGGTGATCAGGTCGGGACCGAGCCAGCTCGCGCCGTTGTAGGGGGCGGCGAAGCTGTCGGCGGCCAGCCGTAGCTGGGCGCCGTCCGCCTGTTCCGCCGGCAGCGCGAAGGTGCCGTCGGCCGCCGTGTCCGCCTCGGCCACCACCTCGCCGTCCCGCACCGCCTCGACGGTGATGCCCGCGAGCGCGCGCTCCTCGCCGTCGATGGCGTTCCGCTCGCCGCCGCCACCCCGGGTGAAGTCCATCCACACCGTGCCGGTGACCTGCCCCGGGTCGCTCGCCGCGGTGGCGGCCGGCTCGGCGTCCGCCAGCTCCGGCTGGGGCACCGCGACCAGCGGCAGCAGCACCGGGGTGCCGGCCGAGACCGGCGCGTCCAGCAGGTAGGAGCCGTCCTCCTGCGCGGTGAGCGGCCCGCCGGGGCGCGGCTCGGCGTCCGGCCAGGACGAGGAGCCGACGAAGGTGTCGTGGACCGTGGTCAGCACGGCGTTGGCCAGGCCGCGCTCCGGGTTCTGCTCGTAGACCAGCCGGAAGATGATGCCGGAGGCCAGCATCGAGACCGCCATCGGCATGAACACCAGCAGCTTGAACGCCGTGGCCCAGCGGATGCGTTCGGTCAGCACCGCGAAGATCAGGCCCAGCGCGGTGGCCACCGTGGGCGCCAGGATGATCCAGATCAGGTTGTTGCGCAGCGCCGTCCTGGTCGCCTCGTTGGAGAAGATCTCCGTGAAGTTGTCGAGGCCGACGAACTCGTCGCCCGACGCGTCGAAGAAGCTGTACCAGATCGAGTACCCGATGGGGTAGAGGACCAGCGCGCCGAGCAGCAGCAGCGCCGGCAGCAGGAAGCTGGCTACCGCCCAGGGGCGGGCTCTGATCACCGCCTTGCCGGAAGCCATGAGATCTCCGTCCGTGATGAGTCGTCGTTGAAGCGTCGCGGCGTCGTCCGCCGGTCGGTTGCGGTCGGGGCCTCAGTCGCCATACGCCCTCGCCGCCTGCGACTCCAGGTACTGCTGGGCGCCCTCGATGTCGTCCGGGTTCCGCAGGAAGTTCTGCAGGCCCTGCCACATGCCCTGCCCGGTGGTGCCGCCGAAGGCCGCCGGCGTCTGGTCGGACAGGTCGAAGCGGAAGTCGTCGCCCGCCGAGATCAGCGCGTCCGCGATGCCCCGCTGCACGTCGTTGGGGTAGGCGGCGAGGTCGAGCGACCGGTTGGGGGAGACCATGCCGCCGCCCTCGGCCCAGATCGCGGCGGCGTCGGTGGAGGCGAGGAAGGCCAGCATCGCCTCCTGCGCCTCCGACGCCTCGCCGTCCGGCGCCACCGCGACCGCGGCGTCTCCCGCGCTCACCACCGGCGGGTCGCCCTCGCCGACCGCCGGGAAGGGGAACACCAGCGCGTCCTCGCCGATCACCGCGTCCGTGGAGTCCGTGATGACGGCCCCGACGAAGTCGGCCTCGAAGACCATCGCGGCGTCCGGGATCTCCAGGTTGATGAAGGTCTGGGTGACGGAGGTCGGGAAGTCCGTCTGCAACGAGCCGCTGTTGCCGTTCGCCAGCAGTTGGTTGGCACCGAAGAGCTCGCCGAGCGTGGTCAGCGCGTCGGTGACCGTCTGGTCGGTCCACGGGATCTCGTGCGCGATCAGCTGGTCGTACGCCTCGGGCCCGGCCTGCGAGAGGTAGATGTTCTCGAACCAGTCGGTCAGCGTCCAGCCGTCGCCGCCGGCCACCGAGACCGGCGTGGTGCCCGACTCCCAGACCGTCCAGGCCGTGTCGACGAACTCGTCCCAGGTCGACGGCGCCGAGACGCCCGCGTAGTCGAAGGCCGTCGAGCTGTACCAGACCAACGACTTGTTGGCGACCTTGACGTACACGCCGTACTGCTCGCCCTCGTGTTGGCCGACGGCCTGCCAACCCGGCGTGTAGTTGGCGTCCAGCTGCTCCTGGACGAGGTCGCCGACCGGGGCTATCCAGCCGTTCGCGGCGAACTCCCGCAGCACGCCGGGCTGCGGGACCATCACGATGTCGGGCGGCGCGCCGCCCTCGATCTTGGAACTGACGAACTGCGAGACGTTGTCACCGCTCGGCACGAAGCTGACCGAGGCGCCGGTCAGCCGCTCGAACTCGTCCATCACGCGGAGGAAGTTGTCCCGCTCCGCGCCCGTCCAGACCGCGGCGACCTCCAGGCTCTGCCCGCTGAGGTCCGGCAGCTCGATGGTCGACTGCCGGTTGCCCCGGTCCTCGCCCTCTTCACCGCCGCACGCGGTGAGCGTCGCAAGCGTCGAGAGCGTCAGCGCGGCCGCGGCCACGGCACGCGTGGACCCCCTGGTTCCTCCGGCCCCTCGCCGGGATTTCCGGCCTGAACCGTGCATGAACACAGCCTCACCCCTTCAGGTGCGGCAATGCGCCGAGCCGGCTGCAGGGCCTGCCACACCGCATGTCCTGTGGCGAATGTCCTACGCCCGGGAGGATGCCCGGGCAAGAGCAGACGGTAGCCAAGTCGCCTTTGTGATCGGGATGTTATTGCCGTGCGCGGGATGTGGTCCAGACAAGTCTGGATGCGTTCGCATGTGTGCATTCACAAGCTGACGGCATCACCCGACGACGGCCGGCCCGTTCCGCCGCGCCAGTCACGCGACGATCACGAAGGCGAGTTTTTGTCATGATTGGCGGCGAAATGGCCGAAAAGGAGGCTGTTGGGCGGATGCGGGCCCGCGCACACTGACCGCAGGACGTGCTGTGGGGGCCGTCCGGGGGGAGTGTTGTCGTCGTGCTGCGCGTGCGCGTCACGGATGCGGATCTCTGTCGGGTCGGCCTCGCGGACGGGCCGGAGCGGTGGGTGGAGACGGTGTTGAGCCTCCGGCGGCTCGGCGCCGACCAGGGGCGGAGCGTCTTCGACCCCTGGCGGACCCGGGTGCGCGCGGGGTTGGTCCGCCTGCCACCGCCCACGCTGGCCCGACTGCGCACGCTGGCCCGCCCGTCCCCGGACCTCCCCGATCCGGCGTCGCCTCGGGACCGCGCGGTGCTGCGCCTCTACGAGGAACTCGCCATCGCGCCCTACTGGCCACGGATCCACCGCCTCGTCGACGCCGAACGGGCCGCCCGCGCCAGGAGGCTGCTCGACGCCGGCGGCGAGAGCCTGCTCGGCACCCTCCAGCCGCCGGCGCGGTGGGAGCCGCCGGTGCTGACCGTGCGGCAGCGGACCGACCGCGAGGTCGACCTGGCCGGCCGGGGCCTCGTCCTGCTGCCGAGCGTCTTCTGCGGGCGGCACCCCATCCTGCGGGCCGCCCCGGAGGGCCCCGCCACGCTCGTGTACCAGATCGGGCTCGAGCCCGGCTGGTTCGAGGAACCTGACGAGGGCACCCGGCGCCGCGCCCTCGTCAGGCTGCTGGGCACGACCCGCGCGGCCTGCCTCGGCGTGATCGAGGACGGCTGCACCACCGGCGAGCTCGCCCGCCGCGCGGGCGTCGCCGCCCCCACCGCGAGCGAACACGCCATGGTGCTCCGGCAGGCTGGCCTCGCCGACTCGGTCCGCCGGGGGAACGTCGTCGTCCACACCCTGACCCCGCTGGGACGGACCCTGCTGCGGGCCGAGGCGTGACGCGTCAGGCAGGCACGCAGTTGCGAAGGGCGTACCAGGTGGTCGGGCCGACGATCCCGTCCACGGCCAGGCCGTGGTCGCGCTGGAACGCGCGGACGGCCCGCCGCAGCCCGTCGCCGAAGACGCCGTCGTAAGCCCCCGGGTCGTAGCCACAGACGACCAGGAGGCACCACAGCTCGCGAACGGTATCGCCGGTACTGCCGTACGCGATGGTGGGTGGCGTCACACGGCTGTCGTAGCCGCAGTAGTGCGCGGTCGGGCGTACGTCGGCGGCCTGGGCGGTGTTCAGCGTGCCGAGACCGGTGAACACGACGGCGGCGATCGCCACCGCGGCCGTCGCGCTGCGCGGGGATGGCATGGCAGGTGCTCCTTCCGGGAAGCGGGCGAGCCGCCCCAGCGGTGGCCGGGGCGGCTCGCGCGGCGCGATCAGTAGTTGCGCAGCCCGTACCAGGTGTTCGGGCCGACGATCCCGTCGACGGCCAGCCCGAACCGGGACTGGAAGTTGCGCACGGCGGAGCGGGTCGCGGGCCCGAACTGACCGTCGACCGCGAGGCCGTAGCCGAAGGTGTTGAGCAGACACTGGGCCTCGCGCACGGTGTTGCCCGAGCTGCCGTACGCGATGGTGGGCGGCGTCGTCCGGTTGTCGTAGCCGCAGTACCAGGCCGACGCCTCGATGGAGTCGGCCGAGACCGCGCCGCGGTCCGGCGTCGCCGACGCCGGCGCGGCGGCCAGCACCGTCGCGCCGGTCACGAGGGCCGTGGTGACGGCCGTGGAGACGGCCAACTTGCGCATGGTTCGCATGAGTTCTCCTCGTCCTGGGGTTGTCTCACGGAGGCGGAGGAGTCGAGCGTTCCCCCCTCACGGCACCCAGCTTGACGAAGTGTGAGGGGGCGCGACCACGCTGTTGCGCGCTGGCCGAAGTCCGCAGGTCACACCCCCTTCGCGGAGGGCGCGATCTTCACGACTCGGAGCGGTCAGACCAGCGTCGCGGTGGGGTGGTCCGTCTCCGCCGCGCGGGTGGCCGCGCTGGCGAGGAGGGCCACGTCCGTCGGGCCGTTGCCGAGCTCGCGGACGGGGCGGGTGGTCGGCGGATCGCCGGCGCGGGCCCAGTCGAGCCGGGTGACGGTGGGCCGCAGCGTCGCGGTGCGGGGGATGCGGCCGGTGACCCGGCCGGCCTGGAAGGCCGTGGTCGCGCCGGCCCGCCACAGCTCGCCGCGCCCGGGCGGCTGGCCGGTCAGCGAGATCCAGGCCGGGGCGCCGGCCGCCACCCGGCCGCCCGCCACGATCAGCCGGACGCCGAGGCGCCGGCCCTCGCCGGACACCGCGTCGAGCACCCGCAGCACCGAGCCGGCGGCCTGCCGCCCCGGCGCGCCGAGCGGCGGGGTCAGCAGGGCGTCGAAGTCGTCGACCAGCACCACCAGCCAGGGCAGGGGGTCGCTGCCGCGCGCCAGCATCGGCGGCAGGTCGTCCTCCACCGCCGGGCGCGGCGGGTGGACCCGGCGGGTCCTGGTGGGGGCGCGGCCGAAGTCGGCCTCGCCGAGCAGCGCGGCCCGCCGCTTGAGCTCCTCCCGCAGGGCCTGGGCGAAGGCTCGTATCCGCACCGGGTCGGTGGCCCCCACGTACGACGCGACGTGCGGCAGCTCGGCGCTCGGGCGCAGGCCCGCGCCCGCGCCCTCGACCAGCAGCAGGGACAGGTCGCGGGGGGAGAGCGCGCTCGCCAGCGAGGCGGCCAGCGTGTTCAGCAGCTCGGTGCGGCCGGAGCCCGGGCCGCCGTCGACGGTCAGCGGGGCGGTCAGGTCGGCGAGGTCGACGGCCACCGGGCCCTCGACGCCCGCGCCGAGCACCAGCGGCAGGCCGGTGTGCCGGTGCCAGCGCTCCCGCAGCGTGCCGGGCGTGACCCGGGCCAGCTCGAGCGCGTCGAGCAGGCGACAGCTCTCGGGGAGCGGCGCGGCGGCCTGGCGGGGCGACCCGGCCGGCCGGCCCACGGTCTCCTCGGTGACGGGCGCCAGCGCCCTGGCGAACCGCTCGGCCCAGGCCGCCGACACGGCGTCGGCTCCGGCGGCCGGGCTCTCCGCGCCGTCCGAGCCGATGAGCCGCAGCGAGGTGGCGACCGCGCCGGTGAGCAGGCCCACCGTGCCGCAGGCGCGGAAGAGCGGGGAGGCGGCCCTGGCGGCGGCCAGCGTCTGCGCCGTGGGCGAGGCCGGGGTGGCCGGCGGCGCCTCGGCGAGGACGATCAGATGGATGCCGGCGGCCGGCCCCGTTATCGCCAGGTGGGCGAGGGCCGCCCTGGCCTCGGGGCCGCCGGGGTCGCCGTCGACCAGCACCACGGTGCGGCGGCCGGCGAACGGTCGGGCGGCGAGCTCGGTCAGCTCCTGGATCCTGGCGGTCGCCTGCGCGGGCTCGAAGGCCAGCAGCAGCCGGCAGTCCTGGCCCCGGGCGGGGCGGGTGTGCGGGAGCCAGCCGAGCCAGGACCACTCGCTCGCCCGGCCGGGGGCGAGCACCACCAGTTCGAGCGCGCTCGGCGGGTGCAGCGCGGCCAGCTGGGCCAGGGCGGCCCTGGCGACGCCCGCCACCCGCTCCCGTGGCCCCGCCAGACCGAGCGAGCCGGCCTCCGGCAGTGCCACGGTGACGGGTCTCGGGGGCTCGGCCCCGCGCTGCGCGGTGCCGAGCCGGACGCCGAACGCGTCCTGGTGGGTGGCGCCGCGCTCCCACAGCCGAGGGCCGGCCGCGGGGGCGCGGGGCGAGCCGAGGGCCGTCAGCAGCAGCGCCGCGAGGTCGGGCCAGCGCGCGTCGGCCGCGGCCGGCTCCGGGGCCGCGGCGCGGGCGGTCTCCGGCTCGGCCGGGGCGCCGCCGGACTGTCGCCGCCCGGCCAGGTCCTTCAGGCCGCGTCTGCGGGCCTGGGGGACGCCGGGTGGCGCGACGGGCGGGGGTGGCACGGCGCCCTCGACCTCGACCCTTATCAGCGACTCGCCGAGCCGCAGCAGGGCGCCCGGCGGCATCGGCACCGGGCCGCCGGTGACCGGCCGGCCGTCGAGCAGCGTGCCGTTGCGCGAGCCGAGGTCGGTGACCGTCACCCGGCCGCCGGGGTCGAGGGAGATGGCGCAGTGGACGCGCGAGACGTCCGGGTCGTCGAGCGGGATGTCGGCCTCGGCCGAGCGCCCGATCCTGGCGACGCCGCCGCGCAGCAGGTGGACGCCGCCCGCGTCGGGGCCGGCCACGACCAGGAGCCTGCCGGGCACCGGCTCGTGGCCCGCGCTCTCGACCGGCTTGTGGAAGGCGAGCACGGCGCCGTCGACCAGGGGCGGCTGGCCGAGGAGGGCGCGCCTCGGGTCGAGCCTGTGGTCCTCGCAGAAGACGGCGCCCGGCGTCGCGGAGCCGGGCGCGAGGGCGGCGGCCAGCGAGCCGAGCACGGCGGCGAGCGGGGTGTCGGCGGGGGCGGCGACCTGCACGTCGACGCCCGCGGCGGCGTCTCCGTGTCCGAGAACGGTCAACCTGATCTGAATCGGCATCGGCCCTCCCGGTCACCTCGCCAGCCCCGGCTGTCACGCGCCCGCTCGCACCAGTCGTCGCATCGGATGCTGATGCTGAAAGCATCCTCGCACCCGCCACTGACGGCGCGCCGCGCTCCCGACAGTTAGTGATCTTGATTGGCTGCTTCTGACCAGATTCCGACCAAGACTTCTGACCAAAACTGATCGGTGGCACCCGCCGCGGCTCGTCGCGGCGGCGGAGGTGATCGTAAGGCCCGCCGGACCGTGGAGCGCAACCAAGCGCCACGGGACGGCGTCCCCCCACGTGAGCCGGCCGTGGCCCCGGCCCGGGCCCGGCCGTGCGGACGGCGCCGCCCTTCCGCGGGCGGTCGCACTACAGTAGGGACCTCGAACCCGTCACCACCAGCGATGCCAGGGAGCTCACGTGCGGCCGGTAGGCAGCAAATACCTGCTCGAGGAGCCCCTGGGGCGCGGTGCCACGGGCACCGTCTACCGGGGCCGCCAGCGCGAGTCCGCCGGGGACGAGGCGGCCGTGGCGGGACAGCCGGGCGAGCGGGTCGCCATCAAGGTCCTCAAGGAGGAGCTCGCCTCCGACCCCGACGTGGTGATGCGCTTCCTGCGCGAGCGCGCGGTGCTGCTGCGGCTCAGCGGGGACAACCACCAGAACATCGTCCGCACCCGCGACCTGGTGGTCGAGGGCGAGATGATAGCGCTGGTCATGGACCTGATCGACGGCCCCGACCTGCACCGCTACCTCTACGAGAACCGCCGGTTCTCGCCGGTGGCCGCGGCGCTGCTCACCGCCCAGATCGCCGACGCGCTGGCCGCCGCCCACGCCCGCGGCATCGTGCACCGCGACCTCAAGCCGGCCAACGTGCTGCTCGCCGGCGCCGACGACGAGAACGTGGCGCTGCGGCCGATGCTCACCGACTTCGGCATCGCCAGGCTGGCCGACTCGCCCGGCGTCACCCGCGCCAGCGAGTTCGTCGGCACCCCGTCCTACGTCGCCCCCGAGTCCGCCGAGGGCCGCCCGCAGACCTCGGCCGTCGACGTCTACGCGGCCGGCATCGTGCTGTACGAGCTGGTCACCGGGCAGCCGCCGTTCGGCGGCGCGAGCACCCTGGAGATCCTCCGCCGGCACCTGAGCGACGAGCCCCGCAGGCCCGCCGGGCTGCCCGACCCGCTGTGGACCGTCATCGACTGCTGCCTGCGCAAGAGCCCGGACGAGCGGCCGAGCGCCGCCGCGCTGGCCCGCGCGCTGCGGACCGTCGCCGCCGGCATCGCGGAGAACGCGAGCCCCGAGCAGCGCACGGCCGCGCTCGGCGTCGCCGCGCTGCTCGCGCCGGACACCAACCCGGTCCTGGTGCCGGGCACGGGGATCAGCCCGCCAGGATCCGCCGAGCCCACCCAGGTGCTGCCCGGCGGCTCGGCCTCCGCCGGCGGCTCCGACCCCTACGGCGCCACCAGCGTGCTCCCGCAGCACGGCGCGGGACCCGACCACGGCCAGGGCGGCGGTGGGCGCGACGACGACCTGTCGGCCACCCGGGCCATGCCGGCCCAGGGCGCGCCGCCGCCCGAGCCGCAGCTCCCGACGGCCTGGGGTGACCAGCTGCGGGCCGCCCGCGACCGCAACGAACCGACCAGGGTCCAGCCCGCCGAGCCGGCGCTCGACCCCCTGCAGCGCGCCCCACAGCGGCGCCCCCAGCGCCGCCCGCAGCGCGTCGCGCCCCCGCCACAGCAGCAGGGCCAGGGCGGGGCCTACGGCTACCCCGTGGCGCCGCCACCCCAGTACCAGCAGCCGCAGCAGTACCAGCCCCAGCAGTACCAGCAGCAACCGCAGCGCTACCAGCCGCCGGTGCCGCCGCGCTACCAGGAGCCGGCCCCGCGCCGGAACGACGAGCCGCGCGGCCGGTCACGGAGCGCGAACCCCATGCGCATCCCGGGGCTCGGCTGCCTCAAGGGCTGCCTGTTCATGGTGCTGATCCTCGTCGTCATCTGCTTTCTGGTCTGGAACTTCACGCCGCTTCAGGACTGGATTGCCGACGGCCGGAGTTTCTGGGACACCGTCACCGGGTGGTTCGACGACGTCCGGGAATGGCTGGGCCTGATCGAGGAGGCCAATCAGCAAGTCGAGGACATCCAGAACAGCGTCCCCGAATAATCGACGACCTCGGGGATTTATCGACTTCCGAGGGTGGAATTTCGTCCGGGCATGCCAATAAAACCGGGCAAGCCGGGCACGCGGTAGTCCCGTCACCTGACGGGTCGTCGTAGCCTCACGCCATGGCACGGAACATCGGCAGCCACTACACCGTCCACCGTGTGCTCGGCCGCGGCAGTGCCGGAACGGTGTGGCTCGGGGACGGGCCCGACGGCCCCGTGGCGATCAAGCTCCTGCGTGAGGACCTCGCCGCGGACCGCGACCTGGCCGAGCGCTTCGCCCACGAGCGGCACGCCCTGCTCGGACTCGAACACCCCAACATCGTCGGCGTCCGCGACCTGATCATCGCGGACTCGGGCGACACCCCCGACGGCCAGGAGGTCGCCCTGGTCATGGACCTGGTGCGCGGCCCCGACCTGCGCCGCCACCTGGAGCGCGAGCGCCGTCTCGCGCCGCGCGAGGCCGTGGCGATCACCGCGGCCGTCGCCAATGGCCTGGCCGTCGCGCACGCCGCCGGCATCGTGCACCGTGACGTCAAGCCCGAGAACATCCTGCTCGACACCCCCGAGGGCGGCCGGGTCGCGCTGCTCACCGACTTCGGCGTCGCCAAGCTGATCGACGAGCCGCGGCACGGCGGCAAGGGCGGCGTCGTCGGCACCCCCGACTATCTGGCCCCCGAGATCGTGGAGGGCCTGCCGCCCCGCGCGGCCGTGGACATCTACGCGCTGGTCACCGTCCTCTACGAGCTGCTGGCCGGCTTCACCCCCTTCGGCGGCGGCCACCCGGGCGCCGTGCTGCGCCGGCAGGTCACCGAGAAGGCCGCCGAGCTGCCCGGCATCCCGCGCGAGCTGTGGGAGCTGATCCAGCAGTGCCTCGCCAAGGCGCCGGCCTCCCGACTGCGCGCGGCCGAGCTGGCCTCCCGACTGCGCGAGTTGCTGCCGTCCCTGGAGGGTCTGCCGCCGCTCGACATCGGCGACCCGGAGGAGGACGCGGCGCCCGAGCCCGTCGAGGCGGAGGAGCCGATCGCGGCCCTGGCCGCCGCGGGCGGTGGCGGCGGTGGCGCGGGGCGGGTCGCGGTGCCGCTGGTCCGCGGCACCGCGCCCGACTCGGAGCGCGAGACCCACACCCGGATGCGGGTACCGGACGCGGAGGAGCTGGCCGGGGGCGCGCACGGCACCGCGCGCACCATCAGGACCGCCGGCGAGCGCCGGGCCGGCTCGGCCAGGAACGCCGCGGCCGCCCGCCGCCGCAGGCGGCTGGCCGTGACGGCCGCCGCCCTGGTCTGCGCCGCCGCGCTCGGCGGCTGGCTGCTGTTCTCCGGCGGCGACAGCAGCGACGGCGGCCTGGGCGAGCCGGCCGGCGGCCCGCCCAGGGCGGACGTCCAGCTCTCCCAGCCCGCGTAGCGGCCCGTCGGCGGGCGGCCACGCCGCCCGCCGACGGCGCGCGCCGCTGGCCGCGGCGCCCAGCCGTTACGCTGGACGTGTGGCAGTTGTCGATGTATCCGAAGCTCTGAAGTCTCTCGCCTCCACCATGGAGTCGATCGAGGCCGTCCTCGACCTGGACAGCCTGCGGGCCGAGGTCGCCTCGCTTGAGGAGCAGGCGGCCGCCCCCACCCTCTGGGACGACCCGGAGCGCGCCCAGCAGGTCACCAGCAAGCTCTCCCTGCTCCAGGCCCAGGTGCGCAAGACCGAGGAGCTGCACAGCCGCATCGACGACCTCGAGGTGCTCTTCGAGCTCGCCGAGGCCGAGTCCGACGCGGACACCCGCAAGGAGGCCGAGGCCGAGCTGGCCGCCGTCCAGAAGGCGGTGGACGAGCTCGAGGTCCGCACCCTGCTCTCCGGCGAGTACGACCAGCGCGAGGCCATGGTCAGCATCAGGGCCGAGGCCGGCGGCGTGGACGCGGCCGACTTCGCGGAGCAGCTGCAGCGCATGTACCTGCGCTGGGCCGAGCGCAAGGGCTACCCGACCGAGGTGCTCGACACCTCCTACGCGGAGGAGGCCGGCATCAAGTCGACCACCTTCACCGTCAAGGCCCCCTACGCCTACGGCACGCTCTCGGTCGAGCAGGGCACCCACCGCATGGTGCGGATCTCCCCGTTCGACAACCAGGGCCGCCGCCAGACCTCGTTCGCCGGCGTCGAGGTGCTGCCGGTGGTGGAGCAGACCGACCACATCGAGGTCCCGGAGAACGAGATCCGGGTGGACGTCTTCCGCTCCTCGGGCCCCGGTGGACAGTCCGTCAACACCACGGACTCGGCGGTCCGCATCACCCACCTGCCCACCGGCATCGTCGTCTCCTGTCAGAACGAGAAGTCCCAGATCCAGAACCGCGCCGCCGCGATGCGCGTGCTGCAGGCCCGGCTGCTCGCCCACCAACGGGCGCAGGAGCAGGCCAAGATGGACGCGCTCAAGGGCGACGGCGGCAACTCCTGGGGCAACCAGATGCGGAGCTACGTCCTCCAGCCGTACCAGATGGTCAAGGATCTTCGTACCGAACACGAAGTCGGAAACCCCCAGGGTGTTTTGGACGGGGATATCGATGACTTCCTGGAGGCGGGAATCCGCTGGCGGAAACAGCAGGAGAAGTAACCTTCACACAACTTTCTTGGCCCGCTCGGCATTTACCGGACATCCCGCTTGACGGGGGTCGTTTCAGCGGGAAAGCTGTTCGCCTGGCATGCCTATGTCCAGGGGTGCGTGTTGCGCAAGGGGCGCGTGAGAGGCTCGGTGCCCTCCGCGCCGGGCGCCGCCCTTGCGCAGGCTGCCCATGACAAGCGGGACATAGTCTGTACCGAACAGCTACAGGGGGTAGTGCATCTATGGCCAGTCCCAAGACACGCGCCAACATGGCGCGCGTCGCCGCGGCCGCCGTCTTCGCGGCGGGCGCCTCGCTCGCCGTCGTCGGCACGGCGTCCGCGGGTGAGCAGAGCAAGGACAGCTCGGCGCCGACCGCCCAGGACGCCGCCATCCTCGGCGTCGCCGAGGGCGCGGACGGTGCCATTCTCGGTCTGACCGAGGGCAACGACGGCGGTGCCGATGACGGTGGCGCGGACGACGGCGGTGCTGACGACGGCGGTGCCGATGACGGCGGTGCTGACGACGGTGGCGCGGACGACGGCGGTGCCGATGACGGTGGCGCGGACGACGGCGGTGCTGACGACGGTGGCGCGGACGACGGCGGTGCCGATGACGGTGGCGCGGACGACGGCGGTGCCGATGACGGTGGCGCGGACGACGGCGGTGCCGATGACGGTGGCGCGGACGACGGCGGTGCCGATGACGGTGGCGCGGACGACGGCGGTGCTGACGACGGTGGCGCGGCCAACGGCGCCGACGGCGGTAGCCCCGAGGGTGTCGCCGAGGGCGCCGGCGGTCCGCAGCCCGACTCCGAGGGTGCCACCTCGCCGATCGAGCAGAACGACCCGACCGAGCAGCTGACCGAGGAGGAGGCCGAGGCCGTTCCCAGCGGCAACGGCGAGCTGGCCGAGACCGGCGCCTCCATGAACGAGACGCTGCTGATCATCGGTGCCGCGACCATGATCGCGGGCGGCGTGGCCTTCCGCTACCTGCCGCGGCTGATCACCAAGAACGGTGGTGCGGCCGCCGCCTGACCAGCCAGGTCACGGCGCGCGTGCACCGCGTAACACCACGCACATCAGAACGGGCCCGGGGCGGCGCTGCTGCCCCGGGCCCGCTCGTTCGAGTCCCGGGCTCCGGCCCGCTCAGGCGGGCCTGGCGACCAGCAGCAGCACGGCCACCAGCGCCAGCAGCAGGGCGACGAGACCGGCGGGGCTGCCGAGCGCGCCCCACGGGCCACGCTCCGCGCGCAGCCGCGCGAGCTCGGCCCGGCAGACGGCGCAACGGCCCTCGCTGACCCGCCCCGCGCAGTTGGCGCACACCAGCCAGTCGGCGGTCATGCGATCGTCTCCTCTCATCTCCCCCTGCTCCCTACTGTGCCAGGGTCCGTACGGAAACGCAGAAGCCCGACCGGATCCGGGCCGGATCCCGCCGGGGACCGGCCTGGAAACAGGACCCCGATCCACCCAACGGGAGCGAAACCGGCAAAAGCGGATGGCCTGGGACGCCGCCTGCGGACCACACGCCGCTTCGCGTATGGTCTGCCCCAGCGACGGGGAGCCCCCCGCATGTACCCCATCCCGACATGGTGTAACCGTGATCCGATTCGACAACGTCTCCAAGACGTACCCGAAGCAGAACGCGCCGGCCCTCAACAACGTGTCCCTCGAGGTCGAACGCGGCGAGTTCGTCTTCCTGGTGGGCTCCTCCGGCTCCGGCAAGTCCACCTTCCTGCGGCTGCTGCTGCGCGAGGAGCGCGCCAGCCACGGCTCGGTGCACGTGCTCGGCAAGGACCTGGGCCGGCTCTCCAACTGGAAGATCCCCCAGATGCGCCGCCAACTCGGCACCGTGTTCCAGGACTTCCGGCTGCTGCCGAACAAGACGGTGGGCGAGAACGTCGCCTTCGCGCTCGAGGTCATCGGCAAGCCCCGCGGGCAGATCCGCAAGACCGTGCCGGAGGTCCTCGAACTCGTCGGCCTCGGCGGCAAGGAGGAGCGGATGCCGGGTGAGCTCTCCGGCGGTGAGCAGCAACGCGTCGCCATCGCACGGGCGTTCGTCAACCGGCCGATGCTGCTGATCGCGGACGAGCCGACCGGCAACCTGGACCCGCAGACCTCGGTCGGCATCATGAAGCTCCTGGACCGCATCAACCGCACCGGCACGACCGTCGTCATGGCCACCCACGACGCGCAGATCGTGGACCAGATGCGCAAGCGCGTCATCGAGCTCGAGAAGGGCCGTCTCGTCCGCGACCAGACCCGCGGCGTCTACGGCTACCAGCACTGACCCCGGCCTGAGCCCCGACTGAAAGGACGCCATGCGCGCCCACTTCGTCCTGTCGGAGATCGGCGTCGGTCTCCGCCGCAATCTGACGATGACCTTCGCGGTGATCGTGTCGGTCGCCCTCTCGCTGTCCCTGCTCGGCGGCTCGCTGCTGACCAACCAGCAGGTCAACAGCATGAAGGACTTCTGGTACGACCGGGTCGAGGTGTCGATATTCCTCTGCAACGAGAACGACGCCCAGACCGACCCCGCCTGCGCCCGCGGCGCGGTCACCGAGGACCAGAAGGAGCAACTGCTGGCGGAGCTCGAGGAACTGGAGCTCGTCGAGGACGTCTTCTACGAGTCGGCCGACGAGGCGTACACGCACTACCAGGAGCAGCAGGCCGACTCGCCGATCGCCGCCGTGGTCACCCCGGACCAGATGCAGGAGTCGTACCGGGTCAAGCTGACCGACCCGACCCAGTACGACGTCGTGTCCTCGGCGTTCGCGGGTCGGGAGGGCGTGCAGTCGGTGCAGGACCAGCGCTCGACGCTGGAGAACCTGTTCGACCTGCTCAACGGCGTCAACTACGCGGCGCTCGGGCTGATGGCGCTGATGCTGGTGGTGGCGATGCTGCTGATCGTGAACACGGTGCGGGTCTCGGCGTTCAGCCGGCGCCGGGAGACCGGGATCATGCGTCTGGTCGGCGCGTCCAGCCTCTACATCCAGCTGCCGTTCATCCTGGAGGCGGCGATCGCCGGCCTGCTCGGCGGGTTGTTCGCCTGTGTGCTGATCGTGGGCGTCAAGTACTTCGCGATCAACAACTTCCTGGCCGAGCAGATCCCGCTGATCAACTTCATCGGCTGGGACGCGGTGCTCTCGGTGCTGCCGTTGGTGCTGGTGGTGAGCGCGCTGATGCCCTCCCTGGCGGCCTTCTTCGCGCTCCGCAAGTACCTGCGCGTGTAGGGCGCGTGTGATTTATCACCGTGGCGTGCACCCGGACGTACCGGGTGAAACTCCCGTGCGCCCCCCGGGGGTGTCCTACACTCCGCACCATGTCACGACCGTGTCACGGAGTTTCGTTTGGGCCACGGGGCGGGGGTGCCGCCGCCAGGCGGGGGACCGCCCTGGCGTGTGTCTTCGCCGGGGTGCTCGTGACGGGCGCCGCCACCGGCTCCTGGCCGGAGGCGGCGGGCTCCGGCCAGCCGGTGCCGGCCGCCGGGCCGGGCCCGGAGCGGGCCGAGACGCTCGACGACGCCGGCGAGTTGGTGAGCCGTAGCGGCGACCGCTGGGCGAGCGCCTACTCGGCGGAGGAGTACCAGTCGGTCCGGCTGAACCTGGCCGGCGAGTACGTCGGCACCGGGATCGCGGTGATCAGCACCGCCGAGGGCCGCATCGTGGTCAGCGAGGTGCACCCGGGCAGCCCGGCCGAGCGCGCCGGCGTCCGGGCCGGCGACGAACTGGTCACCATCGACGGCGTGCCGCTCACCGGCCGCCCGGTCACCGACGCCGTGAGCCGGCTGCGCGGCAGCGCGGGCCCCGAGCCGGCGCCCGCCGGCAGCACGGTGCTGCTCGGCGTCGCGCGGGAGGACGTGGTCACCACGGTCCAGGTGGAGCGCGCCCGGCTGACCGCCCGCCCGGTCACCGTCACCCGCGACGAGCCGGGCGTCACCAGGATCCACGTCAGCTCCTTCGTCGAGGGCTCGGGCGAGCTGGTCCGGGCCGCGGCACACAGCGCGCCGCCGGAGGACGGCATCGTGCTCGACCTGCGCGGGAACACCGGCGGGCTGCTCACCGAGGCCGCCGCCGCGGCCTCCGTCTTCCTGGACGGCGGCCTGGTCGCCACCTACGACGTGCGCGGCGAGCAGAACGCGCTGCACGCCGAGCCCGGCGGGGACACGGAGAGGCCCCTGGTGGTGCTGGTGGACGGCGGCACCATGAGCTCGGCCGAGATGCTGACCGGCGCCCTCCAGGACCGCAACCGCGCGGTGATCGTCGGCACCCCGACCTTCGGCAAGGGCACCGTCCAGATGCCGGACGTGCAGCCGGACGGCTCGGTCGCCGAGCTGACCGTGGGCCGCTACGCCACCCCGTCGGGCCGTACGGTCGGCTCCGAGGGACTCGTGCCCGACCTGCTCGTCGGCCCCGGCGAGGACGCCGAGGAGCGGGCGGAAAACGTGCTCGGCGGTCTGGCGGCCGGCCGGTAGACTCGGCTGGTCATGGCAAAGGAAACGGGGCGCAAGCTGATCGCGCAGAACAAGAAGGCGCGGCACGACTATCACGTTCTGGACACGTACGAATGCGGTCTGGTACTGACCGGCACCGAGGTGAAGTCGCTGCGCCAGGGCCGCGCGTCCCTCGTCGACGGTTTCGGCCAGATCGACGGCGGCGAGGTGTGGCTGCACAACGTGCACATCCCCGAGTACGCGCAGGGCACCTGGACCAACCACAGCGCCCGGCGGAAGCGGAAGCTGCTGATGCACCGCGCGGAGATCGACAAGCTGGTCGGCCGGATCCAGGAGACGGGCCTGACGCTGGTGCCGCTCTCCCTCTACTTCCTGAACGGACGAGCCAAGGTCGAGCTCGCCCTGGCGCGGGGCAAGCGGGACTACGACAAGCGGCAGACGCTGCGGGAGAAGCAGGACCGCCGGGAGGCGGAGCGCGTCGTCTCGGCGGCTCGCCGCAGGCAGCGCGCGTGACGTATCATGGCAGGGACGCGGCCGGGAGCGGTCGTGGTGTTTGTTAACTCAACATGGGGATGATCGGTTTCGACAGCGGATGTCGAAGTAGGGGAAGCGAGCCGAGGAAGCGCGGCAATGATCTCGTTAACCATGTGCCGTGAAAAAATAATCGCCAATAACAAGCGCGATTCCTTCGCCCTCGCTGCCTGAGCAGCGACTCGCGAAGTGTCAGCCCGGGCCTGTTCCCGTCCCGGTGTCTGGCATCAGCTAGGGAACTCACCTGTTAGCTCCGGTCGCGGGAGCTAAGGGGACACCAAACAGCGACTGAGCCCGTCGGAGACTTGTCCGCGTGATCTCCGGGGCTGAGAAAATCAGAGCGGACTGCGCTCGGAGAAGCCCTCCTTCTGCTTCGTTGGACGCGGGTTCGATTCCCGCCATCTCCACTCCGTCGACAGGCGACGTGCGCCCGCGCTCCGCGCGGGCCGCGTCGCCTTCGTCGTTTCAGAGCCCCGCGTCGTTCCAGGCCACGTCGTCTTTGTCGTTTCTGCTCGGCTTGGCCCGGGTGGCGGCGGTAGGGTGCGCGCCATGGGGAACAGTGCACCGGGGTGGGACCCGCAGCGGCAGCCGGCGAGTTGGCGGTCTCATCGAAGCGTGGTGATAGGTGGCGCCGTGCTGGTCACGGTGTTGGCGGTGGTCGCGGTGCTCGTGCTCCGTGGCGTGGACGGCGACGGCCGCTCCGACCAGGCGCGGGACGGCGCGGACGCCTTCCTGCGCGCCTGGGCCGACGGTGACCTGGCGCGGGCCGCGTCGCTCACCGACGATCCGGAGGGCGCGCGTTCGTTGCTCGACTCGGTGGCGGAGAACATGGGCTCCGAGGAGACCGTGCTGGAGATCGCCGGCGAGGCCGAGGCGGTCGAGGACGCGGACGAGGCGATGCGGGTGCCGTTCACCGCGACGTTCACCCTGGGGGAGCTGGGCGACTGGTCCTACGACTCGGCCGCGGTGATGGTGCCCGGCGAGGAGGACCGTTGGCTGGTGCGCTGGGAACCCGCCGTCGTCCACCCGCGGTTGGGGGAGGGGCAGACGCTGGTCCTCACCACCGAGGAGCCCGAGCGGGCGCCCATACTCGCGGCCGACGGCAGCCAGTTGGCCGGCCCTTCGACCGTGTGGGACATCAGCCTCTGGCCCGCGATGCTCAGCGATCCCGCGGCGGCGTACGAGGCGATCGACGCGCTGGACGTGGGGGTCGACACCGAGGCGCTGGCGGACCGGGTGGCCGCGGCCGAGCCGGACCAGGCGGTGCCGGTGGTGACCCTGCGGGACGCCGACTACCAGGAGCACGCCGGGGAGTTGGGGGCCGTGCCCGGGATCCAGGTCCAGGAGGACACCAGGCCGCTGGCGCACGCGGCCAGGTCGCTGGTCGGGGGCCTCGACCCCGAGTCCGGCGCCGGCTCCTCGGGGCTGCAGCAGCGCTACGACGAGCAGTTGGCCGGCACCCCCGCCTCCGCGGTGGTGATCGCCGACCGCGAGTCGGGCGAGGCCGTCGACACCCTCTACGAGCAGGAGGGTGGCGAGGCCGGCAGCCCGGTGGAGACCACGATCGACCCCGAGGTGCAGGCCGCGGCCGAGGAGGCGCTCGACGACCTCGGGCGGGCCGGCTCGATCGTCGCGATACGGCCGTCGTCCGGCGAGGTGCTGGCCGCGGCCGACTGGCCGCTCGACGGGTTCAACCGGTCCCTCCAGGGGCAGTTGGCGCCCGGGTCCACCTTCAAGGTAGTGACGGCGGCCGCGCTGCTCGAAGCCGGGGTGACGCCGGACGACCGCCTCGGCTGCCCCCGTGAGGTCACCGTGAACGGCCAGGCCTTCGAGAACCAGAACGAGTTCGAGCTCGGGCCCGAGACGACCCTGCGCGAGGCGTTCACCGAGTCCTGCAACACGGCGTTCATCGGCAACCGGGACCGCTTCGAGGACGACACCCTCAACCGGACGGCGCGGGCCTTCGGCATAGGCGAGGAGTGGAGCGTGGGCGCCGTCACCTTCGACGGCAGCGTGCCGGTCGCCGAGGACGAGAACGCGCTGGCCGCGTCGCTGATCGGGCAGGGCCAGGTGCAGGCCAGCCCGCTGGTGATGGCCTCGGTGGCCGCCACCGTGGCGGACGGAACGTTCCGCCAGCCGCTGCTGGTCCCGGCGGCCGTGGAGGAGCCGTACCAGGCGGACACCGAGCTGTCCGAGTCCACGGTCGCGGCGCTCCGCACGATGATGCGGGCCACCGTGACGGAGGGCAGCGCCTCGGCGCTGGACGGCGTGCCGGGCGAGCCGCACGGCAAGACCGGGACGGCCGAGTACCGGGCGGAGGACGGCGAGCTGTCGACCAACGCGTGGATGATCGGCTTCCTCGGCGAGGGCGACCTGGCGTTCGCGGTGGTGCTCGAGGACGGCGGCTCGGGCGGCCGCGACGCCGGGCCGCTGGCCGCGGCCTTCCTCACGGCGCTCTAGGCCCTGTCCGGGCGATCTTCTTCGGGCCCGCGACGCCATACACGGCACCTCGCTGCGTTACCGAATCGCGCGAATACGGCCAAGTATGAGCTGCGATCCGGTGCCTTGCGATGCACCGCGTCTGACGCCGCGGGCTGATCCTCGAAGACCGCCCGGACAGGACCTAGCCGCTCACTCGTCCGCCCGTCGGCGGAGCGGGGGTGTCCCGCGCCCGGCTCGCCGGCCGGCGGACGACGGCCGGCGGCGTCGTGGGTTCGCCCGCGCGGCGGGTGGGCGGGTGTCCAGGGCCGAGGGGAGGGCGGCGATCAGCGTGCCCCCGGTGAGGGCGAAGAGCATGGTCGGCATGGCATCCACCCTCGCCAAGGGCGAGGCGCCGCGTCCAACACCTGATCAGCGCCCATTCACGCGCCCCTGTTGTGAATCGGCTGGGGCGCGTGAGAATGGTCCTCGTGCACCACGAGACCGATCCCCGACTGCTGCGCGCGTTCGTCACGGTGGCCGAGGAACTGCACTTCACCCGGGCCGCCGGCCGGCTCTTCGTGGCGCAGCAGGCGCTCAGCCGGGACATCAGGCGGCTGGAACGCGAGTGGGGGACGGCGCTCTTCGACCGGAGCACCCGGCATGTGGCCCTCACCCGGGAGGGGGAGCGCCTGCTGCCGCACGCGCGCCGTGTGCTGGCGGCGTACGACGGGCTCGGCGCCGCCGTGGCGGCCGGTGGCGACCGGCCACTGGTGGTGGACGTGGCGGCGCGGGTCGCCACCGGGCAGCGGGTGCTCGACGAGGCGCGGCTGATCGCGCCCGAGCTCGAGTTCGTCGCCCGCTACCACAGCGGCCTCGCCAGGGCGGCGGCCGAGATCGCCGACGGCCGGCTCGACGTGTCGTTCGGCCGGGTGGCCGGCCTCGCCCCGGCCGTGCGGGCCGGGCTCGCGCACCGGCTGATCCGCTTCGAGCGGGTGGCCGTGCTGCTGCCGGGCGACCACCGGCTGGCCGCGCTGCCCCGGGTGCCGCTCGCCGAACTGGCGGGCGAGACGCTGTACGCGGCGGCGGGCAACGAGGAGACCACCGAGTGGACCGACTACGCCCGCAGCCTCTTCGCCGGGCGCGGCATCCACCTCGCGCCGCCGTTCCCGAAGATCGAGGGCGAGGCGGAGTTCGGCCGGGTCGTGCGCAGGCAGGGCTGGTCCGTGCTGGCCAGCACGGAGTTCGTCGGCGTGCCGGGCATGGTGCTGCGACCGCTCGTCGAACCCGTGCCGCTCTCCCCGGTCTCCATGGTGTGGCGGCGCGGGCCGCACCACCCGGGGCTCGACGCGCTCACCGCGGCCGCCCGCGATCTGGGCGGCCGCGGCTCCTGGTTGGAACGCCCGGCCGGCTCCTGGCTGCCGGAGGCCGACCAGGGGCTCTACGCCTCCGCCGGGTCCTGAACGGTCAGCCAGCCCAGCTCGGCCGCCCGCACCCCCGCCTGGAAGCGGTTGGTGGCGCCGAGCCGCGCCATCAGCTGCGCCACCGTCCGGCTCACCGACCGCTGGGAGACGCCGAGCCGCAGCGCGATGTCGTCGTTGGTGCGGCCGGTCGCCATGAGCAGCAGCACCTCGCGCTCGACGCCCACCGGCTCGGTGTCCGGCGCCGCCACGTCGGGCTCGACGAAGTCCCGGCCGTCCTCCCAGCACTGTTCGAAGACCTGGCACAGGAAGCTCAGCACCGAGGGGTCCCGGACGATGGCCGCGCCCGCCGCCGTGTCCAGCGGGTCGAGCGGCAGCACCACGCAGTCCCGGTCGTAGATCAGCATGCGGGACGGCAGCGTGCCGGTGCTGCGCACCGACCCGCCGGCGGTGGTCAGCCGCTCCACGTACTGCACGGTGTTGCGGTGGCGGCGGGCGCTGTGCTGGAACAGCGACCGCATGGTGATGCCGCGCGACAGCAACTCCATGTCCAGCGGTGCGGCCGCCCGGACGGCCGCGTCGGTCACGCCGCCACCCGGTTGCATGGAGTCCAACGAGGTGGTGCAGGTGCGGCCCAGGTCGTCGATCACCGCGCGGACGTTCTCTATCCCCTCGACCACCTCGATGCTGCTCTTGGCCGAGCGCATGCTGCGGGCTTCCAGGTAGTCGCCGGAGAGCGCGTGCAACTGCTCCCTGGTGGCCGCCATCGCGATCCGCTGCTGGAGGATGTCGCGCTCCAACGGGGCGAGCAGCGCCTCCGCCGCGCTCTCCGGGCTGATCGCCACCCAGCCGCCGCTCGGCGAGCGCTGCAACAGGCCGAGCTGGGAGAGCTTCTTCTCGGCCTGGCTGACCTGCTCCCGGTCGAGACCGGCCCGCGCCGCCAACTGGCTGACCAGGTCGGTGGGATGGGTGACCCGCAGCTGGTACACGCGAACGGTCGCCGCGTCGATCTCCTCGTCGTCGCCCAGCACCGCGCCGGCCTCACCGTCGCCGACGGCGTCGCCCGCCTGTGTCGTGCTCACATCCATCGTCCGCACCCCTTCCCGTCGGAGTGGTCGTGTCAGGACAGCCAGCCGTTGAGCGCGGCCCGCGCGCCCGCCTGGAACCGGCTCTCGGCGCCGAGGCGCTCCATCAGGCGGGCGACGATGCGGCTGACGGACCGGGGCGACATGCCCAACTGGTGGGCGATCGCCTCGTCCTTCTTGCCCGCCGCCATCAGCAGCAGCACCTCGCGCTCGACACCGGCCGGCTCGGGGCCGGTGCGTTGCTCCTCGGCGAAGTCCAACGCCCGGTCCCAGTAGTGCTCGAAGAGCTGCTTGAGGAACTTGAGCACCGCGGGATCGCGCACCAGGGCGGCGCCGCCCGCCGTGTTCAGGGGGTCGAGCGGCAGCACCGCGCAGTCGTCGTAGATCAGCATCCGGGACGGCAACACGGCGGTGCTGCGCACCTGGCCGCCCTCGCTGGCGAGGGTGGCCGCGTAGACGGTGGTGGCGCGGTGGCCGCGCGCCGAGTGCTGGAAGATCGAGCGGATCCGGATGCCACGGGAGAGGAGCTCGCGGTCCACGGCCAGCGCGGCGCGGAGGGCGTCGTCGGTCTGTGGGCCGCCGTACACCAGCGCGTCCAGGGACTTGGCGCAGGTGCGGCCGAGGTCGTCGATGACGGCGCGGATGTTGTCGATGCCCTCGACGATCTCGATGCTGCTCTTGGCCGAGCGCATGCTGCGGGCTTCCAGGTAGTCGCCGGAGAGGGCGTGCAGCCTGGCCCTGGTCGCCGCCATCGCGATGCGTCGTTGGAGAATGTCCTGTTCCATCGGCGCGAGGAGCGCGTCGGCGGCGCTCTCGGGGCTGATGGCCACCCGGCCGCCGCTCGGGGACGGCCGCAACAGGCCCAACTCGGCGAGCTGGAACTCCGCGTCCTTCACTTGCTCCGGTGTAAGACCAGCACGAACGGCAATCCATTCAACGGAGTTGGTGGGGTGAGTCACGCGGAGCCGGTAAACTCGGGCGGCCGCTGCGTCTATTTTGCCGGATTCGCTCACGATCTTCTTCCTCGAACGACATCGGCCAGCCCCTTGGCGTCAACTTGACAGGCGAGATGATGCCACAGCGATTCTATCGACTTCGCCGTGAATGCTCGTGAGCATGATTGGGCCAGCATGCCACTCATGTTCGCCTATGTGGACACGGAAGAGGGATCCCGTGAAGAAGTTTGTTCTCAGCGTTCTCGCCGCCTTCGTGATCGCGGCGGTGTCCGGTGGGGTCGCCACGGCTCAGGACACGAGTGCCGGGCAGAACGACACCCTCGGCAGCGTCTGGGGCTGATGCGCGACCCGCGGGGAGCCCGGCACCTCGGCCGGTGACGCGGTCGACCTGGAACTGGACGTGGACGTGGACTCGAACCTCGGATCTCGTGGACTCAAGGAGGCGGCACGATGACGCCCCAGTCACCGATGGCGGTTCTGCTCAGCCCGCGCCCTGCGGTGGTCGAGGCGGCCCGCCGGGTCGGCGCCCGCACCCTGGTGTTGGCACCCGACCTGTCACGACCGGGAGTTCGGGAGGCCGTCGCCCTCGCCGACCAGGCGATCACGGTCGACTGGACCGACCATCCCCAACTGATGATGGCCGTCGGCCATCTCACCAACCTTCCCGCCAGGGCTGCTGTGTTCGGCTTCACCGAGGCCAGCGCCCTGATCGCCGCCCGGGCGAACGAAGCGCTCCGCTTCCCGGGCAACCCCCATGCGGCCGTCGCGTACCTCACGGACAAGGCGGCCTTGCGCGGCAGGGTCAACCAGCTCACCGGTGCCCCCGTCCGGTTCGAGCACTGTGACCGTGCCGCGCATCTGGTGGCCGTCGCCGAGCGCGTCGGCTTCCCGTGCGTGGCCAAGCCGCGCACCGGCTCGGGCGGCCAGGACGTGCATCTGCTGCGCAGCGCGGTGGACGCGTCGGACCTGGCCGCCCAGCTGGCGGGCGAACCCGCCCTGATCGTCGAGGAGTTCCTCGACGGCCCGGAGTACAGCGTCGAGGCGCACTCGCGGGCAGGCGAGCACACGGTCCTCGCCGTCACCAGGAAGTACGGCCCCCGCGACCTGGTGGGAGCCGTCATCACCGAGCACCAGCGGACGACCGGCTACGACATGCCGGCCGATCTGGACGAGGACACGCGGGAGCGGATCCACCGACTGGTCGTCGCCACGCTCAACTCGGCGGGCCAGCGCAACGGGCTCTCGCAGACCGAGGTCATCGTCACCGCCGAGGGGCCGCGGCTCATCGAGTCGCACGCCCACCCGGGAGCCACCGAGGTGCACGACCTGCTGCGGCTGGCCACCGGGACCGACCTGATCGCGCTCAGCGTCGCCAGCGCGCTCGGACTGCCGCTGCCGGAGCCCGACTTCGGCGAGCCGCGGTGTGCCGGCATCCGGTTCCTGCGGCTGCCGCCCGGCCATTTCGAGGCGGTGGAGGGGATCGCGGAGGCGCGGGCGCTCGCCGGGGTGCGGGAGCTGGAGATCGCGGTTCCCGTGGGGAGTCATGTTCCGGAGGCCACCAGCCGGGTCGCCGGACATGGCTACGTCACGGCGGTCGCCGACAGCCCCCAGGAGCTGGAGGCGGTGCTGCGCAAGGCGCTCGACACGCTGCGGCCCGTGGTGCTGCCGGCTCCGGCGCCGGAACCCGGGCCGTCCGTGCTGGCCGGGGCGATGGCCCGGGAGATCCCACGTGCCGACGTGCCGCGGGACATGCTGAGGGAGGCAGTGAAGGAGGAGGAGCACACTGCGGCCTGAGCTGTTCCCCGCGCTGGTCCCGCCCCGGACCCCGGCCCCACGGACAGACCTCCTCCTGCCCCTCGGGCGCACCTACTTCGTCGTGGAACGCCGTGACGCCCTCGGCGCCGTCGAACAACGCGGCGTGGTCGGCGCGTTGGGCCTGCACGGGGTGGAGACCGGGCACGTGCTGCGGCACCAGCAGGTCGCCGAGTCGGCCGTGCGGAACCAGGTCCGGCTCCTCGAACAGACCGACGCGCCGGTCGAGCCGTTACTGCTGGCCGCGACCGATCTCGGCTCCTTCCAGCAGTGCGTGGACGAGACGGTCAAGGGGCCGCCGGTCCGCGAACTCCCCACCCCGGAGGGCGGCACCCAGCTGCTGTGGGCGTGCGACCCGGCGTGGACCGACGTGCCTCCCGCCCTGCCGCCGGTGCTGCTCGCCGACGGCCACCACCGGCTGGAGGCCGCCAGGCGGCTGCGCCGGGCCGAGCCGGGCGCGGCGGCCGGCCGGCTGCCGGCGCTGGTCGTCGACCACCGCCGCTACCCGCTGACCCTCTCCGCCACCCACCGGGCGGTGCCCGGCCTCGACCTCGGCCGCGCGGTGGCCACGGCGGCCCGGGTCGCGCGGGTCACCGAGCTGCCGGCCGGCGCGCGGCTCGCACCGCGCAGCGGCACCTTCGTGCTGACCGGCGGCGGCCGGGCCTGGGAGGTCTCCGAGGTGTCGCCGGCGACCATGGCCGGTCGGCTGCGGTTCGTGCCCCCGGAGTGGGTGGAGCTGCCGGCGGCGATCAGCGACCACGTGCTGATCCCCGCGCTCTGCGAGGACCAGGGGGTGCCGGTGGCGCCGCGCTACACCACCGAGCCGCCGGGGCCCGAGGAGGTCGGCCTGATCCTGCCGCCGCCGACGTGGGACCAGATCTGGTCCGGCGCGGCCAGCGGGGCGGGCATGCCGCCCAAGTCCACCCACCTGGGCCCTTCGCTGCCGCGGTGGCCCCTGGCGTAGGTTTTTCCCACC
>NZ_JAVREM010000060.1:0-39867 GCF_031845425.1 Streptomyces millisiae
GTGGGTGGGGAGAACCCCGGCCCCCCGCCGGCGGTCGCCGGCTACGCCTCGTGTTCGGTGCGGTCCTCGCCCCAGAGCGTGTGGAAGGAGCCGTCGCGGTCGACGCGCTCGTAGGTGTGGGCGCCGAAGTAGTCCCGCTGGCCCTGCACCAGCGCGGCCGGCAGCCGGCCGGCGCGCAGCGCGTCGTAGTAGGCGAGCGCGGCCGAGAAGCCGGGCGCCGGCACGCCGAGCGCGGTGGCCTGCGAGACCACGTGCCGCCAGCCCACCTGGGCGTCCCGCAGCGCCTCGGTGAACGTCTCGTCGGACAGCAGCGTCACCGGCGCCTCGTCGCCCCGGCGGTACGCCTCGCGGATCCGGTTCAGGAAGCGGGCCCTGATGATGCAGCCGCCGCGCCAGATGGTGGCCATGGTGCCGAGGTCCAGGTCCCAGCCGTACTCCGCGCTGCCGGCCCGCATCAGGTGCCAGCCCTGCGCGTAGGCCACGATCTTGGAGGCGTAGAGCGCCTGTTCCACGCTGTCCGCGAACCGGGCCGCGTCGTCCGGGTGCAGTTCGGGGCGGATCGGCCCGGGCAGCGAACGCGCGGCCTCGCGCAGCTCGGTGTGGCCGGAGAGCGCGCGGGCGAACACGGCCTCCGAGATCCCGGAGACCGGCACGCCCAGGTCGAGCGCGGTCTGCACGGTCCAGCGTCCGGTGCCCTTCTGTTCGGCCCGGTCGGCCACGATGTCCACGAAGGGCCGGTCGGTGTCGGCGTCGGTGTGCGCGAGCACCTCCGCGGTGATCTCGATCAGGTAGGAGTCGAGGCGGCCGGTGTTCCACTTGCGGAAGATCTCGGCGATGTGCGCCGGCTCGTACCCCGCGACCTTGCGCAGCAGGTCGTAGGACTCGGCGATCAGCTGCATGTCGGCGTACTCGATGCCGTTGTGCACCATCTTCACGAAGTGGCCGGCGCCGTCCGGACCGATGTGCGCGCAGCACGGCTCGCCGTCGACCTGGGCCGCGATGCTCTCCAGCAGCGGGCCGAGCGCCTGGTAGGACTCGGCGGAGCCGCCCGGCATGATGCTCGGGCCGTTGAGCGCGCCCTCCTCGCCGCCGGAGATGCCGCAGCCCACGAAGTGCAGCCCGCGCTCGCGCAGCGCCGCCTCCCGCCGCCTGGTGTCCAGGTAGTGCGCGTTCCCGCCGTCCACGATCATGTCGCCCGGCTCCAGGAGTGGCGCGAACTCGTCGATCACCGCGTCCGTCGGGGCGCCCGCCTTGACCATCACCACCAGGCGCCTGGGGCGCTCCAGCGAGGCGACGAACTCCTCGGCCGTCTCGGCCGGCACGAAGTCACCCTCGTGGCCGTAGGTCGCCACCAGGTCCCTGGTCCTGGCGGCGGTGCGGTTGTGCACGGCGACGGTGTGCCCGTGCCTGGCGAAGTTCCGGGCCAGGTTCCGCCCCATCACCGCGAGTCCGGTGACGCCGATCT
This sequence comes from Streptomyces millisiae, assembly GCF_031845425.1. Taxonomy (NCBI): domain Bacteria; kingdom Bacillati; phylum Actinomycetota; class Actinomycetes; order Kitasatosporales; family Streptomycetaceae; genus Streptomyces; species Streptomyces millisiae. Next base: position 1,466 of record NZ_JAVREM010000060.1, read on the forward strand.
GGGCCTGCCGCGCCATGTCATCAACTCCTGTAGTCAGGCTGCTCCCACCCGTGCCCCCATGCAACCAGGGTCACGGGCGATCGCAACCTCTGCATGAGACAAAAAGTCTCAGCCGACCTGGTGCGGATCCGGACGAGTGGCCGGTGGCCGGCGTGGCGCGGCGATCTCCGGGTCGGGCCCCTCGATCCCGACCCGGGCCCTGCGGCGCCGCAGCTCGGACTCGGCGGCGGCCAGCTCGGCGTCGAAGACACCCGGCCAGTCGTCCCGCAGCCGGCGGTAGCGGCGCACCTGCTCCCGGGTGGCGGCCAGCGCCTCCTCGTGCCGTTCGAGGGAGACGAGGCTCGCGGCGAGGTTGCCGAGCGCGTGCGCCAGCTCGGGCTGGTGTGCGGGGCTCGCCCGGTCGGCCGCCCGCAGCAGGTCGACGGCCTCCTCGTCGGCGGCCAGCGAGGCGTCCCAGCGGCGCAGCCGGTGCGCCCGCACCCCGAGCCCGAGTAACGCCCTGGCCAGCTGGGGGCGGTGGGCCTCGGGGGCGCGGGCCACCAGGAGCCGGCTGATCGCGACGGCCTCCTCGTCCCGGACGACGGCCTCCGCGTCCCGCTCCAGCCGCGACAGGTCGCCGGCGAGGCACACCAGGACGTGGGCCAGGTCCGGCTCGTGCCGCTCCGGGTCCTGACCGGCCAGCGGCCTGGTCAGCCGCAGCGCCTCCTCGTCGGCGGCCAGCGCCTCCTCGTGCCGGCCGAGCTCGGTCAGCACGGAGCCGAGCTTGACCAGCCCGCGCGGCAGGTCCTCGTCGTGGGCCGCCGGGTTCTCCGCGGCCAGCCGGCGGACGATCGCCACCGACTCGGCGAAGGCGGGCAGCGCCTCCTCGTGGCGGCGGAGCCGGTGCAGGTCGGTGCCCAGATGGCTGAGCGCCTGGGCCAGCTCGGCCTCGTGCCGGTCCGGGTCGTCGGCCACCAGCTCCCGCAGGATCGCCACCGCCTCCTCGTCGACCGTCAGCGCCTCGTCCCAGCGGCCCAGGCTCGTCAGGTCGACGCCGGCGGTCATCAACGACCGTGCCAGCCGCGCCAGATGGTCCTCCGGTTGCTCCGCCACCAGCCGCCTGGCCAGGGCCACGGCCTCCTCGTCGACCGCGAGCGCCTCCTGCCAGCGTGTCTCGCGGGACAGCTCCACGCCCAGGTTCCGCAGGGCGTCCACCAGGTGGTGGCCGTGGCGGGCGAAGTCCTCGCCGGCCAGGCCGCGCACCAGGTCGAGCGCCTCCCGGGCGACCGCCAGGCCCTCCGCGTGCCGGCCGAGCCGGCCCAGGTCGACGCCCAGGTTGCTCAGGTGCCTGGCCAACTCGGCGGCGTGCGGCTCCGGATCCTCGGCGAACAGCCCGCGCACGATCGCCACCGCCCGCTCGTCCACGGCCAACGCGGCCGGCCACTCGCCGAGCGCGGACAGCCTGATGCCGTGGTCGCCGAGCCGCTTGGCGTGCGTCAACGGCTCGTCCTCCGGCAGGTCGAGCAGCCGGCCGGTGACGGCGGCCGCGGTGTGCACCAGCGCGTGTGTCGGATAGGGGATCCGCTGTTCGAGATCGACCAGCTCGGCGTGCGACAGCTCGCTGGCGCGCACCGCGTCGGCGACCGCGCGGTCGATGGGGCCCGCGCCCGAGTGGGCCACGGCCACGGCCACCGGCAGCAGCCGCCCCGGGGCCTCGCCGATCACCGCGGTCACCGTCCCGAGCGCGCTCGGCGTGTGCTGGGCCGCCCTGGCCAGCAGGGTGAGCAGCCGGATGGCCCGGTCGGGGCCGTTGGTCCTGGACGACATCGTCGCAGCCTCCTTCGTGGCCGGTGGTGCTCAGGGCGCGGGCGCCAGCGCGGCGGCGACCACGGCCGCCCGCAGCGGCGGGCTCGCGGCCAGCTGGTCCGCGACGTAGCGCTCGACGAGCCGGGCCGGCAGGTGCGGGTCGAGCCAGACGCCGGCGCGCTGCGGGTAGGACTCGCGCAGCCACTCGGCGAGCCGCCGCATGGCGTCCGGGTTGTGCCGGGGCAGCCCGGGGAAGTGGCCGAGCAGCGCCACCGCCTCGTCCAGGTCCCGGGCGCCGAGCACCGTGGCGGCCACGATCGCCGAGCGCAGCGCGGACCTGGAGAGGGTGAGGCCGGCCTCGGCGGCGCTCCGCTCCCACCAGGACTCCTCGTCGGCGAACAGCCGCCGCACCCCGTCGTCCACCGTGACCTGACCCGTCTGGCCCCGCACGGTGGCGACGGCCGCCGCCGCGTGCAGCATCAGCGGCTGCGCGGGGTGGTGCGGCGGCGTCAGCGTGGCGGCGGGCGGCGCCGTGTGGAAACGGCGCGCGAAGTACCGTCCCGCCTGGTCGAACAGCTGCGCCTGGTCCTGCGCGGTGGTGGCCAGCGGGCCGAGCACGACGTCGGCCGCCGGCGGCAGCTCCCTGGCCGCCTCACGCGGCAGCCCGGCCCGCAGCCGCGCCCACCACTCGCCGAACTCGCGGGCCGCGAGCACCACCCGCACCTCGGCGTCGGTGGCCGCGAGATCCGCGAGCAGCGCGGGCAGCGCCGGCCTGGTGTCGGCGTCGTCGACGAACAGCACCACGGGACGCTCCCACGCCACCGCCGCGGCCACCGCCGCCGCCTCCCGGTCGCGCCGCGCCCAGCCGTGCACGGTCTCGGCCCGCGTCAGCCGGTCGGCGCACTCCACGAGCAGCCGCGTCTTGCCGGCGCCCGGCGCGCCCGACACCAGCGTCACCCGCCGGGCGTCCGGGCCCGTCCCCTGGCACCAGCCGAGCAGCGCCCGCAGCTCGCCGTCCCGCAGCCGGTTGAAGCCGACCACCCGCTCCTCCGGGTTGAGCGCGGCCAGCACGCTGTTGCCCCGGGCCGCCGCGTCATCCGGCCCCGGGCCCTCGGCGACGGCGTTCAGCCAGGCGGCGCGCCGCGCCACACCGGCCGCGTGGCGCTCCCAGAGCGCCGTGCCGGCCGCCGTCAAAAGCCCCGAGGAGAGGCCGAGCACCAGGGCGAGCCACCACGGGACGAAGCCGGCCAGCGCGCTGCCCGCCCCGGCGGTCATCAGCACGCCGCTCATCGCCGCCAGCGCCCCCGGATGGCGCCGCCACCACCGCCCCTGACCGTTCGTCATCGCCGCCCGCCTCCCCGCCGGATTCCGGCCACCCGCTTTCACGCTACTCGCGGAAATGTCCCCACCGGCCCCGCGGTTGGCTGCGAAACCGTCACACGGAGGCGCACGCCGGCGCGCGCCGCGGGCGCGCCCGGGCGGTCAGCCGGCCAGTGACGTCACCACCAGGTCGCAGCGGTCCCGCGAGCGCTCGACCAGCTCGGCGTTGGGCCGGTCGTTGCCGTCGATCCACGCCCTGGCCGCCGCCTCGTCCCGGCCGAAGCCGGTGTGCCGCCGCATCAGGCGCGCGTCGCGCAGGTCGGCCGCCGCGTCCACGTACCACACCTCGGCCATCAGGCCCCGCGCCTCCCGCCAGCCCGGCAGGTCACAGGCCAGGTAGTTCCCCTCGGTCACCAGCAGCCGGGCCCCGGCCGGCACCAGGTGGCGGGCCGCGACCGGCTCGTCGAGCGACCGGTCGAAGTCCGGCACATACGCCTCCCTGGCCGGCTCGCCGACCAGCCGGCGCAGCAGCGCCTCGTACCCCCGGACGTCGAAGCTCGGCTCCGAGCCCTTCCGCGAGCGCAGCCCGAGGCGGTCGAGCTGCGCGTTGGACAGGTGGAAGCCGTCGAGCGGAACGTAGGCGGCGGCGTCCCCGAGCGCCGCCGTCAGCGTCTGGGCCAACGTGGACTTGCCGGCCCCCGGCGGCCCGGCCAGCCCCAGCACCGTCCGCGTCGCGCCGCCGCCCGCCAGCGACCTGGCCCTGCCCACCAGTGCGTCGAGATCCATGGCCGGCACCCTACGGAACTCCGGATGCGGCGCGCCCGGCCCGCCCGCAGAATGGTGACCGCTGGCCCGCGAGACCCGAAAGGCGCCGCCCATGCCGGTGATCGAGACGCGGGGGGTGACCAAGAGGTTCGGCGCGACCAAGGCGCTCGACGGCATCGACATCTCCGTGGAGCGCGGCCGGGTGCTCGGCCTGCTCGGCCCCAACGGCGCCGGCAAGACCACCCTGGTGCGGGTCCTGACCACCCTGCTGCGCCCCGACTCCGGCCGGGCCACGGTCGCCGACTGCGACGTCGTCGCGGACGCCGCCACGCTGCGCTCCAGGATCGGCCTGGCCGGTCAGTACGCGGCCGTCGACGAACTGCTCACCGGCCGCGAGAACCTGGAGCTCGTCGGGCTGCTGTACCACGTCGGCCGGGCCGAGCGCCGCCGGCGGGCCAGGGAGGTCCTGGCGGCCTTCGCCCTCGAGGACGCCGCCGACCGGCCGGTGCGCACCTACTCGGGCGGCATGCGCCGCCGCCTCGACCTCGGCGCCTGCCTCGTCGGCCGGCCGCCCGTGCTGTTCCTCGACGAGCCCACCACCGGGCTCGACCTGCGCACCCGCAACCAGCTGTGGCAGTTCATCAGGGACCTGGTCGCCGGCGACACCACCGTGCTGCTGACCACCCAGTACATGGAGGAGGCCGAGTCCCTGGCCCACCACATCGCCGTGCTCGACAACGGCCGGGTCATCGCCCAGGGCACCGCCGACGAGCTGAAGTCCCAGGTCGGCGGCGACGTCCTGGACGTCAGGGTCACCCGCCGCGAGGACCTGTCCCGGGCCGCCGAGGTCCTGACCCGCGTCGCGGGCGCCGAAGCCCAGACCGAGCCCGAGTCGCTGCGGGTCACCGTGCCCACCGCCGGCGGCACCGACGCCCTGATCGCGGCCGGCCAGGAGCTGGGCAGGGCCGGCGTCCCACTCCGCGACCTGGCGCTGCGCCACCCCTCGCTCGACGACGTGTTCCTGACCCTCACCGGCGCCTCCTCCGACGAGCCACCCGACGAGAGCGCCCGGCGCGACGCGGAAGGCGAGGGCTGATGGCCACCAACCCGGCGGTCGCCGCCCGCGACATCGGCGGCATCGCGGGGCGCAACCTGCGACGCCTGGTCCGCACCCCCCAGCTGCTGGTCTTCACCGCGATCCAGCCGGCCATGCTGCTGTTGCTGTTCCGCTACGCCATCGGTGGCGCCATCGCCGTCCCCGGCATCTCCTACGTGGACTACGTCGTGCCCGCCGTCTTCCTCGAGGCCGTGATGATCGGCGGGATGGCCACCTCCATCGGCCTCGCCCAGGACCTGCAGAGCGGCATCGTGGACCGGTTCCGCAGCCTGCCCATGGCACGCTCCGCCGTGCTGGCCGGCCGCACCCTGGCCGACCTCGCGCGCAGCGTGTTCGCGCTCGGCCTCATGGTGGGCCTGGGCACGGCCGTCGGCTTCCGGTTCCACGCCGCCTTCCCCTCGATCGTGCTCGGGCTGCTGCTCGCGCTTGTCTTCGGCTACGCCTTCTCCTGGCTCTACGCCACCATCGGCCTGCTCACCAAGGACCCCGAGACCGCCCAGGTGGCGGGCATCCTGCCGTTCTTCATCCTGGTCTTCGCCAGCTCGGCGTTCGTGCCGGTGGCCACCATGCCGAGCTGGCTCCAGCCCTTCGCCCGCAACCAGCCGGTCAGCATCACCATCGACGCGCTCCGCGCGCTGTTCGGCGGCGGCCCCGCCTACCACCACGTCTGGCTCTCGCTGGTCTGGGCCGCCGGCATCTTCCTGGTCTTCTTCCTGATCGCCGCGCGGCTCTACCACGACCTCACCGACTGACGAGCCGTCGACCCCGTCCGCGCGCTCACCGGCACCGGTGAATGCCCCGGTCACCGCCCCGGTCTGAGGCACGTGTAGCGCCGATCACCAGGGAGGCGAACTGGCGAGGGGAGCCCTTCACGTTCTGGGATCTCCGTGATCGTCAGAATGCCTCGCAGACCACCATGCACGATCCGGCACGCGGAACTGGGCACCGTGCACTCTGGCTGGCCGTCAGGGCCTTTTCTACGGTCGTGGCGACGGACCGTCCCCTTCGCGCGAAGGAATGACCGGCGTCCGTCCAACGAGTTCGGGACCAGACGATGGGTTGATGTGATCAGGATGAGCAAGGCACCCGCAGCCGAGTCGACTTCCGCTCCACGGCGCACGTGGGCCAGGCGTTCGGCGTTCGTCGCCGCCGGCGCCGCCATGGCCCTCACCATGTCGGGCACCCTCTCCACCGCGTCGGCGCAGCAGGCGACCTACTGGACGTTCGTGAACGTCGCGACGCTCGGGTGCGTCTCCGGAGCGCCGAGCGGCAATGTCTGGGCACCCAACTGCAGCGGAGGCGCGCACTACCAGCAGTGGGACTTCCTCAGCAACAGCGGCGAACAGAGCCGAATCATGAACCGGGAGACCGGCACTTGTCTGACGACCGGCAGCAGTTCGGGACCGGATCCCGTCTGGCTGGCACCGTGCGACGAACCGAATCAGCAGTGGCACTACACCAACTCGACCGGAAGGATCCAGTCCATGGCGACCGGGCACTACCTGCGGACCAGCGACGTGAACGACAACGTCTACGCCACGACCCTCGGTGTCATCTCTTATGACTACTACGTGTGGGCCGGTGACCCCAACTGATATGAGGCTTGGAGAGGATGACACCGACTCATCCGGACTCGTGTCACCGGTGGCTGCTGCTGTGCCGCCGACGCGGGGCAGGATCGGGGCATGCGGATTGTGGCTTGGCGCTTGCCCTTCAACCTTGGCGAAGGATCGGCGAGATCGATAGGTTCTCCACAGTGACCTTGACAGAGATGCAGGGGCTCGCGTCGATGGGACCGATGGGGCGCGGTTGCGCTGGACGGTGCTTGGGGACACGACTCGGCAGCCGCCGGCGGCCCGGGGGCTGCCGGACTATCTGGGCGGTGTCGCTCGCATGGTCGCGGACCTCGCACCCATGTACCGGTACGACCAGCGCGGCACGGGCCGATCCCCGTGGGGGGCGCCCATTCTCTGGCCCGACATGTCGAGGATCTCGCCGAACCGCTCGACGCGTGGGAGGTGCCCCGTGCGCGTGGGAATCACCGGCCATCGCGGACTGCCGGCCGACGTGGCCCGCATAGTCCGCGACGCCCTCCGCGCCGACCTCGCGCGGTACTCGCCTGAGAGCCTGGTGGGCGTCTCATGCATCGCGGACGGCCCCGACTCCTGGTTCGCCCGCGCGGTCCTCGACCTCGGTGGCCGGATCGAGGTCGTGATCCCGGCCGACGCCTATCGCGACGGCCTGCCGGGCTGGCACCACGCCGAGTACGACGCGCTGTTGTCCGCCGCGTCGGACGTGCATCGGACCGGTCTGACCGAGTCGGACTCGCAGGCGCACATGGTCGGCAGCGAGGTCCTCGTCGGCCTGGTCGACCACCTCGTCGCCGTGTGGGACGGCCAGCCGGCCCGCGGATACGGCGGGACGGCTGACGTGGTCTCGTACGCGCAGCGCACCGGCGTGCCGGTCCGCGTGGTGTGGCCGGCGGGAGCCACCCGCGACTGAGGGGTGTCGGGGCCGCCCGCGCGACCGGAGCCCTCGGCGGACGTGACGACCACGGCTCGGCGTCCGCATGCGAATCCCGCGTGCTCCTCCACCGCGCTCGCCGCCCCCGGTCCGGCTCTCAACCTCACCCGGTCACGCCGGCCGCGGGCGGACCGTCGGTGCGGTTCCGGCCGCGGCCGGGGTGAGGCGTCGTCGATCAGAAGTCGAACTCGTCGATGTTCTCCGCGTCGAAGACCGTCGGTGGGCCGAGCACCACCACGCCGTCCGCGCCCACCTCGTACTCGCCGAGTTCACCGGCCGTGAAGGTCTCGCCCTCGGCCCCCGTGATCTGGCCGGAGGCCAGCGCCGCGCCCGCGTAGGCCGCCAGGTAGCCCAGGTCGGCCGGGTCCCACAGGGCGAACGACTCCACCGTGCCGTCGGCCACGAACTCCCGCATCTGGTTGGGCGTGCCGAGCCCGGTCAGGGCCACCTCGCCCTGGTACTCGGAGCCTGAGAGGTAGCGGGCCGCGGCGGCGAGTCCCACCGTGGTCGGCGACACGATCCCGGCCAGGTCGGGGTAGGAGCGCAGCAGGCCCTGGGTCTCCTGGAACGACTTCTCGTCCTCGTCGTTGCCGTAGGCCACGGTCACCAGCTCGATGTCGGCGTACTCGGGCTTCGCCAGCTCCTCCTCCATCAGCTCGATCCAGGTGTTCTGGTTGGTGGCGTTGGGGGTCGCGGAGAGGATGGCGATCTGCCCGGCGCCGCCGATCTGTTCCGCGATCAGCTCGACCTGGATCTGGGCGATGCCCTCCGCCGTCGCCTGGTTCACGAACAGGTCGCGACACTCGGGGCTGGCGTCCGAGTCGAACGTCACCACGTGCGCGCCGGCATCGCGCGCGGCGTTGAGCGCCCCGCACACGGCGTTGGGGTCGTTGGCCGCCGTCGCGATCACGTCGGTGCCCTGCTGGGAGAGGGTGTTGACGTAGCTCACCTGCGAGGAGGCGCTGGCCTCCGAGGGGCCGACCTCCTTGTACTCGCCGGCGAACTCCTCGACCGCCGCCCGGCCGCCCTGGTTGGCCACCGTGAAGTAGGGGTTGTTGACCTGCTTGGGCAGGAAGGCGACGCTCAGGCCCTCGACCAGCGGCGCGTCGGGGTCGGCCTCGGCCGTCGCACGGGCGCCCCCGCCGCCGGTCTCCTCCTCGCCGCGCGTGGTGCCTGAGCAGCCGGCCGCGGCGAGCAGCGCGGCCAACGCGAGGGCCGCGACGCCGGCGCGGCGACGACGGTGGGCGGGTCGGCTGTGCGGGTACATCGGACCACTTCCTTCCGTGGGGAGCGATTCCGGTGGGTGGATGGGAGGGAGCTGCGACGGTCCCGTCACGTGGCGCGCCGGCGGAGTCTGGCGCGGGCCAGCGCCACGGCGTTGGGTACCACCACCGAGGCGATCAGCAGCGAACCGGTGACGATGTCGAGCGTGTCGGCCCGCACATCGGCGAGTTGGAGGGCGTTGCGCAGCGTCGCGAGCAGCAGCACCCCGGCCAGCACCCCGAGCAGCGTGCCCCGGCCGCCGAAGATGGACACCCCGCCCAGCAACACGGCGGCCACCACGGCCAGTTCGAGGCCCTCGCCGTTGTCGGCCCGCGCGCTGGCGTACCGCAGCGTCCAGTAGACGCCGGCCAGGCCCGAGACCGCGCCGCAGGCCACGAACAGCCAGAACCTGGCCCTGGCCACCGGGACACCGGCGAACGCGGCCGCCTCGGCGTTGTTGCCGATGGCGTACAACTGCCGCCCGAACGGCGTCAGATGCAGCGTCACGCCGAAGCCGACGGCGAGCAGGAGGGTGATCACCATCGCCCAGGGCAGCGCCCCGCCGGCCACCGTGTCGGCCGCCGCGCTCGTCCAGTCGGTCGGGAAGTCGGCCACCGCCTGGTCGCCGAGGACCACGAACGCCAGCCCCCGGTACGCCGCGAGCGTGCCGATGGTCACGGCCAGCGACGGCAGTCCGAAGCCGGTGACGAAGAGCCCGTTGACGGCGCCGAGCAGCGCGCCGAGCGCCACCACCGCCACCACGATCAGCTCCAACGGCCAGCCGGAGAGCCAGAGTTGGCCCATCACCGCGCTGCACAGACCGAGCGTGCTCGCCACCGACAGGTCGATCTCGCCGGTGATCACCACGAGCGTCACCGGCAGCGCGATCAGCAGCACCGCCACCGCGTCGAGCATCAGGAACCTGGCGTTGCGCGCGTCGGCGAAGCCGTCCACGCCGAGCCCCGCGCCCACCACCACGAGCAGCAGGACCAGGACGACCGCGCTCTCCCACCGCACCAACGAGGCGAGCCCGGCCCGGGCCCGGCCGTCCCGCGACTCCTGGGAACTCGCGTAGAGCGTGTCACGCACCATCGAACACCCTCCTGCTCCGCCGGCCGGCCACCCGGGCCGCCAGCAGTCGGTCGAGCCCGATCGCCGCGAGGATCAACCCGCCCACCACGGCCTGCTGCCAGAACGGATCCACCCGCAGCACCGCGAGCGAGCTGCCGATGGTGGTCAGCAGCAGCGCGCCGAGCGCCGCGCCGTACGCCGACCCGCTGCCACCGAAGATCGCCACCCCGCCGACCACCGCCGCGGCCACCACCTGGAGTTCGAGCCCGGTGCCCACCGTGGCGTCCACCGTGCCGAACCTGGCCGCGTGCAGCACCCCGGCGAGGCCGGCGAGCGCGCCGCTCGCCACGAAGGCGCCGAACACCCGCCGCCCGACCGGGATGCCGGAGAGCCGGGCCGCCGTCGGCTCCGAGCCGATCGCGTACAGCTCCCGGCCGCCGCGGTACGAGCCCAGGTAGCTCCCCACCACGACGAGCACCGCGACCGCGATCAGCGCCAGCACCGGCACCCCGAGCACCGTCGCGGTGCCGAAGTCCAGGAACCCGCGCGGCATGTCGGCGGCGTTGATCTGCTCGCCCGCCGCCCAACTGTGGTCGACGCCGCGGAAGACGTACAACGTGCCCAGCGTGATCACCAGCGCCGGCACCCGGGCCGCGGCGATCAGCGCGCCGTTGACCACCCCGCACAGCGCGCCGAGCGCGAGCCCGGCGAGCAGCGCCAGCGGGATCGGCGTGCCGGGCGCCGAGGACATCAACTGGCCGGTGCCGAAGGCCGCGAGGCCCAGGACCGAGCCGACCGAGAGGTCGATGTTGCGGGTCACGATCACCAGCGTCTGGCCGACCGCGAGTACCACCAGGATGGCGGCGCTCAGCAGCACGTCCTGGACCGACTGGGCGGAGAGGAAACGGGAGTTGGACGCCGCCGTCACCGCCACCAGCGCCGCGAGTGCCAGCAGCACCCCGAGCTCCCTGGCCGCGCCGAGCCGGCGCAGTCCCTCGCCGCGGCGCGGGCGCGCCGGCCGCTGGCCGGGCGGGGCCACCGAGGAGTCCGTGCCGGTCGCGCTCATGCCGCCACCCCCCGCTGCCCGGTGGCCGCGAACATCACCGACTCCTCGGTGGCCTCGTCCCGCGACAGTTCGGCGGTGACCCGGCCCTCGCGCATCACCAGTACCCGGTCGGCCATGCCGAGCACCTCCGGCAGTTCCGAGGAGACCATCAGTACCGCGAGACCCTCGCCGGCGAGCCGGGACATGGTCCGGTGCACCTCGGCCTTGGTGCCGACGTCGATGCCGCGGGTCGGCTCGTCCACGATCAGCACCCGCGGCCCGGTCGCCAGCCACTTGGCCAGCACCACCTTCTGCTGGTTGCCGCCGGAGAGCGTGGCCACCGGGTCGGCGAGCCGACCGAACCGCACCCGCAGCCGCTCGGCCCACTCGGCCGCGGCCCGCCGCTCGCCGCCGCCGGTCAGCAGGCCGAGCCGGGTCAGGTGGCGCAGCCGGGTCAGGGTGGCGTTGCGCTCGATGGACAGCTCCATCACGAGCCCCTGCTGCCGGCGGTCCTCGGGCACCAGCGCGAGGCCGGCGGCCATCGCCCGGGCGGGGGAGCCCGGGGGCAGCCGGGTACCTGCGACCCGTACCTCGCCGGTGTCGTAGCGGTCCACGCCGAAGACCGCCCGTACCACCTCGCTGCGGCCGGCACCCACCAGGCCGGCCAACGCCACGATCTCGCCGGCGCGCACCGAGAAGCCGACGTCGTGGAAGACGCCCGCCCGACCAAGGCCGCGCACCTCGAGCACGGTCTCGCCCGGCTCGGTCTCCTCCTTCGGGAACAGCGCTGCGACGTCCCGGCCGACCATCCGGCGCACCACGGTCTCCGGCGTCACCTCGGCGACGGGATCGGTGGAGACCAGGCCGCCGTCGCGCAGCACGGTGATGTCGTCGGAGAGCGAGAAGACCTCGTCGAAGCGGTGCGAGATGAACAGCACGGCGGCGCCCCGCCGGCACAGGCCGCGGACCACCGCGAACAGCCGCTCCACCTCGACGCCGGAGAGCGCGGCGGTCGGCTCGTCCATCACGAAGACCCGCGCCTCGACGGACAGGGCCTTGGCGATCTCGACGAGCTGCTGGTCGGCGATGGACAGGCCACGGGCCGGCCGGTCGGGATCGACGGCGACGCCGAGCCGTTCGAAGAGCCGGGTCGTGGCGGCGCGCAGCGCGGCCCGGTCGATGCGGCCGAGGCGGGTGGTGGGCTGACGGCCCATGAAGATGTTCTCGGCGACGGACAGGTCGGGGAAGAGGGTGGGCTCCTGGTAGATGACGGCGATCCCGGCGTCCAGCGCCGCGGCCGGGCCACCGAGCCGGGTCGGCCGCCCGTCGAGCACGACCGCCCCGGTGTCGGGCTGGTGGACGCCGGCCAGCATCTTGACGATCGTCGACTTGCCGGCGCCGTTCTCCCCGACGAGGGCGTGCACCCGGCCGGGTTCGAGCGATAAGGACACGTCCCGCACGGCGGCGACGGGCCCGAAGGACTTGGTGACCTCGCGTAGTTGGAGCAACGACACGGCACTCCCTCGTCACGCGGTGAAACGATTCAACCTCGCGCTGTCGACCGTAGGGGGCGCGTTCTGCCGATGTCAATAGCCGTGCGGTGGTCGGGCGTTGCCCGACAAATCGACGTGTCGCGCGGGTGCGGGGCGGGGCGCTTCGCGCGCGGCGCCACAGCGGTTGCCGTGCCGCGTGCTCTGCGCGGGCCGGCGCGCCGGCGGCGACCCTCCGGCCGTGCCCGATGCGTTCGCCACGCGAGCACTTCTCGTCCCGACCAATCGTCGCGCACGGGCCGGTCGTGCTCGCGCGCCGCGGTCAGACGTCGGCCAGCGGGGCGCTTCGCGCGCGGCGCCGCGCCGCGTGCCCCGCGGCTCATCGCGGTCGGGCTCTGCGCGGGCCGGCGCGCCGGCCCGGGCGCTTCCCGTCACGGGGGTCGGTCGCTTCTCCGCCCCGGCTGTGCCGCGCCGCGGTCAGACGTCGGCCAGCAGGCCGGCGAGTGGTGGGGGCACCCGGTCGGGGTCGAGCGCCTGGACGAGGACGTGGCCGTAGCGGATCTTGCGCCCCTTCTTGGTGCCGAGGAAACGCCGCAACTGCTGCTGCGGGGTACGGCCCCGCTGCGCGGGCTGTCGCAGGAAGGTCTCCAGCGCGCGCAGGTCGCCCTCCGCGCCGACCAGTTCCCGCACCCGGGACACGCCCAGGGCGCGGATGAGCTCGTCCTCCAGGTCCGCCGCGCAGACGAAGATGCCCCGCGGCGGCACGCCGGCCCGCTCCCAGCCGCGGGTGTAGAAGCCGTGCTCCGCCTCGTCGCAGAGACCCGTGAGCCGGAGCCCGAGGCCGGGCGGCCCGAGGAGGCTGGTGAAGCGGCCGACACTCATCGCGCCGCCCATCGACAGGACGCAGACCCCCTCGGCCGCCAGGTCCCGGCCACGGCGCGCGGCGAGCGCGTCGACCGCCGCCCTGTCGCTCGGTCCTTCGAGCAGGACGACCGCCCGGAGGGGCAGTCGGGTCGCCAACTCGCGCGCCCGGTCGCCGGGGCCGCCGGCCGCCCACGCGGTGACCGCCGCGCGGAACGCCTCCATCTCAAGCACGAGGCGAGTCTCCGCCCTTTCCGGCCACCGCGGTAGGGAATTTCCGCCGTCGCTCCTCGGCGCGGCCGGCCGCCGCGTTCGCCCTTCGCGTAACGGGGGACGAGGAGAAGCGGCCCCGGCCCGCAACCGGCCCGTGCCGGCCCGGGGTTGGCGCAGGTCGGGCCGCCCGCAGGGCGGATCGCGCTGGACTGATGTGCGCGCGAGGGCGGAAGCTTGGGCGGGGCACTCGGGAATCTTCGAGGGCCGGCGCGCACTGAGACAAGCACGGAACACTGACAGCAGGAGACGAGATGTCCAAGACCGACGCACTCAAGCGGCTCTCCGACGAGGGGGTGGCGATCTGGCTGGACGACCTGTCCCGGCGGCGGATCGCGTCGGGGGATCTGGCTGGGCTGATCGAGGGCCGGCAGGTGGTCGGGGTCACGACCAATCCGGCGATCTTCCAGAAGGCGATCTCAGGCGGCGACGGCTACGAGGAGCAGTTGACGGAGCTGGCCGCGCGGAAGGTCACCGTCGACGAGGCCCTTCGCATGATCACCACCGTCGACGTGCGGGACGCGGCGGACGTGCTGCGCCCGGTGTACGAGGCGAGCGGCGGGGCGGACGGCCGGGTGTCGATCGAGGTCGACCCCCGTTTCGCGCACGACACGGCCGCGACGATAGCCGAGGCCAAGCAGCTGGCCTGGCTGGTCGACCGGCCCAACGCGCTGATCAAGATCCCGGCGACCCGGGCCGGGCTGCCGGCCATCACCGAGGTGATCGCGCAGGGGATCAGCGTGAACGTGACGCTGATCTTCTCCCTGGAGCGCTACCGCGAGGTGATGGACGCGTACCAGGCGGGCCTGGAGAGGGCGAAGGCCGCCGGGCTCGACCTGTCGGCCATCTACTCGGTGGCGTCGTTCTTCGTCTCGCGCGTGGACACCGAGGTCGACAAGCGGCTCGACGCGATCGGCACCGACGCCGCCAAGGCCCTCAAGGGCCGGGCCGCCCTCGCCAACGCCCGCCTGGCGTACCAGGCGTTCGAGGAGGTCGTGGCGGCCGACCGCTGGCAGGCCCTGTCGCGGGAGGGCGCCAACCCGCAGCGGCCGCTGTGGGCCTCCACCGGCGTCAAGGACCCGGCCTACCCCGACACCCTCTACGTCACCGAGCTGGTGGCGCCCGGCACGGTCAACACCATGCCGGAGCCGACCCTGTTGGCCACCGAGGACCACGGCGTCGTCAGCGGGGACACGGTGACCGGCGGCTACGCGCAGGCCCGCGCCGACCTCGACGCGCTGGGCGAGCTCGGCGTCTCCTACGACGAGGTGGTGCAGCTCCTGGAGGACGAGGGCGTGGCCAAGTTCGAGCAGGCCTGGCAGGAGCTGCTGGACTCCACCGAGGCCGCCCTGGCGCGGCTGGCCGCCAAGGGGGCCTGACCACGATGACCGACCACGACAGCCGGGACAGCTGGGTCAACCCGCTGCTCGACCCGGCGACCGACCGGCGGCTGCCGCGCATCGCGGGCCCCTCCGGTCTGGTGATCTTCGGTGTGACGGGTGACCTGTCGCGCAAGAAGCTGATGCCGGCGGTCTACGACCTCGCCAACCGGGGTCTGCTGCCGCCGGGCTTCTCGCTGGTGGGCTTCGCCCGCCGGGACTGGGAGCACGAGGACTTCGCGAAGGAGGTGCACGACGCCGTCAAGGCGCACGCCCGCACCCCCTTCCGCGAGGAGGTCTGGGAGGAGCTGAGCCAGGGGATGCGCTTCGTCCCCGGCGTGTTCGACGACGACGAGGCGTTCAAGCGGCTGCGCGAGACCGTGGAGGAGCTGGACGCGGCGCGCGGCACCAGCGGCAACTTCGCGTTCTACCTCTCCGTGCCGCCGAAGTTCTTCCCCCAGGTGGTGCGGCAGCTCAAGCGGCACGGCCTGTCGGAGGCGCCGGGCGGCTCGTGGCGGCGGGCGGTGATCGAGAAGCCCTTCGGTCACGACCTGGCCAGCGCCGAGGAGCTCAACGCGGTGGTGCACGAGGTCTTCCCGCCCCGCGAGGTGTTCCGGATCGACCACTACCTGGGCAAGGAGACGGTCCAGAACATCCTGGCGCTGCGGTTCGCCAACACGATGTTCGAGCCGATCTGGAACCGGTCCTACGTGGACCACGTGCAGATCACCATGGCCGAGGACATCGGCATCGGCGGCCGCGCCGGCTACTACGACGGCATCGGCTCCGCCCGCGACGTCATCCAGAACCACCTGCTCCAGCTGCTCGCCCTCACCGCCATGGAGGAGCCCTCCGGCTTCGACGCGGACGCGCTGGTCGAGGAGAAGCTGAAGGTGCTGCGCGCCGTCAAGCTGCCCGCCGACCTGGGCCGGCACACGGTGCGCGGCCAGTACACGGGCGGCTGGCAGGGCGGCGAGAAGGTCGCCGGCTACCTGGAGGAGGCGGGCATCAGCCCGCAGTCCAAGACCGACACCTACGCGGCCGTCAAGCTGGAGATCGACAACCGGCGCTGGGCCGGGGTGCCGTTCTACCTGCGCACCGGCAAGCGCCTCGGCCGCCGGGTCACGGAGATCGCGGTGGTCTTCCAGCGCGCCCCGCACTCGCCGTTCGACACCACCGACACCCAGGAGCTCGGGCAGAACGCGCTGGTGATCCGGGTGCAGCCGGACGAGGGCGTCACGGTGCGGTTCGGCTCCAAGGTGCCCGGCACCCAGATGGAGATCAGGGACGTCACCATGGACTTCGCCTACGGCGAGTCCTTCACCGAGTCCAGCCCCGAGGCGTACGAACGCCTGCTGCTCGACGTGCTGCTCGGCGACGCCAACCTCTTCCCCCGCCACCAGGAGGTCGAGGAGTCGTGGCGGATCCTCGATCCGATCGAGGAGTACTGGGACCGGCACGGCAGGCCGGCGCCCTACGCGGCCGGCACCTGGGGTCCGGTCGAGGCGGACCGGATGCTGGCACAAGAGGGAAGGAGCTGGCGGCGGCCATGAGCATCGAACTGACCGGCACGACATCGAGCAGGATCAACGCGGCGCTCGTCGAGGCCAGGCGCGCCGCCGGCAGCCCCGCCGTCGGCATGGTGCTGACCCTGGTCATCGTCACCGACGAGGAGAACGCGCACGACTCGCTGAAGGCGGCGCGGGACGCGGCGCGTGAGCACCCGAGCCGGATCCTGGTGATCATCCGCCGCCCCGGCCGCGGCGCCGCGCGCCGCACCGAGTCGCGGCTCGACGCGGAGGTGCGGGTCGGCGGCGACGAGGGCAACGGCGAGACGGTGCTGCTGCGGCTGCGCGGCGAACTGGCCGACCACGCCGACTCGGTGGTGCTGCCGCTGCTGCTGCCGGACGCGCCGGTGGTGGTCTGGTGGCCGGTCGAGGCGCCGGCCGACCCGGCCCGGGACCGCCTCGGGGCGCTCGCGCAGCGCCGGATCACCGACTCCTACGCCGTCGAGGAGCCGCTGAAGGCGTTGGCGGCGCGGGCCGCGTCGTACGCGCCCGGCGACACCGACCTGGCCTGGACCCGGCTCACCCCCTGGCGCTCCATGCTGGCGGCCGCGCTCGACCAGGCGCGCGCCGACGTGCTGTCGGCCGTGGTGGAGAGCGAGGCCGAGAACCCCAGCGCCGAGCTGCTCGCCCGCTGGTTCGCGGCCCGGCTCGGCGTGCCGGTGGAGCAGGTGGTCACGGAAGGCCCCGTGGTCACCGCCGTCCGGCTGCGGACGGCCGGCGGCGAGATCCACATCGACCGGCCCGAGGGCGCGGTGGCGAAGCTCGCCATCCCCGGCCAGCCGGACCGCACCCTGGCGCTGAAGGTCCGCAACACCGCGGAGCTGATCGCCGAGGAGCTGCGCCGGCTCGACCCGGACGAGGCGTACGCCGCGGCACTGCGCGCCACCGTGCGGGCGCCGTCCGCCGCCACCGGGTTCGCGGTCGAGCAGGAGGTGGCACCCGCCGCGGCCGAGGCCGCGGGCTAGCCGACGGTCAGTCCCACAGGTCGGTGGGCACGCCCGCACGCTGTGACCGCGCCGGTCGAGCACGCGCCCCACATGTTTGTAGGTGCGCAGCACGACGGCGCGGTCCGTGATCCGCAGCCGCAGGTGGCCGAGCTCGCTCCATGGCGCCTGGGTTTTCAACACGAAGAGTTCCTACTCCTCTTCCGCCTCGGGCCACGGGTCCGGCCCGAGGCGGAAGTGAGCGTTACCCGCCGGAGCCAGCCGCCACTCGCAGCCACGTCGCCGCCCCGGCCGCGTGAACCGACCGGGGCGGAGGTGCGTCGGGCTACTCGCCCTGGCCCCCCAACTCCTCGTCGAGCCACGCCTGTACGGGCTCGAACAGCCCGTAGGGCACGTACTCGGGAATGTCGGCGCGGCTCACCCACGCGATCTCGGCGATCTCGCGTGGGGCGCCGTTGACAGCCTCGCCTTCGAGCACTCGGCAGGCGACATAGGTAACGTGCCGGCCGGTCTTCGGGTGGATGCGGTCGCCGAGCACCACTGTGGCTTGGACGGCGAGCCTGGTCTCCTCGGCGGTCTCACGCACCGCGGCCTCAGCCGGCGTCTCCCCGGGCTCGATCTTGCCGGCGGGAAAGTGCCACACCAGCTCGCCCTCGGGGACGGCGCGCCGCACGAGCAGCACCCGTCCGTTCCGGACGATGACGCCGGCCGCGACAGGGCGCATCAGTAGAAGGCGGGTGCCACGGCGAGGCCGGTGCCGAGCGCGGCCACCATGGCCGCTCCGGTGAGGGCACGTCGGGTGCACATGAGGTTCCCTCCCGGTCAGGTGGTGTTACCACCTCGCTGCGGCGGCGCCCGCACGTCCTTACCGATGCCTGCGCGGGGCTTGCCCGCGGCGGGGCGGCGGTCAGCAGCAGGTGGGCACGTCCTGAGTGCCGGAGACGGCATGTGCGGGCGTGATGGCGAGGCCGGCGGCGAGCGCGGCGATCACCGCGACTCCGGCGAGGATACGGCGGATACGCATGAGAAGCCTTTCCGTTGACGGTTCTGAGGTCAGGAGCGGTGCGGCCTCTGCGCTCACTCCTCGATGAAGTCGTTCCAGCTCTCGCAGTTGAAGCCGACCATGTCGTTGGGCCCGTCCACGATGCACACCTCGATGCCCATGAATCCCCCGTCCGGGATGTTGCCGAACGGATCCCAGATCACGGTGGTGGAGAAGCCCTCGCCGTTGTAGCGGCTGCCCAGGAGGGTGCCGTCGAGCCACGCCCAGGCACGGACGCCGTCGCGGTCGGCGCAGGCGTCGTAGATCTCGACGTAGTCGTCGTTGGGACCGCCGCCCGGGGCACCCTCGCCGTGGTCGATGAACCTGGCGATGCCGCAGTTGTCGGAGGTGTAGAGCCAGTAGGTGTCGGTCGCCGCCTGGGCGGGCGCGGCGGTGATGAGCACAGCGAAGGCGCCGGCCGCGGCGGCGCCGGTAAGTGCGCGTAGGGTGCGCATGGTCCCTCCCCCTTACCGATGACCCCCTGGGTGGGGCACGATCCAGAGCGTGACCGCACCGCTCCTCGGGTGCCAGGGGTTCGGGCTGTCCCGGACTGTCCCGGACGGTGGGATGTCCGGGACCTGCGGTGTCCGGGCCAGGCAGACCCCCGCCCATCGGCCGGGGGGTCTTCGCGTCCGTGTCCCGCCCCGCATCCGCCGCACCGGTAGCGGTCCTGACTGACCCGCCAGGGGATGACGCCGCCGCAGGGGCAGCGCGGCATGACGGGCCGCTCGCCGGTCACGGCGGCATGAACCTGGAAACCGGCCCTGGCGGCTGCGGTGAAGGTCTCCGCGGGTGAGGGGCGACGATGGTCACGCTACGGGTCAGTCCCACAGGTCGGTGGGCACCGCCCGCACGCTGTGGCCGCGCCGGTCGAGCACGCGCCCCACGTGTTTGTAGGTGCGCAGCACGACGGCGCGGTCCGTGATCCGCAGCCGCAGGTGGCCGAGCTCGCGGGCGAGGTGCGCCTCCAGGCCGTGCACGTCGTGCAGGGTGCGCAGCCACACGTCCAGGATCAGGTTGTGCGGGCCGGCCGTCATGGTGCACAGCCGCAGTTCCGGCAGGGTGCGCAGGGCGGCGGCCGCCGCCTCCAGGTGTTCCGCCGGCACGGAGGCGAAGTAGACGGCGGACACCGGCCAGCCGGTGAGCGGCCTGGCCAGGTTGCAGCGCAGCGACAGCAGGCCGTCGCGCAGCAGCCGGGCGAGGCCGCGCCGGGTGGTGGCCACGCTGCTCTCCACCACCGTGGCCAGCTCGGCCAGCGGCATCCGGCCGTCGGAGCCGAGCGCCACGGCGATGCGGCGCTCCAGCGGGCGCAGCGGCTCGTCGGGTGAGGCGGCGGCCCTGGAGCGCGGCTCGGCCGGCCGCAGCCGCTCCACCTGGGCCGGGCTGAGCGCCCGCAGCCGCCACTGGCTGCCCTCGAAGGGCGCCGCCGTGATCACGTGCAGCCGGGTGGTGCGCACCCCCGGCACCCGGCAGACCCGCTCGGTGACGTACTCGGCGAGCCAGTCCAGGTCCCGCGCCCACACGATGGCCAGCAGCTCCCTGGTGCCCGAGGTCTGCTTGAGGCTCAGCACGGCGGGGTCGTTGCTGAGCGTGTTGGCCACGTCGGCGAGCCGGGAGCCGTCCACCGTGATCTCCAGCTGGGCCCTGGCCAGCGTGTCGTGCGCGGGCGAGAGGTAGCCGTCGATCCAGGCGGCCCCCGAGTCCCGCAGCCTGGCCCAGCGGCGGGCCGCGGTGACCGGATCGATCTCCAGGACCTCGCCGATCAGCGTCCAGGGCGCGCGCGGCTGGACCTGCAGGGCGTGCACGATGGCCAGATCCAGCTCATCGAGGCCGACCGAGGTGGTCGATCTCTGCGCCCTCGAAGCGGGAACGAATCCTGCGCGCACTGTCTCCTCCTGACTCGAATCCGGCGATTTTACCGTCGAGAAATCCAGGGTACGGACCATATCCGCCGGACAGACCCCTACCGCGAGGAGCCGCTGTGCCGACCACACCGCTGACGATCACCGGTGCCCGGATCATCGACGGGACGGGCGCCGAGCCCGTCGTGAACGGCGAGATCCAGACAGACGAGCGCGGCGACCTGGCCTATGTCGGCCCGGCCGCCGGCGCCCCCGAGCGGGCGCCGGACGCGCGGGTGATCGACGTGGCGGGCCGCACCGTGCTGCCCGGCTTCATCGACTGCCACGTGCACTTCGGCGTGGGGTCGATGTCCGAGATCCCGACGCTGTTCGCCGCCGACCCGACGGTGGGTGTGCTGCGCACCGCCGAGCGGATGCGCCGCACCCTGCACGCGGGCATCACCACGGCCCGTGACCTCGGCGGCACGCCGGCCGGCTTCCGCGCCGCCGTGACCGAGGGGCTGATCGAGGGGCCCAGGCTGCACACGGCCGTGCGCATCATGGGCCACACCGGTGGCCACGCCGACTTCACCACCCCCTCGGGCGTCGACACCAGCGGTGGGATGGGCGAGATCGCCGACACCGTCGACCAGGTGCGGATCGCGGTCCGCCGCCTGCTGCGGGACGGCGCCGACGTCATCAAGCTGTGCGCGACCGGCGGCATGGGCAGCCCGCACGACCAGCCCGAGGACGAGGGCCTGACCGAGGACGAGATCCGCGCCGTGGTCTCGGAGGTGGCCAGGCACGGCGGGCGCCCGGTGGCCGCCCACGCCCAGGGCACCGCCGGCATACTCAACGCGATCCGCGGCGGGGTCACCAGCATCGAGCACGGCTACGGCCTCGACGACGAGGCCTGCGACCTGGCGGGGGAGCGCGGCGTGTTCGTCGTGCCCACGCTGTCCACCGTCTTCGACGGCATCGACAAGTCGAAGATGGCGCCCTACCACTACGAGAAGAAGATCCGCTGGTCCGGGATCACCCGGGAGAACATCTCCCGGGCCATCCAGCGCGGGCTGCGGATCGCGATGGGCACGGATGCCGGCGTCTGCCCGCACGCGCAGAACCTCAGGGAGCTGATGCACCTGGTGGCGCTCGGCATGACGCCGATGGACGCCATCCTCGCCGGCACCCGCACCGCCGCCGAACTGCTCGGCCTCGCCGAGCGGATCGGCACCCTGGAGGCCGGCAAGGCCGCCGACCTCGTCGTCTGCGACGGCGACCCGCTCTCCGACATCGCCGTCCTGGCCACGCCGGACAACGTCCGCTACGTCGTCCAGCAGGGCGTCGTCCGCAAGGCTCCCGAGACCGTGAGCTGACGCGGCGCCGGTCGAACAAGCTCGTCCCCTGAAAGGTATCCCCGAGATGCAGGACACCCTCGCCCAGGCCTCGCCAGGACCAGGAACCGGCCCCGGCTCCGGCCCCGGGCTCCTGGACCGCGTGCTCGGCGGCATAGAGCGCGCCGGCAACCGGCTGCCCCACCCGTTCTACCTGTTCACCCTCCTCTTCGTGGTGCTCGCCGTGGTCTCCACGGTGCTGGCCGCGTTCGACGCCAGCGTCACCGTGCCGGGCACCGAGGACGAGTTGCAGGTCAAGGGGCTGCTGACGGGCGAGGGCCTGCGCTGGCTGCTGGAGAACCTGATCCCCAACTTCACCGGCTTCCCCTCGCTCGGCACCGTGCTGCTGATGATGATGGCGGTGGGCGTCGCCGAGAAGACGGGGCTGCTGGAGGCCGTGGTGCGGGCCACCATCGCCCGGGCGCCGGCGCGGGTGCTGCCGTACGCGATGGCGTTCGTCGCCTGCCAGGGCCATGTGATGAGCGACATCGCCATCCTGGTGATCCCGCCGCTGGCCGCGCTCGCCTTCCGCAGCGCGGGCCGCAACCCGGTGGCCGGGCTCATCGGCGCCTTCGCCTGCGTCTGCGCCGGCTACGCGGCCGGCTTCATCATCGGCTCGCTCGACGCGCTCTACACCGGCATCACCCAGACCGCGGTGACCGTGCTGCCGAACGGCGCCGAGGCCCCCACCCACATCCTGGTCAACTACTTCTTCACCGCGGCCGCCAGCGCGGTGCTGGCGCTGATGGGCGGCTTCCTCACCGCCCGGGTGCTCGAACCACGGCTGCCACAGCCCGAGTTGGACCCCAGCAGCGAGCTCGGCGCGGACGGCGTCACCACCGAGGTCACGGCCGTCGAGCGGCGCGGGCTGCGCAACGCGGCCCTGGTGTTCCTCGGCTACGCGGCCGTGGTGGTCACCGGCTGGCTGCTGCCCGACTCGCCGCTGCGCGGTGAGGGCGGCGCGCTGGTGCCGTCCCCGGTGCTGACCGGCATCGTGCCGCTGCTGTTCGTCGCCTTCCTGCTGGCCGGCGTCGTCTACGGGGTGACTGTCCGCAGCCTCAGCAAGGCCGACGACGTGCCCCGGCTGATGGCCGACTCGGTCACCAACATGTCGGGCTACATCGTGCTGATCTTCGCGATCTCGCAGGTGATCGGCGTCTTCAACTGGTCGGGCGTCGGCACCCTGCTGGCCGTGAAGTGCGCCGCGCTGCTGGAGTCGGCGGGCCTGACCGGCTTCCTCGGCATCGCGCTGTTCGTGCTGCTGGTGTGCGTGCTCAACCTCTTCATCACCTCGGGCTCCGCGCTGTGGTCGCTGATGGCGCCGGTGTTCGTGCCCACCTTCATGCTGCTCGGCATGGAACCGGCGTTCACCCAGGCCGCGTTCCGCATCGGCGACTCGGCCACCCAGATGATCACGCCGATGAACCCCTACCTGTTCCTGACCCTGGCGCTGCTGCGGCGCTACGAGCCGAGCGCCCAACTCGGCACGCTGCTCTCCCGGTTGTCGGTGTTCGTGGTGCCGTTCCTGATCGCCTGGCTCGCGGTGCTCGGCATCTTCTACGGATTCGACCTGCCGCTGGGCCCGGGCGCGGACATCCACTCCCCCTAAGGGCGGCCACTCGCCGTAGGAGGGCCGTCCGCCCGTCAGCCTGCCGGGATCCGGCAGGCTGACGGGTGGAAGCGCTGCCGCGACGCGGCCGTGCGTGTGGCGGTGTCGGCAAGCCATGATGCGTGGCATGAACAACGTGGGGGAGATGCACTTCCGGGCCGACCGCAGACCCGCCCTGTGGACGCTCACCGGGGTCGGGGCAGCCGGGGTCGCGCTGGCCGCGGTGGCCGTGGTGTTCTGGGGCGAGCTCCTGCCCCTCTGGCTGACCGCCGGCTTCTTCTTCGCCGTGCTGGGCGTCAGCGGGCCCTACGGGCTCTCCGCCCGGGTGAGCGCCGACGCGTACGGCCTGCGCTCGCGGGTCCTGGTCCGCCGGCGGAGTGTGGCCTGGGCCGACGTCGCCGACCTGCGGGTGCGGGTGACGGACACCCACAAGTACGGGCAGTACCACCGCGTCAGCGTGCTGACGCGGCACGGGCGGGAGTGGCGGCTGCCCCTGCCCTACCGCAACGGAGCCGCGGACGACGGACGCTTCGACGCGGACGTGGCGGCGCTGCGCGCGCTGCACCGCGGGTACGGGGCGCCGGAGTCCGACCACCTGGTGGTCGTCTCGAACCGGACCGCCGGCGGCGGTCGCCGGTTGGTGCCGCTGGTGCTGACCGTGCTGCTGCTCGCGGGGGCGGTCGGCACCGCGTTGCTCGCGCCGCACCTCGGCTCCGAGCGGCGGGAGTGGCGGTCGGCCACCCCGTGCGCCGCCGACACACCGACCGGCGAGCGCGACGGGTGCCGCACCACCCTGCCCGCCGTGATCGCCGAGACCGACATGGCCCCGTCCAACCGGCCCAGGCAGAGCAGTTGGCTGTACCTGGTCGACGGCCGGCCGCTGGAGCGCGTCGAGGTCTCCGCCGAGGCCGCCGAGGCGTTTCGGCCGGGCGACGCCGTCGAACTGACCCTCTGGCGCGGGCAGGTGAGGGAGGTCGTGGGGGAGCGCCACACGTGGCGCGAGCACGTGCCGGGTGCCGGTGACGCGGCGGTCGCCTCGGCGGCCCTCGCGCTGGCCGCCGGTTACCCGGCCGCCAGGCTGGTGTTGCTCCGGCGCTGGCGCCGGCTGCCCGACGACGAGGTCCTGCCGTCGGCCCTGCCGTTCGCCGGGGCACTCCTCGGGACCGCCCTGTGGCTGCTGCCGCTGTGCTACCTGCGGCCCACGGCGCCGCTCGGCTCCGCGGAGACGGCCGCCTGGGCGGCCGCCGGCTCGCTGGTCACCGTCGGCCTCCTTCGCTGGGCCTGGCGCGCCACCCGCGTCCGTGCCCCGCAGGCCGTGGCGCCCGAAGCGCCGGCCGTCGCGGACGAGGACGTGTTCGTCTCCGCCCGCTTCCTGGAGCACACCGACTACAACCCGCACGGCTTCGGCACCCATGTCGTCATCGGGGGCGGCCCGCCCGCGGTGACGCCGCACCCGGGCCCCGGCCGGTTCGCGGCGCGGCCGATCCCGACCGGGCGGCTCCGCCTCAGGGAGGTCAGGCGGGCCAGGGGCGCCGACGGCGAGACCGTCCCGAGGAGCTGGCACGTCGCCGAGTTCGACGACGCCGGAACGCCGGTCAGGCTCGCGGCCGCCCCGGACGACCTGGCACGGGTGGTCCGCCTGGTGGACCCGGCGGGTGCCGCCGCGGCCTACGCCCGTCCTCGGCCGGCGTCGGCGGCGGGCCGCAACGCGTAGCTGGCCAGCGGCTCGTAGCGCGGGCGCTGTCCGGGGATGCCCTCGGCCGGCAGGTGGCTGCGCAGCAGGGTGAACTCGCCGACCGTCCACGGGGTGCCCGCCACGTCGCCCAGCGCCGCCGCGTACGGCGCGAGGTCCACCCGGTCCCGGCCGCGCGCGATGGTCAGGTGCGGGTGGTAGGCGCGGTGGTCGTCGAGCGCGATTCCCGAGCGGCGGGCGGCGGCCGAGGTCGCCGCCGCGAGACCCCGCAGCACGGCCACCTCGCCGTCCACCCCCGCCCACAGCACCCGCTGCGCGAACCGGCCGCCGCCCGCGAGCCACAGCGTGTGCCGGGCGCGGTGGGCCGCCACCCGCCCGAGCCGCTCGCGCAGCTCGGGCACCCGCTCGGGCGGCACGTCGCCGAAGAACGCCAACACCAGGTGCCAGCCGCCGGGATCGGTCCAGCGCAGCCGCCCGGCGCCCGGCAGGCGGTGCAACTCCTCGACGACCACGGCGAGTTCGTCCAACATGGGCTTGGGCGGCAACACCGCGGCGAACAGTCTCATCCCCGTCATACCGGCAGTGTCCCGCCTCACTCCGGCTCGTCGCGCGCCTCCACGCGGGACCGGCCGGGTGGCGTGGATCGGTGTCCGAAATCCGGCGGGCACCCCCGTGTGTCGGCGCCGGCGGATAACATCGGGGGCACGGACCGTTAAAGGAACGGCAAAGAGGTTCCTCGGTTCGGAGGGCCTCACAAGGCGGGGAGTGATCAGATGCTCCGACAGGGCACGAGCGGTCCGGAGGGCGGTCCCGCGGGCGGCACGCCGGTCATCGATCTGCGTGGCCCGGCGGCCGCGCGCGCGGCCCCGGCGCCGCCGTGGCGGCCGGGGGACCGGGTGGTGGTCTCCGGGCTGCCGGGCAGCGGCAAGTCCACCCTGATGAGCCGGGTGGCGGCGCCCGCCGGCGGCCGGCTCGTGCTGGTGGACTCCCAGCACGAGCGCGAGCGTTGGGCGGCCCGGCTGCCCCGCTGGCTGCCGTACGGGGTCTACCGGCCGGCCGTCAGGATCGCCCACTACGTCCGGTTATGGCGGGCGTTGCGCTCGCCCGCCGGCGTCCTGGTGCACGACTGCGGCCGGAACGCCTTCGTCAGGCGCTGGCTGGCCAGGGACGCCAGGCGGCGGGCGCGCGGCTTCCACCTGCTGCTGCTCGACGTTCCTGCCGAGGCGGCGCTGGCCGGCCAGCTCGCCCGCGGCCGGGCGGTGTCGGTGCCGGCGTTCGGCCGGCACCGGCGGGCGGTGGCCCGGCTGATAGCCGAGGTCGAGGCGGGCACGCTGCCGCCCGGCTGCGCCTCGGCCACCCTCCTCGACCGGGCCTCCGTCAGCCGGCTCGACCGGCGGTGGCTGGTCCGTCCACCCAGTCCGGCGGCAGCCGAACGTATTTGACGGTCTGCCGCCAGTAGGTGAACGCGATGTGCAGCGCGCCGTCCGGGGTCTGCCGGATCGTCGGGTAGGACAGCTCCCGGTTGAGCCGGTCCCGGGAGTTGTTGGTCAGGCAGTGGCCGTCGCCCGTCTCCAGGTCCCGGCGCAGCGGCCAACTCAGGCCGCCGTCCGGCGAGATCGCCAGCGTCAGCGGCGCCCTCGGCGCGCCCCAGAAGGCCCGCCCGGCCGGCTCGGCGGCCGGCGGGCCCGCCTCGCCCGCCCGGCCCGCCTCGTCGATCTCGTCGTAGAGTGAGACCCGGCGGGCCGTGGCGTCGGCGGCGCTGCTGTGGTTGAAGACCAGAGCCAGCCGACCGTCCGCCAACACCGCGCACTGCAGCGAGGAGTTGTTGTTGGGCAGCTCCGTGGGCGTCGGCGGCGTCCAGCTCTCCCCGTCGTCGAGTGAGACCGCGCGGTACACGCTGTCGGCCCACCGGCTGCGGAACAGCGCGACGAGGGTGCCGTCCGCCAACGGCAGGACGTTCATGTGCACCTGACCCGTGCTCTCCGGCACCGGGCGCTCCCGCCAGCTCGCCCCCGCGTCGTCGCTGATCAGCACCGAGCTGGTGTCGCGCTCGCCGGTCCACCTGGCGCCCGGCACCGGCACGCAGCGGAAGATCGGCAGCAGCCAGCGTCCCGAGGGCAGCACCACGGGCGGCTGCCGGATGAACACCCCGCCCTCGGGCCCGGCCGGGAAGAGGGTGCGCGGACCGTCCCAGCTCTGCCCGCCGTCCCGGGAAACCCGCAGCCTGACCTCGGCGGTGTCCTGGTCACCGGCGCGCTGGGCGGTGTACAGCAGCCACAGGTCGCCGGCCGGGGTGGGGAACAGCAGGGGGTTCTGCTCGGAGCGGGTCGGGTCGTCCGAGAGCCGCACCGGCGGCTCCCAGGCGGCGGCGCCCGGCGCCAACCGGGAGAACCAGATCGAGATGTCCGGCACGCCCTCCTGGGTGCCGCCGAACCAGACACAGCCCAGGGCGCCGTCCGGCAGCACCGTCAGGCTGGCGGCGTGGTTCTGGACGGCGGGCGCCGGCAGGTACGCCTCGACCACGCCCGGGTCCTCCGGACGCGGCCGTAGCACCCCGTCGGGGTGCTCGGGCGGCGCCTCGCCCCACGCTGGCCTGTCGCTCATGGCACTCAACTCCTTCGCGTCGCCCGGCTCAGGACCTGGCCGTCGTCAGGTGGTCGCGGGCGACCTGCTCCAGGTGGATCAGCTCGGAGGAGACGGTCGCGAAGGTGTAGCCCTCGGCGAGCCGCCGGGCGGCCGAGGCGCCGTCCGAGGTGTGGATGCCGGCGGCGATCCCGGCGGCCGCGGCGGCCTCCCGCACCCGCGCCAGCGCCGCCTCGAACTCCGTGTCGAGCGCCGGGTCGGTCGACGTCTCGCCGCCCAGCGCGATCCGCAGGTCCGAGGGGCCGACGTAGACGCCGTCGAGACCAGGGGTGGCACAGATCTCGTCCAGGTTGGCCAGACCGGCCGCCGTCTCGATCATCGCCAGCACCACCGTCGCCTCGTGCGCCTCCGCCGGCTTGGGCCCGATCCGCAGCTGGGCGCGCATCGGCCCGTAGGAGCGGCGGCCGACCGGCGGGTAGCGGCAGGCGGAGACGGCCGCCGCGGCCTGCTCGGCCGTGTCGATCAGCGGCACGATGACGCCGGTGGCGCCGGCGTCCAGCGCCCGGCCGATGGGCGCCGGGTCGTTGGCCACCACGCGCACCATGCCGACCGAGGCCCCGCCCGCGTCGATGGCGGTCAGCGACTGCAGCATCTCCTGGTACCCGAAGAGCCCGTGCTGGGCGTCCAGGCAGACGTAGTCGTAACCGAGCCTGGCGAGCCGTTCGTTGATCACGGGCGAGCCGACGATCGACCAGTAGCCGATCAGCTTCTCGCGGGAGCGCAGGGCGGCGGCGAAACGGGCGGAATCCATACGGGGGTCGGCCTCACTCTCGGTCGGGTGTGTGGGGGGATGGGGATGTCGGCGGTCAGCGGTTGTAGGCGGGCATGGGGCCGCGCAGCTCGGCGCCGACCTCGTCGCAGGCCTTCAGCACGTCGGCGGGGAGCGGCCCGGCCTGCGCGGCCGCGATGTTGGCCCGCAGGTGCTCGATCCGGGAGCCGCCGAGCAGCACGGCGGTCACCCCGTCGCGGCCCAGCAGCCAGCGCACGGACAGCTCGGCGAGGCCCACGCCGGCCTGCTCCGCGATGTCCGCGAGCCGCGCCACGGCCTCGAAGAGCCGCGGGTTCCAGTAGCGCTGCCGGTACATGGGGGCCAGCCGCGAGTCGCCGAACCGGCCCGCGCCCGGCGCGTCCTCGAAGTGGTGCCGGCCGGTCAACAGGCCGCCGGCCAGCGGGTTGTAGACCATCGTCCGCAGTCCCGAGGTGGCCGCGAACTCCAGGTACTCCTCCTCGACCCGGCGGGCCAGCAGGTTGTACAGCTGCTGGGCGACCACCGGACGCGGGGCGCCCACCGCGTCGGCGACCCGGCCGAGCTCGGCGATCTGCCAGGCGGCGTAGTTGGACACCCCGAGTGCCCTGATCTTGCCCTCGGCGACGAACTCGGCGACCGTGCCGAGCGTGTCGGCCAGCGGCACCGAGCGGTCCGGCTGGTGCAGGTAGAACAGGTCGACGTGGTCGGCCCGCAGTCGCCGCAGGCTGCCCTCCAGGGCGGCCCGCATGCCGGCCGGCGAGAGCGGGCTGTGGTCGCCGGTGTCGGGGTGCGGCATGCCGGCCTTGGTGGCCAGCATGATCCGCTCCCGGCGGGCCGGCGTCAGCAGGTCCGCCAGGATCTCCTCGGTGGCGCCGCCGGCGTAGGCGTTGGCGGTGTCGACCGCGGTGATCCCGGCGTCGAGCGCCAGGTCGAGCATCGCCTCGGCGCCCGCCGGGTCGACGGTGTCCCCGAAGGTCATGGTGCCCAGCACCAGGGGGGACAGCGGGACCCGGACGCCGGGCAACTCGGTGCTCACGCGACTTCTCCTCTCGACGGCCCGGAGTTCCGGGCGCTGGCTGTGTTGACCACGGAGCGCGGCTTGCGGCCCCGCATGGCCGCCGGGTCCAGGGCGGCGCGCCGAAGCGCCCTGGTGTAGGGGTCGGACGGCGCGGCGAGCACCCGCTCGGTCGACCCGGACTCCACGAGGCGGCCGTCCCGCATCACGATGATCTCCGAGCTGATCTCGCGGACCACGCCCAGGTTGTGGGAGATCACGATGAACGTCAGCTCCGACTCCTCGCGCAGTTCGCGCAGCAGCTTGAGCACCTGCGCCTGCACCGAGACGTCCAGCGCCGAGGTGGCCTCGTCGCAGATCAGCAACTCGGGGTTGCTGGCCAGGGCGCGGGCGATGCCGATCCGCTGCCGTTGACCGCCGGAGAACTCGGCGGGCCTGCGGTGCAGCGCGCTGGTCGGCAGGCCGACCCGGTCCAGCAGTTCGGCCGCGCGTTTCGCGCGGTGCGCCTTGTCCCGGTCGCCCGCCACGCGCAGCGGCTCGGCGACGATCTCCTGCGCCGTGCAGTGCGGGTCGAGGGAGCCGTAGGGGTCCTGGAAGACCATCTGCACCTTGTGCCGCAGCGGGCGCAGCCGGCGCTCGGAGAGCGGGGCCAGGTCGACGCCGTCCAGCTCGATCCGGCCCGCCGTGGGCTTGAGCAGCCGCACCAGGCTGCGGGCCACGGTGGACTTGCCGCAGCCGGACTCGCCGACGATCGCCAGCGAGCCGCCGCGCTCGACGCTGAAGCTGAGGTCGTCGACGGCCCGGTGGACGCCGCCGGGGACCGGGTAGTCGACCCGCAGTCCGCTGACGGACAGGAAGGGGGTGCTCATCGTCCGGCCTCCTCGGGCACGCTGTCTGCGGGGGCGTCCTCGTCCCAGGGGCCGAGCACCGGCACCGCGGCGAGCAGCTTCCTGGTGTAGGGCTCGGCGGGCGCGTCGACGACCTGCTCCACGGGTCCGGACTCGACGAAGCGGCCCTCGCGCATCACATGGATGCGGTCGGAGACCAGCCGGGCCACGCCCAGGTCGTGGGTGATCATCAGGATGCCGATGCCGGTGCGCTCCTGGAGTTCGAGCAGCAGGTCGAGGATGCCGGCCTGCACGGTGACGTCCAGCGCCGAGGTCGGCTCGTCCGCCACCAGCAGCACGGGCTCGGCGGCGAGCGCGATGGCGATCAGCACCCGCTGGAGCATGCCGCCGGAGAGCTGGTGCGGGTAGGCGTCCCAGCGGCTCTCCGGCTTGCCGATCCGGACCTGGGCCAGCAGCTCCACCCCGCGGGCGCGGGCCTCGGCCCTGGACAGCTCCGGGTGGCGCAGCCGGATGGCCTCGCCCAGCTGCCGCCCGACGGTGTGCACCGGGCTGAGCGCGGTCATCGGGTCCTGCGGGATCAGCGAGACCTTGCGGCCCAGGATCCTCGACATGGCGCCCGGGTCGGCGACGGTGTCGACGCCGGCGATCCTGGCGGTGCCCGAGACCACGGCAAGCCCCTCGGGCAGCAGCCGCAGGATGCCCATCGCGGTGGTCGACTTGCCCGAGCCCGACTCGCCGATGAGGGTCACGGTCTCGCCGCTGTCGATGCTGAAGCTGACGCCGTCCACGGCGCGCACCACGCCGTGCTCGGTGATGAGCTCGATCGCCAGGTCGCGCACGTCGAGCAGCGGCTCGTGGGAGGCGGCCGGCGTGGGTTCGGTGGTGGCCATCAGTTGCCCTCCGTTGCCGCGGTGACGGTCCTGCGCACCCGGGAGCGGTCCCGCAGCCCGTCGCCGATCAGGTTGACGCCGACCACCAGCAGCACGATCACCAGTCCCGGCAGGGTGACCAGCCACCAGGAGGTCGTGATGTAGTCCTGGCCGTCGGAGATGATCCGCCCCCAGGTCGCGAACGGCCGCTGGGGCCCGGCGCCCAGGTAGCTGAGCGCGCTCTCCAGCAGCACGGCCTGGGCCAGCAGCAGGAGCACGACGAGTGTGGCCTGGCGGATGATGTTGGGCAGGATGTGCCGGAGCAGGATCTGCACCCGGCGCAGGCCCAGCATCCTGGCCGCCGCCACATAGGGCTTCTCGCGCTCCACCAGCACCAGGGACCTGGTGAGCCTGGCCACCTCGGGCCACTGGGCGACCGCGATGACGCTGGTGATCACCGGCACCGAGGGGTCGAACAGGGCGACCACGAGCAGCAGCATCATCAGCAGCGGCAGCGACATCTGGGCCTCGAGCAGCCGGGAGACCACCGAGTCGACCCAGCCGCCGAAGTAGCCGGCGGAGGCGCCGGCCACGATGCCGATGACGCCGGAGACCACCACCGCCAGCACGCCGATGGTCAGCGAGACCTGGCCGCCGTGCAGGATCCGCGACAGCAGGTCCCGGCCGAGCTGGTCGGTGCCGAACAGGTGCCCGTCGGTGAACGGCGCGAGCCGGCGCTGCGCGAGGTCCTGGTCGTCGGGACCAGGCAGCGGCAGGACCCGCGCGAGGGCGATCGGCAGCACCACGAGCAGGGTGCAGACGGAGCCGATCCACAGCTTGAGCCGGGCGGCGCGGCGGCGCCTGGTGGCGGTCGCCGCGGCCAGCTGCCTCGCGGTGACGGCGCTCGGACGTCCGGAGCCGGCGGTGGTTTCCAGGGCGGTGCTCATGGCTCAGGCCGCCTTTCCGAGGCGCACCCGCGGGTCGAGCAGCGGGTAGGCCAGGTCGATGAGGAGTTGGACCAGGATCGCCAGGGCGGCGGTGACCAGCACCGTCGCCTGGATCAGCGGGTAGTCGCGGGTCTCCAGGGCCCGAACCACCAGGGAGCCCACGCCGGGCCAACCGAAGACGACCTCGACCACGACCACGCCGTTGAGCAGCGCGGCGAACCGGGTGCCGAGCGCGGTCAGCACCGGGATGGCCGAGTTGCGCAACCCGTAACGCCAGGTCAGGGCGCGCTCCGAGACGCCGCGCGAGCGGGCCACGGTGATGTAGGGGGAGGCGAGGGCGCCGGCCATCTCGCGGCGCACCAGGCGGGAGATGAGCGCCATCTGCAGGATCGCCACGGTGACGGTCGGCAGCACGAGGCCGCCCCAGGTGGTGAAGCCCGACGAGGGCAGCACCGGGATCAGCACGGCGAACGCGGTCAGCAGCATCACGCCGCTCCAGAAGTCCGGCATGGACTGCCCCGCGATGGTGACGATGTTGGCGCCCAGCTCCCGGTTGGTGTCGGCGCGCCTGGCCATCCAGACGCCGAGCGGCACGGCGACCACGGTGGTCAGCGCGATCGCGGAGATGGCGAGCGTGGTGGTGTACGGCAGCCGGTCCATCACCACGTCGAACGCGGGCGCGTGGAAGGAGTAGCTGGTGCCCAGGTCGCCCGTGAACAGGTCGCGCAGGAAGATCAGGTACTGCGTGAACACCCCGCGGTCGAGGCCGAACTGCTCGCGGATCCTGGCCAGGTCCTCCGTGGTGGCGTTCGGCCCCGCGTAGGAGGTGGCCGGGTCGCCGGGGGCGAGGCGGACCAGGATGAAGACGGTGGAGACGGTGAGGAAGATGGTCAGCAGGCTCTGACCGAGGCGGCGGGCGAGGTAACGGACCATCGCTCAGCCCTCCATCCGCACGGCGGCGAGGTCGTAGGAGTTGACGGGCTTGAGCGGCGGGTCGGCCACCCGGGTGCGGTGCGCCAGCACCGCGTCCGGCACGAAGGCCCACAGACACGGCCACAGGTCCCAGATCCGCTGCTGAACGTCGGTCAGCAGCAGGTTGCGGGCATCCCGGTCGGGCTCGGCGGTGGCGTCGGATATCAGCCCCGCTATCTCGGGGAACACGAAGCCCTGGTAGGTGTCCCTGGTCTCCTCGCGCTCCGGGGTGCCGGCGTACATGCCCTGGAGGCTGGTGAGCGCGAGCCCCGTCGGGTTGCCGTAGCCGTTGCCCAGCACGTCCCAGTCGCCGCGGCGGCCCTGCCGCCACTGGAGGATGTCGCCGCCCGGCTCGAACTGCCTGAGGGTGGCGCGGACCCCGATGTCGCGGAGCATCTCCTGGACGGCCTCCATGATGAAGCTGTCGGCCGCGAACTCGCCCGTCTCCCAGATGATCCGCACCTCGAGGTCGCGGACGCCGAGCGCGTCGAGGCGCTGCCGCGCCTGCCGCGGGTCGTAGGTGTAGGCGCCGGTGCGGGCCGCGCCCTCCAGGGCGGCCGGCACCACGCCCTCGGCCTGCTGGGCCGAGCCGGTGAGCACGTTGTCGATCAGGGCCCGGCCGTCGATGGCGTAGCTGAGGGCCTGCCGTACGGCCGGGTCGGCCAGCGGATGGCCGCGCGGCTTGCGGAAGTTGAAGAACAGCTGGTTGATCCGGGTGCCGGGGGAGCGCTGGATCCGCACCCCCCGCATGCCGTCGAGCTGGTCGGCCGAGTCCGGGCTGATCGAGTCGATCACGTCGAGCTCGCCGCTGCGCAGGCCGACCACCCGGCTCGACTCCTCGGGCACGAACCGCACCCGCACGCCGTGGACGCTCGGCGCGGGGCCCCAGTAGCGCTCGTTGCGGGCCAGCTCGTACTCGCCGGTGCCCGAGTTGGCGCGGGTCACCACGTACGGGCCGGAGCCGACGCCGCCGGAGAGCTCGGCCGGCTCGTTGGCGGCGGCCGGGGTGATGTGGATGTTGGCCATCAGGTAGTCGAGCACCGCGACGGGCCGCTCGGTGTGCAGCCGGAAGGTGCGGTCGTCGACCGGCTCGACCGTGGGCATCTCGGGGAAGAGGCCGACGATGAAGGAGCCGCTGACCTCGCCGTAGTAGCGCACGGCGGTGGCCACGTCCTCGACGGTCACCGGGGTGCCGTCCGAGTAGTGGACGCCGTCGCGCAGCCGGACGGTCCAGACGCCCGACTCGTCGAGGTCGAAGCGGTCGGCGAGCACCAGCTCGGGCTTGAGGTCCCGGCCGATGTTGGTGAGCGCCTGACGCACCGCGCGCTGCACGGTGACGGCGGCGTCGAACTGGTTGAGCTTGTTGTCCAGGCTGACCAGTGAGCGGTTGAGACCGAGGCTGACGGTGCCGGGCCCCGGCGCCCCGGTCGGGCCCGCGCAGGCGGTCAACGGGCCGAGAGTGAGCCCGGCGCCCAGGCCGGCGCCCAGGCCCAGCAGGGTGCGGCGGCCGAGGATCGGAGGGGTGAATCGGGTCATCGTTGACCTCTTGACGCTTGGAGGGGGACCGGGAACGGGTCCCTGTTGTTCGGCGGGGTGCGACTCAGTGGCCTCGACAGGGCGGCCCGCAGATGACCCGGCCGGGCTGTCGTGTCGGCCACAGTCGCATGCATGCGCGTTGTGCGCAAGACCCCTCGCGTAAATCACGCGCCGTGTGCCATCATCGACCGCAGCACGCCGGCCCACGTCGTCCGCGAAGGCGCGTCGGCCAGCGCGCCACACCTTGATCTCACCGGATCCCACCAGCGCGAACCGCGCGCACGAGGAGGCCACGTGCCACCCGCCCCCAGCCGGCGACTGCTCGCCATCGCGGACGACCTGTCCGGCGCTGCCGAGACCGCCGCCGGGCTGCTTTCGCGCACAACGCGCAGCCGAGTGCTCCTCGTTCATCCGGTGACGCTTCGTCAGGAACTCGCCGATGTGCCGCGCTCGCCAGGCGAGGCCACCGTGCTCGACCTCGACTCCCGCTATCTGCCGCCCGCCCCGGCCGCCGACCGGGTACGCGCCGCACTGGCCGGCGTCGACCCCGGCACCCCCGTGCTCGCCAAGATCGACTCCCTGCTGCGCGGCAACACCGCGGCCACCGCGGCCGCCCTGGCCGAGGGCGGCGCGCCCGTGCTCGCCGCGCCCGCGCTGCCCGCCGCCGGCCGCACCGTCCGCTCGGGCGTCGTCCACCTCGGCGACACCCCCCTGCACCTCACCGACGCCTGGCGGGTCGAGACCGCCGCCCCACCCCGCTCGCTCGCCGACGCGTTCGCGCCGCTGCCCGTCGAGCTCATCGACCTCGGCACGGTGCGCGCCCCCCGCGCCCGGCTGGCCGCCGCGCTCGCCACCGCCACCGCCGCCGGCCGGCTCGCCGCCTGCGACGCCGAGACCGACCAGGACCTCGACGCCATCGCCGGCGCCGCCCTCGCCCTGCCCAGGGCGCCCCGCCTCATCGGCGCCGGCGGCCTGGCCGCCGCCCTCGGCCGCCAGTTGGCCTCCGGCCAGGGGCCCGGCACGGGCAGGGTCGCCGCTGGCGAAGGACCCGCCGTCCAGGCCGGCGGCCCGCCGTCGCTGCCGCCGCCGCGCGGCGACCGGCCGGTGCTCGTCGTCGTCGGCAGCGCCGAACCCGTCACCGCCGCGCAGATATCGCAGCTCACCGCCGACGGCGCCGTCCACCACGCCCTGCCGAGCGCGGCCCTGGCCGCCGCCGTCGCCCCCTCACCACTCGGCGCCCTGCCGCTCGCCGAGGACGTGACCGTGCTCAGCGTCGCCCCGACCGGCACCGGCGAGCGGCGCGAGGACCCACGGGCCGTCGTCCGCGGCCTCGCCGCGCTCGCCGCCGCCACCGTCGCCGCCGCCCCCCGCCCCGTCGACCTCGTCCTCACCGGCGGCGAGACCGCCCGCCGCGTCCTGGAGGCGCTGGCCATCCACGAACTCGAACCGCGAGGACAGATCCACCACGGCGCGGTCCTCTCCCGCACCCGCGACGAGCGGTCCGTCGTCACCCGCCCCGGCAGCTTCGGCGGCCCCGACTCGCTGCGCCGGATCGTGCGCGCCCTACGCCCCGGCCCACCCACCGCCCCGATCGCCCCCACCAAACGGAAGGTCCTCCCATGAGCTCGTCAACCACCAAGGCCGTTGACGCCGAGCCGCTGCCGCTCATCGCCGTCACCATGGGCGACGGCGCCGGCATCGGCCCCGAGGTGATCGTCCCGGCGGTGCTGCACCCCGACACCCTCGCCCGCTGCCGCCCCGTCGTCATCGGCGACGCCGAACGCCTCCGCCAGGCCGCCGCACTCCTCGGCCGCGCGTCCGAGGTCGACATCGTGCCCGTCAAGACGCCCGCCGAGGCCGAGTTCACCCCCCGCCGGATCAACGTCATCGACCTCGCCCTGCTCCCGGCCGACCTCCCCTGGGGCCGCCTCTCGCCGGTCGCCGGCGACGCCGCCTACCAGTTCGTGCGGGTCGCCGCCGAACTCGCCCAGGCCGGTGCCGTCCAGGGCATCTGCACGGCCCCCCTCAACAAGGAGGCGCTGCACGCCGCCGGCCACCTCTACCCGGGCCACACCGAGCTGCTCGCCAAGCTCACCGGCGTCGACGAGGTCTCCATGATGCTGTCGACCCCCACCGTGAAGGTCATTCACGTCACCACCCACATCGGCTTGATCGACGCCGTCCACCGCATCGAGCCGGGGCTCGTCGCCAGGACCGTGCGGCGCGGCCACGAGGCCATGGTGCGCGCCGGCGTCCCCGCCCCCGTGATCGGCGTCTGCGGCATCAACCCGCACGCCGGCGAGAACGGCCTCTTCGGCTACGGCGAGGAGGAGGAGAAGATCGTCCCCGCGCTGGAGGAGGTGCGCGCCGAGGGCATCGACGCCCGCGGGCCGCTCCCCGCCGACACCGCCTTCTTCCTCGCCGGGCGCGGTGACTACGACCTGATCGTCGCCATGTACCACGACCAGGGCCACGGCCCGGTCAAGGTCCTCGGCCTGGAGGCCGGCGTCAACCTCACCGTCGGCCTGCCCGTCATCCGCACCTCCGTCGACCACGGCACCGCCTTCGACATCGCCGGCACCGGAACCGCCGACGCCGGCAGCATGGTCGAGGCGCTGCGCCAGGCGGCCGAGATGGCCACCAGGCCGACCTCCTGACGGGCACCGCCATGCCGTCCGCCGGATCCCGCGCCCGCCGCGACGAGATCGTGCGCCTCGCCACCACCACCGGCCTGGCGAGCGTCGCCGACCTCTCGCGCAGCTTCGGCGTCTCGCCCTCCACCATCCGCCGTGACCTGGCCCAACTCACCGCCGAGGGACGGATGGCCAGGACCTACGGCGGGGCGATGGCGCTCGTCGCGCACCCGGAGGCGTCGCTGCGGCAGCGCACCGGCGAGGCGTTCGAGGCCAAGCGGGCCATCGCCCGCTGGGCCGCCGACCAGATCGGCTCCGGCGAGACGATCCTGCTCGACGGCGGCACCACGGTCCGCGCGCTGGCCCACGAACTGCGCCACGCCGAGCTCCTGACCGTCGCCACCGTCGGGCTCCCCGCCCTGGAGGAACTGGCCGACGCGGACGGCGTACGTGTCGAGTGCCTGGGCGGCACCCTCCGCCCGGTCAGCCAGAGCTTCGTCGGCCCCTTCACCGAGGCCGCCCTCGAACACCTCAGCTTCGACCGGCTCTTCCTCGGCACCGACGGGGTCGCCGCCGGATTCGGCATCTGCGAGGCCGACCTGCGGCAGACCCGGCTCAAGGAGCTGATGGCCCGCCGCGCCGAACGCGTCTACGTCCTCGCGCACGCGGCGAAGGTGGGCCGCCGCCCGTTCCACGCCTGGGCCAGGCTGCCCGGCGACTGGACCCTGGTCACCGACGCGACGGCCGACCCGTCGGCCGTCGCCGCCCTGCGGGCGGAGGGCGTCTCCGTGGTGACGGTCGGCCTGCCGGCCTGAGCGGCTCGAAGGGACCTCGGCCACGGACGTCCCGTTGGCCGCCGGCGGGTTCGCTGCGCTTGGCGTTGCCGCTGGCCCGCAGGCCCGGGCCACCGGCGCGCTCCGCGCGCCTGGCTCGGGCCTGCGGCCGTGTCGGCCTGCGGCCGTGTCGGCCTGCGGCCGTGCCGGCCTGCGGCCGTGTCGGCCTGCGGCCGTGCCGCGCCCACCCACCCGCCCTCCGGGCGGGTCGTCGCGCGGCAGGGGCCGGGTGGCCCGGCGGCGAAGCCGCCGCGGGCCCTCGGCCCTGGCGGGCCCTCGGCCCTGGCGGGCCCTCGGCCCTGGCGGGCCCTCGGCCCTGGCGGGCCCTCGGCCCTGGCGGGCCCTCGGCCCTGGCGGGCCCTCGGCCCTGGCGGGCCC
>NZ_JAVREM010000061.1:0-39216 GCF_031845425.1 Streptomyces millisiae
TTCGCGGCCGGCTTCGCGGCCGGCTTCGCGGCCGGCTTCGCGGCCGGCTTCGCGGCCGGCTTCGCGGCCGGCTTCGCGGCCGGCTTCGCGGCCGGCTTCGCGGCCGGCTTCGCGGCCGGCTTCGCGGTCGGCTTCGCGGTCGGCTTCGCGGTCGGCTTCGCGGCGCATGGCGCTGCGCGGCGGCGCGGCCTTCGGCGGCACGCCGGTATGGGTGGGTGGGCGGGGGAAACGGCCTGGGCCGGTGCCCCGCAAAGGCTCGCGGCGCGGAGCGCCGTGCCGGTTGGGCGGCTGCCACAACGCGCCGCTGGCTGAACCGAGTTCCGTTCCCGCGGAGCGGGGAGCGCACCGCGCCGCGTGTGCCCTCGTGACGCCCGGGGCCGGCTCCGGCGGAGGTGCCTTCGGGGCGCTCAGGCCGCCAGGCCGGTCAGCACGGACGTTTGCGCAGCTCCATCACGTAGTCGTGCGGCGCGCCCGCCGATTCGGCCGCGTCGGCGATCTCGCCGAGGTAGCGGGCGGACGGCAGGCCGCCCTCGTAGCCGTTGAGCACGTAGCCCCAGGCCGCCACGTCGCCGTCCAGGGTGTGGACGCGCAGCCGGGTGCGGCGGTAGATGCCGAGGCCGACGCCCTCCCAGCGGTCGAGTGCCTCCTCGTCCATCGGCGCGATGTCGTAGAGGGCGACGAAGACGTCGGAGATCGGGTCCTCCACGATCGTGGCCAGGGCGCCCTCCCAGCCCATCTCCTCACCGCCGAAGGTGAGCCGCCAGCCGGTCAGCCAGCCGGTGACGCGCAGGGGCGAGTGCGGGGCGCGGCGGGACATCAGCCGGGGGTCGAGGTTTCCGGCGTATGCGGCGTAGAGCGACATGGGACTGAGCGTACGGGAGAGGCGGGGGTGACCGGCCGAAGCGGTGGGCGCGACCGACCGCGGGGGCCGGGCGGGAGATTCGACCGGTCGTACGAGACACTGGATACGTGACTCGGATCGTGATCATTGGCGGCGGACCCGGCGGCTACGAGGCGGCGCTCGTCGCGGCGCAGCTCGGGGCCGAAGTGACGATCGTCGACCGGGCGGGCCTCGGCGGTGCCTCGGTGCTGACCGACTGCGTGCCGTCCAAGACGCTGATCGCCACGGCCGAGGTGATGACCGGCTTCGACTCCTCGCACGAGGAGCTCGGTATCGAGATAGACCACGACGGGGACGGCGTCGGGGACGAGGTGCGTGGCATCGGCGTCGACCTGGGCCGGGTCAACCGTCGGGTGAAGCGGCTCGCGCTCGCCCAGTCGCACGACATCACGGCCTCGGTCACGCGGGCCGGCGTGCGGGTGGTGCGGGGGCACGGCCGGTTGGAGCCGGCCCAGGGGCCCAACGGTGCGCGGCGGGTCACGGTGCTCGACACGGAGGACGGCGCGCCGCTGGAGCTGGAGGCGGACTGTGTGCTGATCGCCACCGGTGGGCAGCCGCGCGAGCTGCCGGACGCGCGTCCGGACGGTGAACGGATCCTGACCTGGACGCAGGTCTATGACCTGAAGGAGCTGCCCGAGGAGCTGATCGTGGTCGGCTCCGGCGTGACGGGCGCCGAGTTCGCCGGCGCCTACCAGGCGCTCGGCTCCCGGGTGACGCTGGTCTCCTCGCGGGACCGGGTGCTGCCCGGCGAGGACCCGGACGCGGCGGCCGTGCTGGAGGACGTGTTCCGGCGCCGTGGGATGAACGTGATGGCGCGTTCGCGCGCCGCCGCCGCGAAGCGCGTCGGGAACCGGGTGGAGATCACCCTCCAGGACGGCCGGACGATCTCGGGCACGCACTGTCTGATGGCGGTGGGCGCGGTGCCGAACACCTCGGACATGGGCCTGGTGGAGGCCGGGGTCAAGCTGAAGGAGTCCGGGCACATCTGGACGGACAAGGTGTCGCGGACGACGGCGCCCGGCGTGTACGCGGCGGGGGACTGCACCGGTGTGCTGGCGCTGGCCTCGGTGGCGGCGATGCAGGGCCGGATCGCGATGTACCACTTCCTGGGCGACGCGGTGGCGCCGCTCGACCTGAACACGGTCTCGGGGAACATCTTCACCGACCCGGAGATCGCCACGGTGGGTTACACCCAGGCGGACGTCGACGAGGGGCGGATCGACGCGCGGACGGTGAAGCTGCCGCTGCTGCGCAACCCGCGGGCCAAGATGCAGGGGGTGCGGGACGGTTTCGTGAAGCTGTTCTGTCGCCCCGGCACCGGGATCGTGGTGGGCGGCGTGGTCGTCGCGCCGCGGGCGAGCGAGCTCATTCATCCGATTTCGATCGCGGTCGACAACAGTCTGACGGTGGAACAGATCGCAAAGGCGTTCACTGTGTACCCGTCTCTGTCCGGCTCGATCGCCGAGGCGGCCCGGCAGTTGCACACCCGTAGGGCGGCCGAGGAACAGTAGGCACTGGTCAGCGCGTGGATCGCACAGGCGGGCGCATCGGTGCATAGCACGCCGGGGGCGTGCGCACAGACAACATCGGAAAATCCCCGCAACCTGCTGAAAGCAGACGGTCGTTCAGGTTACTGTCAGTTCCGTGTTCGCTGCTGAACGTCGTCAGATGATTCTCGAAATGGTGCGGGCGAACGGGGCGGTCTCGCTCCGGGAGCTCGCCCGGGTTGTCCAGACCTCCGAGGTGACCGTGCGGCGCGACGTGCGCGCTCTGGAGGCCGAAGGACTGCTGGACCGCAGGCACGGTGGCGCGGTCCTCCCTGGTGGTCTCACCCGGGAGTCGGGCTTTCCCCAGCGGGCGATGGCCGCGACGGCGGAGAAGACCGCCATCGCGGAGTACGCGGCCGGTCTGGTGCGGGAGGGGGAGGCCATCGTGGTGGGCGCCGGCACCACCACCCAGGAGTTGGCGCGCCGGTTGGCGCGGGTCCCGGGGCTCACGGTGGTCACCAACTCGCTGCTGGTCGCCCAGGCGTTGGCGCACGCCAACCGGGTCGAAGTGGTCATGACCGGCGGCACGTTGCGCGGCTCCAACTACGCGCTCGTCGGCAGCGGCGCCGAGCAGTCGCTGCTCGGTCTCCGGGTGAGCCGGGCGTTCATCTCCGGCTCCGGCCTCACCGCCGATCGTGGTCTCTCCACCTCCAACATGCTGTCCGCGAGCGTGGACCGGGCGTTGGTGCGGGCGGCGGCCGAGGTGGTGGTGCTGGCCGACCACACGAAGCTGGGCCTGGACACGGCCTTCCAGACCGTGCCCTCCGACCACATCGCGCAGTTGGTGACGGACCAGCCGCCACCGGGCGACGGCGACCGGGCGGCGGCCGTCCTGGAGGCCCTGGCCGCCCAGGGCGTCCGCATCGCCCTGGCGGGGGGCGGCGTCGCCAAGCACCCGGGCGAACCGCCGCCGGGAGTCGGCCGCCGCGAGGTCCCCCTGCCGGTGCCGCGCGCCCCGAGGATGCTGCGCCGGCTGGACGGTTGACGGCTTGTCGAGCCTCGTCGAGGGCTCAGAGGTTGGTGAGGAACGCCTGCCAGGAGCGGTGCGGGAAGACCAGCACGGGCTTGCCGGGACGCTTGCTGTCCCGGACGGGCAGCGCCCCGGTGAGCCCCTTGGCCACCTCGACGCACTCACCGCCGTTGCCG
Organism: Streptomyces millisiae; assembly: GCF_031845425.1. Lineage (NCBI taxonomy): Bacteria > Bacillati > Actinomycetota > Actinomycetes > Kitasatosporales > Streptomycetaceae > Streptomyces > Streptomyces millisiae. The sequence goes on from NZ_JAVREM010000061.1 coordinate 3,595, forward strand.
TTGCTGTAGCTGGACTTGCGCCAGGAAGCGGTCCGCAGTTCCCACTCCTGCAGTAAACGCATCGCCGATCGTCCTCCATGCCCTTGGAAAACACGCCGGTTCCCGCCCCACGCGGAGGCACGCGTCACAACAGCGTCACGACGCGAGAGCAGATCGTAGCGAAAATGCGTTCGGCATATGTGTGCGGGCGGATCAGCCGAGCGGATGTGTAATCCAGCTGTACAGTAGATGCATGTCGGCTACATATCCCATCGCGGAAGCGCGCGGCAAGCTCGGCGATCTGGTGCGTCGAGCCGCCCAACACGAGCACATCACACTGACCGACCGGGGCGTTCCGACGGCCGTCCTCATCTCCCCGGCCGAGTTGGAGGATCTGGAGGACGCTCTGGCCCTCGCTCGTCTCGAGCGTGATCGCGCTCTGGGCCGCACCGAGGCGCCGGTGCCGCACAGCGAGGCGCGCCGGGCCCTGCTCGACGCGGCCGGGCGAAGCGAGTGACCTGGCACGTCCCGTGGGAGCCGTCGGCGCTCAACGCCGCCGCCGGTCACCTCAAGGAGGACCCACACGGGGTCGACACCCTGCTGCGGGCCACCGACCAGTTGGCCGAGGACCCCCGACCGGCCGGCTCCCACCCGTGGGGCACGGACCACCGTCGGCTGCGGCACGGCCCTTGGCGCATCCTGTACCGCCTCGACGCGGAGGCGCGCGTGCTTCACATCGAACACGTCGGCCGCGTGTCCGGCTGACCGCGGTCCGCACGGCGCGTGCCGCGCGGACCGCCGCCGCTTCTCAGTCCTTGATCTCGCAGATCACCGCGCCCGAGGAGAGCGACTCGCCGACCTCGGCCTTGAGCGCCGTCACCGTGCCGGCGCGGTGCGCGTTGATCGGCTGCTCCATCTTCATCGCCTCCAGCACGATCACCAGATCACCCTCGGAGACCTGCTGACCCTCCTCCACGGCGACCTTGACGACGGTGCCCTGCATCGGGGAGGCCAGCGCGTCGCCCGTGGCGCCGGAGGCGGCTCGCCTGCCGGGCTTGCGGCGGGCCGGGCGGGCGCCGCCCGCCACCGCCGCGCGGGCCAGCGGCATCGCCAGCGTGGCCGGCAGCGACACCTCGAGACGCTTGCCGGCGACCTCGACCACCACCGTCTCGCGGACCGCGCCCTCCGCCGCCTCCGCGCCGGCGGCCGAGCCGTCGTAGGGGGAGAGCCCGTTCACGAACTCGGTCTCGATCCACCGGGTGTGGACCTGGAACGGCTCGCCCTCCCGGCCCGTGACCTCGGGCGCGAACGCCGGGTCCTTCACGACCGTGCGGTGGAACGGGATGACCGTCGCCATGCCCTCGACCTGGAACTCGGCCAGCGCCCGCGCCGCCCGCTCCAGGGCCTGGCGCCGCGTGGCGCCGGTGACGATCAGCTTGGCCAGCATCGAGTCCCACGCCGGGCCGATGACCGAGCCCGACTCCACGCCCGTGTCCACCCGCACGCCGGGACCGAGCGGCGGCACGAACGTCGTCACCGTGCCGGGGGCCGGCAGGAAGCCGCGGCCCGGGTCCTCGCCGTTGATGCGGAACTCGATGGAGTGGCCGCGCAGTTCGGGGTCGTCGTAGCCCAGCTCCTCGCCCTCGGCGACGCGCAGCTGCTCCCGCACCAGGTCGATGCCGGTGATCTCCTCGGAGACCGGGTGCTCCACCTGCAGGCGGGTGTTGACCTCCAGGAAGGAGATCGTGCCGTCCTGGCCGACCAGGAACTCGCAGGTGCCGGCGCCGACATAGCCGGCCTCGCGCAGGATGGCCTTGGAGGCGCGGTAGAGCTCGGCGTTCTGCTCGTCGCTCAGGTACGGCGCCGGGGCCTCCTCGACCAGCTTCTGGTGCCGGCGCTGGAGCGAGCAGTCGCGGGTGGAGACGACCACCACGTTGCCGTGCCGGTCGGCCAGGCACTGGGTCTCGACGTGGCGTGGCCGGTCCAGGTAGCGCTCGACGAAGCACTCGCCGCGGCCGAACGCGGCCACCGCCTCGCGCACCGCCGAGTCGTAGAGCTCGGGGATCTCCTCGATCGTGCGGGCCACCTTGAGGCCGCGGCCGCCGCCGCCGAAGGCGGCCTTGATGGCCACCGGCAGGCCGTGCTCCCGCGCGAACGCCACCACCTCGTCGGCGCCCGAGACGGGGTCGGTGGTGCCGGCGACCAGCGGCGCGCCGGCGCGCTGCGCGATGTGGCGGGCGGCGACCTTGTCGCCGAGCGAGCGGATGGCGTCCGGCGGCGGGCCGATCCAGGTGAGGCCGGCGTCGATCACGGCCTGCGCGAACTCCGCGTTCTCGGACAGGAACCCGTAGCCGGGGTGGATCGCGTCGGCGCCGGCGTCGGCCGCCGCCTTGAGCACCTTCTCGATGTCCAGATAGCTGGCGGCCGGGGTGTCACCGCCCAGCGCGAACGCCTCGTCGGTCGCGCGGACATGCACCGCGTCCCGGTCCGGCTCGGCGTAGACGGCCACGCTGGCGATGCCGGCGTCCCGGCATGCCCGGGCGACCCGGACGGCGATTTCGCCGCGGTTGGCGATGAGCACCTTGCGCACGATGGCTCCCTCCTCGGAACAAGGGGATTTTAGGTACTGGCGACACCTCGCAACGAGTCGCCCACAGGAGTGACCTTGCCCACACGGGTGGTGAGCGCGGCGCGCCCGTCCGGTGAAAATCCTTGCCGTCCCAAGGTACGCGCCTTGCTGAGCTTTGCGTTCTGATTCCGGGGGCGGACTGAAACTCGGGTGGTCCGGGACATCAAGGGCCCCCTCGTTTTGTAGGAACCCCATAAGGCTCGGCGTGATTCTTTGCCCTCCGGTCGAGGGGGGTTGCCGTCGGCTTTACCCGGCAGTAGCGTGCGCCGCGTGAACCGGGGCAGACGAGGCGTGGCCGCGGTGGCGGCGGTGGTGGTCTTCGGTGCGGCGGTGCTCCTCGGGCTGCTGCAGTGGATCCTCGGCCTGGTGGCCGAGAAACAGGAGATGTCCGTGGGCGGGGTCTCGGCCACGGCGATCAGCGTGTCGGCATGGGTGGGCGGCGCGGTGCTCGCGCTCTTCCTGCTGCTGTGCGGCGTGCTGTTGGCGCGGGTGTCCGTGACCGACCGGCCGCCACGTCGGCTCGCGCGGGTGGCGCTCGTCGGCGGCGCGGTGCTGCACGCGGTGCTCGGCGCGCTCGCCGTGGGGCTCGTCGGCTGGTCGGCGTTCGCGGGTCTGATGGTCGTCTTCGGGCTGATCGTGCTGACGTTGACGCTGTATCCGCCGCTGCCGGCGGGGGTCGCCGCCGCGTCAGGCCCAGAGGTCGGTGATCGGAATCCCGGGCCCTTCGCGTAGCAGCTCCCGCAGCAGCGGCAGGGAGAGACCGATCACGTTGCCGGCGTCGCCCTCGATGCGCTCGACGAACGGCGCCGAGCGGCCGTCGAGGGTGAACGCGCCCGCCACGTACAGGGGTTCGCCCGAGGCGACATAGGCGGCGACCTCGTCGTCGGTCGGCTCCCCGAAGTGCACGGTGGTGGACGCCACGCCGCTCGCCCGCCGGCCGTCGACGGTGTCGATCAGGCAGTGCCCGGTGCGGAGCACGCCGGCCCGGCCGCGCATGGACTTCCAGCGGGCGATGGCCTCCTCGGCGTCGGCGGGCTTGCCGAGCGGGCGGCCGTCGAGCTCCAGCAGCGAGTCGCAGCCGACGACCAACGCGCCGGCCGCCTCCGGGCGGGCGGCGACGGCCTCGGCCTTGGCGTCGGCGAGCACCTGCGCGAGCCCCTCGGGGGTCTCGGCGGTGAGGGCGTCCTCGTCGACGCCGCTGACGATCACCTCAGGCGCGAGACCGGCCTGCCGCAGCAGCCCGAGCCGGGCGGGGGACTGCGAGGCCAGCACCAGTCGTCTCTTCGGCGTCATGGTCGCCAGCGTAACGGGCGCCCCAGTCCCACAACGCCTGGAGTACCGGGCCCAGCTCCCGCCCGCGCTCGGTGAGGTGGTAGCGCACGCCGGGCGGGAAGCCGGGGACGCGCTCACGGTCGAGCACGGCCGCCTCGGTCAGGTGCCGCAGCCGGTCGGTGAGGACCTTGTCGGAGAGCGCGGGCAGGGCGGCCGAGAGCTCGCTGTACGTGCGCGGCCCGGTGAGGAGCTCACGCACCACCAGGGTGGTCCACCGCCCGCGCAGCGCGTCCAGCGCGATCTCCACGGGGCAGCCGGGCGCCGGCGCCGCGACCCGGGCGCGTGGGTCGTCCGGCAGCCCCGGCGCGTGGCCAACCGTTGGGTGAGTCACGGGGGCGCCTCCTAGCGTCGGAGCCGGACTGAGCCTTCCACGATAGGAGAACCCGCCATGGTGCCGACCCTTCCCGCCGTTCCGGAAGAGGTGCCCGCCGCGTTCGCCGCGCGTTTCAACAGCGGCGACCGGGCCGCCGTGCTCGACCTGTACGCGCCGGACGCCGTGTTCGTGCCCCGCTCGGGACCGGCCGCCCGCGGCCGGGCGGAGATCGAGCGGGCCAACGAGGAGTTCCTGTCCCTCGGCCTGCCGATCACGGTGCGGCCACGGTCGGTCAGCGTCGCGGGGGACGTCGCGTTGCTGGTCGTCGACTGGGAGATCCCGGCCGCCGGCATCGCGGCCACCGCCACGGACGTGGCGCGGCGCGGCGCCGACGGGCGCTGGCGCTACGTCGTCGACAGCCCCTTCGGCGGGAGTTGAGCGCGTTCACCGATCTCGATCCGGCCGTCGGCGATGCGGACCACCCGCTCGGCGCGGCGGGCCAGGGCGCTGTCGTGCGTCACCATGACGAAGGTCAGACCGAGCTCGCGCCACCGGCTCTCCAGCACCTCCATGACCTCGTCCCGGGTGGCCTCGTCGAGGTTGCCGGTGGGTGGATCTCCAAGGGGGCTGATGATCGTTCGGTCAGAACATCGCGATGGGGTTGACTGGTACGCCGGTCAGGTCGTGGATGCGGGGCGGGGCGACGGTGAGCAGGAAGCTGTAGCGCTTCAGCCGCGCGCACAGCGCCGCGAGGTCATCCAATTGGGGCACGTCGATCAGAGGCATCGCCATCCGGCCGAGCGCTACCCCGTGCAGCGGGGAGGGCTCGTCCGGGTTCAGGGGAGGATGCGCGTCACCCCTGTCCGGGGCGACGATGGCAACTCCTCGGCGGTGCATCCACCGCACCGCGTCCATGCTGATTCCCGGGCTCGGTGTGTCGTGAGGCGCGCGTCCCGTCCAGCCGAGTCGGACCACCAGTGCGTCCCCGGAGCCCACCTGGGTTCCCTGCCGCTTCTCGGCCTGTTCGAAGTCGTGTGACGTCACCGCATAGCCGGGGGGAAGTGGTCCTTCGACGGCCAGATCGAGCAGGACCCCACGTGTCACTATCCCGGCGGCGAAAGCAGCCGTCGATGCGTGCGTAATCCCGACGGGGGTGACGACCTGCTCCCTCGGCCGGCCCGGATAGACCTGGCCGTCGGTCGACCAGTGTGCGAGCGCGTCGAGGTGCGTCGACTTCCAGTGGTGGTGGTAGACCACCGACAGATCGGCTGCCACGGGTCCACCGGTGTGGGACACCATCTGCTGCACCGGCGATGCGTCGACCGTCTCGGGCGAGAAGGGGCTGAAGAACATCGCGCTCGGCGTGATCGGCTGTGCCAGTGACACCCACTGGCCGGTCCGCGCCTCTGCGGCGGCCCTGGCGCGTACCTGGTCGGTAATCAGGTTGAGGGTGCCGAGTTCGTCGTCCGCTCCCCATCGGCCCCAGTTGTCCGGCAGGTCCGTCTCACTGGTATCGGCCATGTCGGTGGCCCCTTTCGTCATGATGTGCTCAGAGCGCAAGGCAAGGGCGGGCGGTCCTCCGCGGCCATCCTTGCTCCCGGGCACGGCTGGTAGCTGGTAGCGCTCGGTTTCACGCGATCAACCGCTCGCCGATCGGGCAGCGTCGGACAAGACAGTGTTCAGTCCCGGGAGAAGGCCGTCGAGCTGAAGTCAGGTCGTCGGTTCAACTGTCGCGGAAGTGGACCGCGTTATTCAGGGCCTGACGATCCGCCTTTAAGACCGTGTCCTACGTGGTGAGTCGGCCGTTGCTTGGGCATGGGGAGTTCGCGGCCATCGTCTACGTGCTGACCAGTGGGCCGTCATCGGTGGGTGGTCGAGCGCATGATGTCCTGGCTGTCCTGCTACCGCCGCCTGGCACACCGCTGTGAACGCCGTTCCCGCAACTGCCGGGCCTTTCTTGGCCTCGCCGCCGCCCTCAGCTGCTACAAACGCCTCCGTCGACTCACCACATAGGACACGGCTTTATTATGCGCCGCCGATCACCCACGGGCCCGAACGGGTAAGGACACGACGTCCGGGCGGGGGTGCGCCGCACCTATGAACAGCACGGCCTCCCCTTCCCCGGCGCCCGGCTCCTAGATTACTTACGCGGGTTCCGCCGCCCTACGCGCGGGGATCCCGCGCAGCACAACTGCTACGAGTTGGAGCCACGAATGACGTACTCCCCCGTGGAGGAATCGAACCTGGAGATCGTGAAGGGTGCCCTCGCCGCCGGCGCGGAGGACTTCACCATCTTCTTCAAGGAGATCTTCACCGAATCCACGACCTGGACCATCGCGGGCCACGGCCCCGTCGCCGGCGAATACAGCGGCCTCAAGGACCTCCACGAGAACGCGGAGAAGGCGCTGTTCGATCGACTGGACGGGCCCTTGGCGATCATACCCAGGGGAATCTGGGCAGACGGGGACGATGTCATCGTCCGAATCGACAGCACCGGGCGTGCTCGTGACGGGCAGCCGTACAACAACGGCTATCTCTACATCCTGACCATGAAGGACGGGAAGGTCGTGACCGGTATCGAGTGGCTCGACCTCCACGCGTACTACGAGATCGTGGAGCGTGTAGCGCTCTGAGCCAGGAGTCACTCCGCAGCGGCCGGCGGTACGTACCGCCGGCCGCGCCATCCTTCGCCGTCGAGACCCGTTCCGAGCAGTCGCAGCGACTCCTCGGTTCTGCTCCCCGGCTCGGCGTCGCAGACGAGCAGGTGCAGGTCACCCGTGTCAGGCATCGTGAAGTCGTGATATTCGAGCGTCATCTCGCCGACGGAGGGATGGAGAAGTCTCTTGGTCCGGCGGTGCTTTCCGATGACGGCGTGACCGCTCCACATCTGTGCGAAATCGGCGTCGGCCGCGGTGAGGCGGTCAACAACCTCCTGGACGCCAGGCCGCACTGATGGTTTGCCCCAGGCCTGCCGAAGCGCACCGACCGTGTCGAGCGCGACGAGATCCCAATCGACGTAAAAGGACTTCGCGTGCGGGTCCACGAACATCATCTGCGCGAAGTTGGCCATGCTCGAGAAGCCCTGGTACAGCGCCTGGCCAAGGCAGTTGACCGCGATAATGTCCTGTGCGTCGTTGTAGACGAATGCGGGATTCATCGACCACCGTTCCAACAGCAGGTGGATCTCGCGGGGCACGTCGGTGGTCAAGGGTGCGGGCCGCGGCGCTGGATCCGTACCGGCCAACCGGTGGAAATGGACACGCTGGTCCTCGTTCAACTGGAGCACGCGGCACAGCGAATCCAACATCTGTTGCGACGGGTTCTCCTCGCGTCCCTGCTCGAGCCGGGTGTAGTAGTCGACGCTCACTCCCGCGAAGGTGGCCACCTCTTCACGCCGCAGACCGCTGACACGTCGTTGTCCCCGGGGCAATCCGAGGGACTCGGGATCGGTCGCTTCCCGAAGACGTCGAAGATACGCACCGAAGACGGTCCTCGAGCGCCCTCGTGAATCGGCCATGCGCGCCCCTCCTCCTGTCGGATCTTCCCCAGCGTAGTTCGCCGGCCGATCCCGGCGCGGAGACAGCGACGCCGCCTCCATCTCGGCGACCGAGCGCTGGGCGGCGCTGTCGGCGTGCCCCCGGACGTCGGAGAAGTCCGCGCCGAGCCTGGCCGCCATCCACCTCGCGTCCGTCCTGTGCTGGCGTAGATCCTCAAGGGACCGCCCCGGCTGCAGGGCCGGTGCTGATGGCGGCGTTTGGGCGTCAGCCTGCTGGATCGACCTATCGAACTACCTGAGGATCTCCGACTCAGGTCACTGGGAACCTTCCGGCGGTTCCTGCCAGGAGTCAGGCGTTGTGGAGACAGGCGGCCTGATTCCGCAGGGCTGTCACCATCGCCTGATCCTGGGCGGAAGGGCACGGCCGGGTCACGGCGACAGTAGCGCGTCCGGGCCAGGAGCTGTCGGTGACGGCCACGGCCCGTACCCCCTTCGGCAGGGCTGGTAGGGCCAGGTCGGGGATGACCGTGACGCCCAGGCCGGCCGCGACCAGGCCCAGGCGTGTCGACCAAGTGCGCGCAGTGTGGGCGATGTGAGGGTTCGACAGGGTGGGCCAGGCTCCGAACTGCGGCTCGCCCGCCGTCCCGTCTCCGGCGATCCAGCGTTCCTGGGCGAGGTCCAGCACGGTGATGCCAGCGTGGCCCGCGAACCGGTGCGTGTCCGGAACGGCCACCAGAAGGTCACCTTGGAGCACTGTGGTCTGTCTCAGTTCGCTCAGGTCGTAATCCGGCAGGCCGTGGCCGATCCCGATCACCGCCACGTCCAGCCGGCCCGTCCGGAGCCGCCGGAGCAGGGCGGGCGTCGAGGCCTCCTCCAGAACCACGGCGAGACCCGGATGGCCAGAGGTCACCTGTGCCATCGCTCGCGGGACCAACGCCATGGCCGCAGTGGGGTAGGCGCCGATCGTGAGGCGCCCCGCCAGCCGGTCGCGCAGGCCGGCGAGTTCCAGCTCGGTCGCCGCCATGTCGGCGAGGATTTCCGTCGCGCGCCGGACGAGCACCTGGCCTGCCGGGGTGAGAGCCACGCCTCGTCGTCTGCGGTCGAAGATCGGCGCTCCGGCTGCTGCCTCCATGGCAGCGACCTGGCGGGAGATGGCTGACTGCGTGTAGCCGAGCATCTCGGCGGCCCGAGTGAACGATCCCGCGGCGGCGACCTGGTGGACGACGCGGAGACCCGCAAGCGTGAACTCGACCATGGCCGCGAGGCTAACATGCGTGTTCCTCATGGAAATGGTGCGGAATCATCGTTGGACTGCATGGCTGGACGGGGGCAGGCTGGCGACATGACACAGCGATTCACTCGAAATGAACTGGTGGCACGCCTGATCCGGGCGGGTGAACTGGAGGTGTCGGGCGAGGATCCGGCCGAGGCCGCGACGTACTTCGACACGGAGAAGTTCCGCTTCCACGGGCCGGACGGCTTCGAGTCCGATTTCGCCGGGCTCACCGCCTACTTCGGCTCCGTGCGCGAGGCTTTCGTCGACCGAACGATCCGGCGCGGCATCGTGGTGGCCGATGGTGACCACCTCGCCTGCCAGACATGGATCGAAGGCACCTTCGCCCGTGAGTTCACGCAGTCACCGGCTGGCCCGCTGCCGCCCAACGGTAAACGCGTCGTGTTCGACCTGATCAACATATTCCGCTTCGACGACCGGGGACGCCTCGTCGAGGAGTGGGTACGCACCGACAACCGCAGTCTCTTGCGCCAGCTGGGCGCCGAAGGAAGGTAGCCGGGCAGCCGCCGGGAGCGAGGTCTGCGTGAGCGTGCTGCGGCATGCTGGTGAGCCCCCACGCACGAGTCCGACGTCCTCCGGCTGTGGTGCCGCCGGTCGCCGTCGGAGGAAATCGGCCAGCCCGGCCCGGTCGATCGTCATGCGCCGTCCGCTGTCGTTACCGGCCTGTACTGGACCGTTTCTGCCGTCCCGACGCGTGGTGTGTCGCATGAGACCGATCCCGCGTGCTGCGGCCGGACCTGGATCGGCGCCCGCTCCAGCCCTTTCAGCTCGGTCTCAGCCTGGGATCGACAGAGCCTGGATGATCCCGCTCCCGATGGCCAGCCTTGGAGCAGTGCTCAACCCGGCGGCCACACGGGCGGTCGCGGCGCTGGCCCTCCCCTGCCCGAACTCGCTCCCACGGCTCAGCTGACCTCTGTCATCCCGCCAACGCGCACAGTCCTCGATCAGCACCATCGAACGGAACCGAACGTGATCATCAAGAACGTGACCGTCATCGACGGCACCGGTGGTGCTGGCCTGCCCGCCATGGACGTCCGCATCGCCGACGGGCGATTCGAGGACATCCGTCCCTCCGGCGCGGACACCGCCAGGGCGCCGAGCGGCGACGACGGCGAAGTGGTTCTGGACGGACGCGGCGGCTACCTGCTGCCAGGTCTGTGGGAGAGCCACACTCACCTGACCGGGTTCGCCATGTCCCTGCCGGAAGCCGAGCGGCTGCCGCATCTCCAGAGGGCCATGTCCGGCTATCTGGACTCCGGCATCACGTCGGTGTGTGATCTCGGGGGCTCGGTCACGCAGAGCCGCACGATCCGCGAGGCCGGCCGGGCCGGCGGCACCGCGGCATCGCTGTTCTTCGCCGGACCGGTCTTCACCAGTGTCCAGGGCTGGCCCCTGTCGTTCCACGGTGAGCGTTCCATGGCCGTCGAAGTGGGCGATGTCGACGAGGCACATCGGCAGGTCGAGAAACTGCTCGATCAGGTCGACTTCGTCAAGTGCATCTTTGACGGAAAGCCCGGAGGCGGCGAGCGGGTTACCCTGGCCGCGCTCGAGGCGATCATCCAGGCCGCGCACGGCGCGGGCAAGAAGGTACTGGTCCATGTGGCAACAGGCACGGACCTGCGGGAGGCGGTTGCGGCCGGAGCCGACTGCATCGAGCACTCCTTCGTCCCGGAGGATCCCACCGATGCGAGTGAAGCGGAGCAGATCGCGGCCCTGCTGGCCGCGACGGGAACGCTCTACTGCCCAACGCTTGTCACCTGGGAGCAGCTGGGCCGCAGCGGGGACCCCGCCTACCTGGACGAACTCGTCGCTGCCGGCATCTCCTCGGCCGAGGACGCGGCCGCGATCGCGGCTCGGCCCTCCTGGGGCATGCCGTTCCCACACCACCCGGCCGACGAATCACAGACCCGGTTCGACTACGCCATGCGCACGCTGCCCCTCTTCCACGAGGCCGGGGTCAAGCTCGTCGCCGGAAGCGACATCGCGATAGGCATGCCCACGCCGGGCAGCGCCCTGCTGCGTGAGTTGCAACTGTTCGCCAAGGCCGGACTGCCCCTGTCCGAGATCATCACCACGGCCACCGGTCGCGCCGCGGAAAAGATCGGGAAGCGGGACGTCGTGGGCACCGTGACGGTGGGCGCCGTTGCCGACGCTCTGCTCCTGGACGCCGACCCGCTCGCGGACATCTCCCACCTGATCGATCCGCGGCGCCGCCGGGCCGTCATCAGCTCCGGCCGTCTCATCTGATCGATCAACATGTGATGCAAACGTCGCGCAGGAGTTTCTGATGTCGAAGGACGCGCTTGGCCCCAGGGTGACTGTCGAGGGCGGCACCGTGGAAGGCCGTTTACGCGAGGGGGTCGCCTCCTTCCTGGGAGTTCCGTACGCCGCGCCACCTTTCGGGGCGAACAGGATGCGGCCCCCGCAGCCGGTGGTTCCGTGGGCGGGGCGTCCGCGACGCGGATCGCATGGGGCCGACAGCGCCGAAGGGGGACTACCCGCCTGCCATCCGGCGGCTCTTCCCCGAGGTGGAGATCGAGGGGGAGGAGTGCCTCAACCTCAACGTATGGACGCCCGACCCCACGGCAAGCGGCCTTCCGGTGCTGGTGTGGATCCATGGCGGCTTGTTCGCCAACGGCTCCAACTCCGTGGCGGTGTACGACGGGTCGGCCTTCGCGCGTAGCGGCGTGGTCTGCGTGACGATCAACTACCGGCTCGCCGCGGAGGGTTTTCTCTTCCTCGACGACGGCCTGGCCAACCTCGGCCTGCGGGACCAGGTGGCCGCGCTGGAATGGGTGCGGGACAACATCGCTGCCTTCGGCGGTGATCCCGGGAACGTGACGGTCGCGGGGGAGTCGGCCGGTGCGATGAGCGTGGCCACCCTGCTGGCGATGCCGTCCGCCGCCGGGTTGTTCGCCCACGTGGGGAAGCCTGGGCCTGAGGGGGCTGCCGTTCGCGCCGGTGGTCGACGGTACCGTCCTGCCGGTCCATCCGCTGGACGCCGCCCGCGCCGGGGCGCGACCCCCGGGGACCTGCTCGCGGCGATCGGCACCGACTGGTCCTACGCTCTTCCGGCCCTCCAGTACGCCGAAGCCCGCATCGCCGGGATGCCGGGCCCACCTGGGTGTACCGCTTCGACCATCTGGAGCCCGCCGACAACCACGGCTTTGGCTCATGCCACGCGACGGAGGTGCCGTTTGTCTTCCGGACGGAGAACCACGACAGCGTACGGGCCCTCATCGGAGACCATCCCTCGCCGACGACAGCCGCCACAGCACACGAGGCATGGGTGTCCTTCGCACGGAAGGGCACGCCCGGCTGGGAGCCCTATGACATAACCCGCCGCACCACGGCTCTGATGGGGGAGAAGATTCGTGTGGTCGACGATCCCGCCCCCGACGAGCGTCACGCCTGGGGCGGCATTCGCTAGTGTGATGCGCCAGAAACGTCCAGCCCGACGGGCACGGTCTTGTCCATCGTGACCAGGAACTTCTCGAACTCGCCGAACCTGCGTGTCGATGCCCAGCTGGTCGCCCGATTCGGCTGGTCGGCCCGCAGCGCCACGCCCCGCTCACGCGTCGACGGGCAGTGGCTGTACGGCACCGGCATGGCCACCGCCATCTACCCGGCGCGCCGCCAGGCCGCGAGCGTGCGGGTCCCGTTGCTCGACGCGACACCGCCGTGGTCTCGACCGGGATCTCGGACTTCGGCACCGGCGGGGCGACCAAGGCGGGGATCTCCGGCGCCGACGCCCTGCGCTACGAGCACGGCATCCTGCACGGCGATGAATGGGCTGGCCACGGGATCGGAACGGCCAGTCTGTGAGTGCCGCGCATGGCGAGCTGACCGATCGGACTCGGCGTGGCCGAACCCCAGCCCCGACCAGTGGCCGTGAGGCCCGCAATGGCCGGTGGCCCCGCGGCTAGGGGGGATTGACAGGCCGTGGCTACACGTCTGGAAGGTAGCTTCAATGGCATCGTGACCCCTTCGAACACTGATGCACTGGTTCCTGAACGCATGACCCCAGCCCGAGGCAGGAACGGCGATCGTGCCGACGTCATGTCGCACATGCGGCAGGTGGGGGACCCGCTCGCTGACGCCGTGATCGTCGAGTTCGATGAGCTCGGTCGGTCCGCCCGTAGCGCGCTCCAGCGCGGCCTCATCGAAGGCCGGGCGAGTGTGCCGGATGCTCCGCCGGCTGTCGACGCGTTGCTTGTCCACGTCGAGACCGTGCCTCACTGGGTCGCGTCGAAGTTGTTGGACGAAGGGGACCGGACCTCGCTCGCCGTGCCACCGCACTGGCGCAACCTGGCCTTCTCCGGTGGCTCCCTGGCGCACACCTACAGTTCCCCGGCCATCGCGCGACTGCTCGTGGGCACGGGCCGATTGACCTCTGCGGCTTCGCGCAGGCTCGCCGAGACCGGGCTGTGGAACGCTTCCACGATCCTTCCCGGCGGCCTACGGCACGGTGCGCCCGGCTACGTGCAGACCGTTCAGGTCCGGCTACTGCACGCACGCGTGCGCGCCTCGGCCATGTCGCACGGCTGGGACGCCGATCGGTGGGGGGTGCCGATCAACCAGGCCGATGTCGCGCGCACCTGGCTCGACTTCACCGTGGTGCCGTTCACTTTCCTGGAGGGTGTCGGCTACAGGCTCACTCCCGAGGAGCAGTCCCGCATGTACCGCTACTGGTGGTACGTGGGCCATCTGCTGGGCCTCGACGAGCAGTTCTTCCTCGACATCGAGGACCATGCGCGCGCCGGTGAGCTGCTCGACCTGCTGGACTCGATCACGGCTCCGCCGGACGAGAACAGCCGCGCTCTGGTCGGGGCCCTGTTCGACGCCGCGACGGCGGCCCTCGCGGTGGTACCGGAGTCGCCGATGGCCGCGTCAGACTGGCGGGACCTTCTGAATGCTCTGGCCGGTCGTTATCACGGCAAGGACGCTGCCGCGCTGGGCATCCCGGACTCACCTCTCACGGCGATGCTGCCGCTGCTCGCGGCGGGGGAGGCGAAGGCGCGTCATTACCAGGCGCAGGTTCCCGGAGCCGTGCAGCAGGCGGTGGAGGACGGCATCCTCGCCGTACACGGGTTGCTCACCGCGCTCACCGAAGGCAGCACCGCCTATCAGGAGCATGTCGCGGCCCCGTGACGCTAGGCCGTTCACTCAGCGGGCCCGGAGCCGGACAGGCACTCGACGGTGAGGTCGCGGCCCGCGATCTCACCCTGACGAGCCTCGTCAACAACGTCGGCTTCCCTGCTGACGGCCCATGCCGGGAGGAGGAGCGCGACCGGGTGCCCAGGCTGGTGCCGCGGCGGGCGACAGACAACAAGCTCGCCGCCGGCACCGACCGACGCCGCGGCTGCCGGCCGGTGATCGGGCTCGTTCATCCACTCCGCCACTGACAACGGCTGTTGCTACGGAGTTGGACCGCCATTTTCTTCATGTGCGGTCGTGTCTCATGCGGCCAGCTGACGGCGCAAGGCCTCCGCGTCGTGGACGTTCGTCATGTGCACGAACCGGCCGTCACGGATGTGGTAGACGGCGAACTCAACGATTTCGAATGAGGCGCCGGAGGGCGCCACACCCAGCCACTCCTTGGCGGGCGTGCCGGTATTCAGCAGGCGTGCGGCCAGGTGGTCGCCATTCACGGAAAGCTCCTGAATCTCCCAGTGCAGGTCCGGAACCGTGTTCCCAAGATCGGTGAGCGCCGAGACGATCAGATCAGCCGTAACGGCATCGCCGAAGTATGTGAGGTCGTCACTGAGGAACTCACGAATGCTGGCGAAGTCGTGAGCATTGAGGGTCTCGATGTAGCGCGTGTAGAAGGCGCGCAGGTCAGTCTCTGACATGGTTCCTCGCTTGGTGGTGATCCAGCACCTTGCTGGTCACACCCAGCTTCACCCAGCCCGATGTTACGATCCATAACATGTCGTCCAGAATTCTTCACCGATCGTCCAGCGCGCCGACCGTAGCGCCCTCCGATCCCGTGGCCGACACGATCGGCCTCTTGCGACCTCGGACCGAGGCCCACCCCGGCCTTCATGCCGCAGCGCCTTGGGCGGTGCGGTTCGACGCCTTCGACTTCGTCAAGATCGGGTGCGCGGTTCGCGGCGCGTGCTGGCTGGTAGTGGAAGGACGTGAGCCTCTGTACCTGAAGGAGGGCGATTTCTACCTCCTGAAGTCTCCCGGGCCCCACACTCTCGCCAGTTCGCTGACCGCGATGCCCCAACCCGGCCGAGAATTGTTTGAGAGTGCCTCGCAAGGCGTCGCACGGATTGGCGCCGAGGCCGACGAGACCAACTACGTGTGCATGGCGTCTCTATGGTTCGACGAGGCCAATGCTCCACTTCTGCTGGAGATCCTTCCCTCGCTTGTGCACTTGCCGGCGACGAATCCCCTGATTCGCCACGTCGCCTACATAACCGAACTGTTGGGGATCGAGGTCGAGAGCAGAGCCGTAGGACGGTCCCTGGTCCTGGACCATCTCGCACAGATCATGTTCGTTCAGGTGCTCAGGGCACACGTCGCGCAAACCGACCAGCCCACCGGATGGCTGGGAGCACTCAGCGATGACGGAATCGGCGCGGCGCTGCGCGCCATGCATGCCGACGTCGCCCATCGCTGGACCCTTCGTGAGCTCGCGGCCATCAGCCATCTTTCTCGATCCGCTTTCGCAGCCAAGTTCAAGAAAGAAGTAGGCGTCGCGCCCCTGGAATATCTGATCCAGTGGAGGATGAGCCTCGCCCGTGACGCGCTTCGCCGTGACACGCGTTCCATCTCCGAACTGGCCTTCGCGACCGGATATGAGTCGGAGAGCGCGTTCAGTACGGCGTTTCGCCGTGTCGTAGGCGTCTCGCCCCGGGAGTTCCGCCACGGTGCACGGCGTGCTGCAAGCGCCGCCTCGGGCTTTCATCCAGAAGCTGCGGTAAGCGCATGAAGGCAGGGCCCCCGGGGCCGGAGCAGGCCGATTGCGTCAGCCACGGGAGCCAGGAAGCCGAGCACCCACGACACCCCCTGGACGATACGTAAAGTACTGCGGACTCTTCATTATGGAAGATGTTCTTACTCTCGCTCAGTATTGATGTCGAACGCAACGGCATCGAGAGAGTGATCGGCCCGGACGCTCCGCCGGACATGGTCAGCGGAACTGACGGCCAGGTTGGAAAAGGCTCAGTTACGGAGATCCCCATGGGGCAGCTGGAAGGCAAGACGGCCGTCGTCACCGGAGGCGGCACCGGTATCGGTCTGGCCACCGCCTTACGACTGGCGGACGAGGGTGCGTACGTGTTCATCACCGGGCGACGCCAGGACCAACTGGAGGCCGCCGTCGACATCATCGGAACTGACCGGACCACCGCAGTCGTCAGCGACGTCGGAAAGGCGGAGGAGCTGGACCGGCTCTACGACACCGTTCGGGCACGAGGCCAGGGCTTGGACGTGCTCGTGGCGAACGCGGCGATCGGCTCGTTCGTGACGCTGGAACAAACCACCGAGGATCATTTCGACCAGACTTTCGCGGTCAATACCCGAGGCACGCTGTTCACCGTACAGAAGGCGTTGCCGCTGCTCAAAGAGGGAGCGTCGATCGTCCTGGTCGGTTCGACGGCCGCTGACCGCGGAATGGAGGCGTTCGGCGCGTACGCGGCGTCGAAGGCGGCCGTCCGGTCCTTCGCACGGACGTGGTCCGTCGAACTCAAAGGCCGCGACATCCGGGTCAACGTGGTCTCTCCGGCATGGATCGAGACTCCCGGGATCACCACCACCTTCGGTGACGAGGAGGCCTTCCAGGCCATCAAGGAACATGTCGCCGCAACCGTGCCCCGCGGCCGCATGGGCACGCCCGAGGAGGCCGCCGCAGTCGTGGCCTTCCTGGCCTCGCAACAGAGCAGCTACATCACCGGCGCGAACTTCTACGTCGACGGTGGCGCGAACCAGATCTGACCCTCCGTCAGCTCGACGACCTGCTGCCCGCCATCGCCTGAGCCACGCACGGAGGCCCGCATCCGCCGCCGCACCCGAGATCACGGAACCCACCCCTGGCGCCCCGTCCGGTCTGTCAAACAAATGGCTCTGTCTCACTTCCGGTGGTGACCTACGGCGACTTCCGCTGCGTCTGGGGGGACCGGAACGAGTTGACCAGCCATTCTCGGCGCTACCCTCTGTGATCACCGAAAGGGAGACAGAGCCGTCCGTTTAACAGTCCGCCGGACGCCGAGGACGGGGATGCCGACCTGGTCGGGGGTGACAAGCTCACGCCTGGCTCCGAGGTGTCTGCCCCGGGTGCTCGGCTCTTCGGTCATGTCGTCCCGCGGGGTATGCCCTGCCACTACCAGTGTCAGCAGGGGTCTGGGTAGCTGCCCGCGGGGTGGCGAGAGTCGTGTCGGCGCTCGAGGTTCACGTTGCGGAAAGAGGTTCTCATGTCGCACGTTCTGGTCACCGGCGGGTCCGGTTTCATCGCCGGGCACGTCATCAAACAGCTGTTGGATCAGGGGCACACGGTGCGGTCCACTCTTCGTTCCCTGCGTAAGGAGGACGCTGTCCGATCTGTGCTGCGGGATGCCGGGGTCACCCGCGACCAGGCGCTGTCCTTCGTCGCGGCAGACCTGATGAAGGACGCCGGGTGGGCGGAGGCGGTCACCGGAGTGGATTACGTCATCCACCTTGCTTCCCCGATTCACGCCGGGAAGGTCAGGGACGAAGATGAGGTCATCGCTCCCGCGCGAGATGGTGCGCTGCGCGTGCTGCGTGCTGCGCGCTGCGCGCGACGCCGGCGTGCGGCGTGTGGTGCTGACTTCGGCGTTCCACGCCGTCGGGTTCGGTCACGGGCACATCGATCATGTCTTCACCGAGGAGGACTGGTCGCCGCTGAACGGCCCGGGGGTCGACGTGTACGGGCGCAGCAAGATCCTCGCTGAAAAAGCCGCTTGGGACTTCATCGCGCAGCAAGGGAACAAGCTGGAGTTGACGACGATCCTGCCCGTCGCCGTCATGGGCCCCGTCATGGGCGAGGATGTCTCCGGCGCGAACCACATCGTTCAGCACAGCCTCAATGGGCGGATGCCGGGCTACCCGAACATGTTCGTCCCGATCGTGGATGTCCGTGATGTCGCCGCGGCGCACATCGCGGCCATGACAGCCCCCGGTGCGGCCGGTGAGCGTTTCCTCATCGGCACCGGCGAGCCGGCGATCGCGATGAAGGAGATCGGCGCGATCCTCAAGCAAGAGCTCGGCGAGAAGGCCACGAAGGTCCCGACCCGATCGATCCCGAACTTCGTCGTGCGGCTGACCGCGCTGTTCCGGGACGAATTCAAGTCCGTCGCAGCCGACCTCGGCTACGTCAAGCGGGTCTCCGTCGACAAGTCCCGCACCGTCCTCGGCATCACCCCCAGGCCCGCCCGCGAAGCGATCGTCGCTGCCGGCCGCAGCATGGTCAACCGCGGTCTGGCCGACTAACCCCCACAACGCACCCCCAGGTACCGATATTTCAAGAGAAGCATGATGACCATCGTGCTTCTCACTGGCGCCGGCAAGGGCATCGGCTTCGAGACCGCCCGCCAGCTCACCGACCTCGTCCATGCCGGGTGGATCGGTGCCCGCGACGCCCAGCGCGTTGGGTCCTGATGGACGCAGGGGGGTCGCTGTCCGTGGTCGCCGTCGTCGCTGTCATGGAGGCGAGGAGGGCAAGCTTCTCACCGCTGTCCGTCTGTGGTGCGGGGTGGTAGACGACGAGCATCGCGCCCTCGGTGCCGCTGACGGCGAGTTTCTCGCGGTCGAGCTGGAGGGGCCCGACCTGTGGGTGGTGGAACGTGACGGTCGCCCCCGCGCGGGGACCGACGTCGTGGCGAGCCCACAGGCGGCGGAACTCCGGGCTGACCAGGGTGAGTTCGCCGACGAGTTCGATGACCCGCGGATCGTCGGTCTCACCTCCGACCGAGTGGCGGAACCCGGCGAGCAGTCCGGCCGCGGCGCCTTTCCAGTCCGCGAAGAGAGCTTGTTCCGCGGGGTCGAGGAAGACGTCGCGGAGTCGGTTCCCTCCGGCCCTGAGCCGTGGCGAGATCGCCGCGGCGAGTGGGTTGGCCACGAGCACATCCAGGCAGCGGCCCTCGATGAACGCGGGGAACGGCAGTTCCGCGACGAGCCGTGCGGTGCTCGCCGGAATGGTCTCCCGCCGAGATCTCCGTCGCTTCCGGCGCGGTCGGGCCGCGGCGAGGCTGAGCAGGTACGAGTCGTCCTCCATCCCGAGGACACGCGCGATCGCCTCCAGCACCTGGGCCGATGGGTTGCGGTCGCGGCCCTGTTCCAGGCGCAGGTAGTACTCCGCGCTGATCCCGGCCAGCATCGCGACTTCTTCGCGGCGCAGTCCCGGGACGCGGCGGGTTCCGGTCACGGGAATCCCGACCTGCTCGGGAGTGACCAGCTCGCGGCGAGCCCGGAGGTACTCACCGAGCATGTTCGGTTCGGGGTTCATGCCACCCACGGTAGGCACGGGGCGGCCGAACCTGCGTACTCCCTGCCACTACCAGTGTCGCGGGGAACGTGGTTCGCAGGCGCCGGCGTGCGAAACGTTGTTCCCGGCTGGCACATCGCAGTCGTTCGTGCGCGGCCGCGGTGTGTGCCTGCGCGATCGAGGCGACGATGGACAGGTCAGCGCGAGCGACACCCGCGACTCCTCGGCCAGCGGCCGCAGTTCCCGGACGGTCTGGCGGGCGAGGGGCCGTGGATGCTCGCCGCGTACGAGCGGGACCCCGCGGCGCTCCGGGTCGAGCTGCTGCTGGGGGTCGGGGCGAGCAACTGCCGGCGCTGCGCGACGGCCACGTCCGCCGACACGTCGTCGCAGGGGAGCGGCCCGCCGCGCTGACCCACGACAGGGGCCGGAATCCATCCTTCGGGCCGTCCGTGCATGGCCTGGCGTCCCCCACGGAGGGCATCTCGCCTGCCCCTGTGGGGGGATTGACAGGTCCCCCTTCAGGGGCAGGTCGGCTGCCCCGCCTGACCTACCGTTGGCTCGTGCTTTCCAGCCTCAGACAGAACGTCATGGACCTGCTGTTCGCGGTTGTGATGACCGTTCTGGCCCTCGTCACGGTGGCCCAGACCGTCGACAACGGTGAGCAGACGTGGGCCATGGTGGTCGGGGCGTTGACGGTCGCGCCGCTCGCCCTGCGGCGGCGGGCCCCGGTCCTGACCGCCGTGGTGATCCTGCTCGGCCTGCTCCTCTACAGCCTGCTGGGCTACGGCAAACACCCCAACGGCGGCGTCGGGATCGTCATCGCGATGTTCACCGTGGCCATGATGCGGCCCCGCCCGGTGGCCCTGGCCCTGTGGTTGGCGTCGGCCGCCGTCAGCGCGGTCACGTTCTTCACGGCCGCCACGGACGAGGTGCCGTGGTCCCGGGCCGTGCAGGCGCCCTTGGTGGTGCTGGCCGGAGGGTGGTTGCTGGGGGAGTGCGCGAAGCACTGGGCCGAGCGTGCGGAACGGCTCGCGGGCGAGGCGGCGCGGGAGGTCGAGCAGGGCATCGCCCGCGAGCTGCACGACGTCGTGGGCCATCACATGGCGGTCGTCTCGGCGTACGCGGGCGTCGCCGAGCAGGTGCTGGACCGTGATCCGGCGACCGCGCGCACCGCCATCGCGGCCGCGGGGAACTCCAGCCGCGAGGCGTTGGTCGAGATGCGGCGCATGCTTCAGCTACTGCGCTCAGCGGAGGCGGGAGCGGAGGCCGCCGCCCGCGCCGCCGGGGACGGCGCGCCCGGGCCGGGGCTCGCGTCGCTGCACGATCTTGCGGACCGGGTGCGTGGCGCGGGCGTTCCCGTGGAGGTCGCGGTGACCGGACGCCCGCGCGCTCTGCCGCCCGGCCTCGACCTGTGCGCGTACCGCGTCGCGCAGGAGGCCCTGACCAATGTGGTCAAGCACGCCGGCCTGGCGGCGGCGAGGATACACCTGGACTACGGAGAAGAAATGCTGTCCTTGATGATCAGTGACACGGGTACCGGTCCTGGCGCCGCCGAGTTCCCGGCCGTCTCCCACGGGTTGCGCGGCATGCGGGAACGCGCGGCGCGCCACGGCGGCCTGCTGCTCGCGGGCCCCGGCGCCGATGGCGGGTTCGAGGTCACGCTCTCCCTGCCCATCGGCGAGGCGGCGTGACCACCCGCGTCCTCGTCGCCGACGACCAGGCACTGCTGCGGGCGGCGCTGGCGACCCTGCTGAACGCCGCCCCGGGCCTGGAGGTCGTGGGCGAGGCGGCCGACGGCGTCCAGGCGGTGGAGCTGGCCGCGGAACTGCGCCCTGACGTGATCACGATGGACATCAGGATGCCCGTCCTCGACGGCGTCACCGCCACCCGCCAGATTCTCTCCGCCGCCGGGGACGACGCGCCTCGCGTGCTGATGCTCACCACCTTCGACCTGCCCGAGTACGTCTACACCGCGCTCGGGCAGGGCGCCGCCGGCTTCCTTCTCAAGGACACGCCGCCCGACCGGATCGTCGCCGCCGTGCACACCGTCGCCGCGGGCGACATGCTCATCGCCCCCGACATCACGCGCGACCTGGTCGAGACCTACGCGCGGCACCACCGGTCCATCGCCCGCGCACACCGTCCCGACACCCTCACCAACCGCGAGACCGAGGTGCTGCGCCTGATCGGCAAAGGCCTCAGCAACGGCGAGATCGCCCGGCAGCTCGTGCTGAGCGAGTCGACCGTCAAGACACACGTCAAGCGCCTCATGGGCAAGCTCGGCCTGGCCAGCCGCGCCCAGGCGGTCGTCGTCGCGTACGAGACGGGCCTCGTCACGCCCGGAGAAGCGGGCACGGGTTCAGCCGCGGCGTCGTAGCAGTCGGCAGGGCGGGTGACCTCCCTCCCAGGGGGGACTGTCAGTTCACCCCACAGGGGCAGGCGAGATGCCCTTCGTGGGGGGACGCCAGGCCATCCGTCACCCGTCTAACGTCCTGGGAAGCACCGGTCGGAGAACTCCTTGACGGTGCCCGAAGATGCGGACTTGGGGGAATGGATGCGTAGCTCGTTTCCGGGGACCGACGTGCACACGGCCGTGACGGGCCGCCCTGTCCCCGGACGGCAGGGGCAGCGCGGGCGGCCCGAAGGACGGATTCGGGTGACCGTTCACGCACCGGACCCGATCTCCCGGGAGGGCGCGCGCGGCCAGCTGCGCCGGCGCCCCGAGATCGAGCTCCGTGAGGAATCCGAGACCGAACCCGGCACGGTGGCCCTCCTCATCAGCGATGTCCTCGACGACGCCGCCGTCACCCGGCTGCGCCGGCTCATCAACGGTG
This sequence comes from Streptomyces millisiae, assembly GCF_031845425.1. Lineage (NCBI taxonomy): Bacteria > Bacillati > Actinomycetota > Actinomycetes > Kitasatosporales > Streptomycetaceae > Streptomyces > Streptomyces millisiae. Next base: position 25,922 of record NZ_JAVREM010000061.1, read on the forward strand.
GGCGAACCCGCGCCGTGCTCGTGGTGGGCTCGTTGCGCGATGCCAAGCTCCTCGACGTGCTCGGCTGCGGCATCGGCGCCATCGTCTGGCGCCACGAGGCCACCGAGGACCGCCTGGCGCGGGCGGTGATGGCGGCGGCGCGCGGCGATGGTGAACTGCCCGCCGACCTGCTCGGCCGGCTGATCGACCAGGTCAACGTCCTGCACGGCATGGCGGCCGCCCGGGCGGGTGCGCCCACCTCGGGCCTCTCGCCGCGCGAGGTGGACGTGCTGCGGCTGGTCGCCGACGGCCTCGGCACCAGCGAGATCGCCGCCAAGCTGTCCTACTCGGACCGCACGATCAAGAACATTCTGCACGAACTGTCCACGCGGCTGCACCTGAGGAACCGGGCGCACGCGGTGGCGTACGCCCTCCGCGAGGGCTACATCTGACCGACCCGACGACAGAAACGGAAGCCTGACGGTGATTCACGAGGTGGACGAGGTCCTCAAGGGGCTGCTCGGCGGCGGGGCGCTTACCGGCTCCGGCATCGAGGTCTCGTTCGACGCGCCCACCCGCGACTGGGCGGCCCGGCGCAACGCGCCCGCGATCAACGCGTACCTGTACGACCTGAGGGAGGACGTGAAGCGCCGCCAACGGGGGCACGCGGCGGTCCGCGACGACCGCAACCTGGTCGTGAAGCACCGCCCACCGCCGCGCTGGTTCCGGCTGTCGTACCTGGTCACGGCGTGGACGAGGCAGACAGAGGACGAACACCGGCTGCTGTCCGCCGTGCTGGCCACGCTGTTGCCCCGCGAACTGCTGCCCCCGTCCGAACTCCCCGGCGCGCTCGGCACGACAGGCCTGTCGGTGCAGATGACGGTCGCCGGCGTCCACACGGAGTCCCGATCCCTCGCCGAGATCTGGTCCGCCCTCGGCGGCGAACTCAAGCCGTCCATCGACCTGGTGATCGTCGTCCCCTTCCCCGGCTACCCCGAGTACGACGCCGGCCCGCCGGTCACCGAGGGCGCGGTGGTCCGCGCCTACCGCATGGACGAGCCCGAGGCGGCCCCCGACGAGCGCGCGCACCGGCCCCACCAGGTGGCGAGGGCGCGGCAGTCCCGGGGAGCGAACAGGTGACCACGGAGGCCGTGACGCCACCGGAGGACGGCGGCCCCGCCCCGGACGACCGAGGCGACGCCGACCCGGCCGCCGCGCTCCTCGTCCGGCTGGCCCGGCTGTGGGACCGGGTCGCGTGGCTGGTCGAGGACCGTTCCGCCAACGACCCGACGGCCGGCGACCCGATGCGCGGTCTCTACCTGTCCGAGGACGCCGTACGGCACCTGCTGCACAGCGCCCCCGCCGCCGCCCACGGCGCCGCGCCCGGGCCCGACTGGTCCGCCCCTCCCGACGCGACCGGCGACCGTCTTGGCATGCTCACCCAACGGTTCGGTCTCACCGAGGCCGACATCGCCGTACTGCTCATCGCCGTCGCCCCGGACCTCGACCGCACCTTCGAGCCGCTCTACGGCTACCTCAACGACGACGTCAGCCGCCGCCGGGCCACGATCGGGCTCGCGCTCGACGTGTGCGGGCTGCCCGCGCACCTGGCGGCGGCCCGCGCCCGATTCCACCCGGCCGCACCGCTCGCCGCGCTCGGCCTGCTCGACGTCGAGGAGCCCGAACGCCCCTTCCTCAGCCGCTCGCTGCGCGTGCCCGACCGCGTCGTGGCGCACCTGCTCGGCGACGACACCCCGGACGCGGCGCTCGCCGCCCACCTGCGCCCCACCCCGGAGCCGGCCGCCGCGTACACCGACGACGGTCTCGCCACCAGGCTGTCCGCCCGCCTGGCTCGCGGCCCGGCCGTCGTCTACCTGCGCGAGCACCGCGAGGGCGACGGGCTGGCCTGCGCCACCGCCGCGCTGGGCGGCGGAACCCTGGTCTACGACGGCCCGCCCGAGGAGGTGCCCGCCCTGCTGCGCGAGGCCCGGCTGTCGGGACGCCCCATCACCGTGTCAGGACTGCCGGACGAACCGGCCACACTGCTACGAGAGCTGACCGCACAGCAGGACGTCTCCGTGCTGCTCACCGACCAGCGCCCGTACGATCCCCGCTGGTGCGGGCGGGACCCGCTGGTGCTGGAGGCGCCCCGGCGCGGCGCGGGGGACGCGGCGGCCTGGGCGGCCGCGCTCGGTCTCGCGGTCGGGGACGAGCCGGGGTTCGACCTGGCGGCGACCGTCGCTCCGTACCACTTGGGCGGCGAGGGTGTCGTCCGTGCGGCGCGGGCCGCCCGTGCGCTGGCCGATCTCGACGGCACCCCACTCACCGCCGCCCACCTGCGGCGCGCGGCCCGGCAGCAGTCCGCCTCCGGGCTCGAACAACACGCCCGCCAGATTCGGCCCGCCGTCGACTGGAGCGACCTGGTCCTGCCTGCCGGGCCGCTGTCTCAGCTGCGCGAGCTGGCGCTGCGTGCCCGGCACCGCGACCGGGTGCTGGGCGAGTGGCGGCTGAGCGCGGGCGGCGGCCGGGGCCGGGGCGTACTCGGGCTGTTCGCGGGCGAGTCCGGCACCGGCAAGACCCTCGCCGCGGAGGTGGTGGCGGCCGAACTCGGCCTCGACCTGTACGTCCTGCAGTTGTCGTCGGTGGTGGACAAGTACGTCGGCGAGACCCAGAAGAACCTCGAACGCGTCTTCACCGAGGCCGATCGCACCGACGCCGTGCTGCTGTTCGACGAGGCCGACGCGGTCTTCGGCAAACGCTCCGAGGTGAAGGACTCCCACGACCGCTACGCCAACATGGAGAGCGCCTACCTGCTCCAGCGTCTCGAGTCCTTCGACGGCATCGCCCTGATGACGACGAACCTGCGGGCCAATATCGACGAGGCGTTCACCCGCCGGCTGGACCTGGTGGTCGACTTCCCCTTCCCCGACGCGGAGCAGCGGCTGGCGCTGTGGCAGCACTGCCTGGCCCGCGTGCCGGGCGCCGAGGACGCCGACCTGAAGGAACTCGCCACCGGGTTCGAGCTGGCGGGCGGCGCCATCCGCAGCGCGGTGGTCACCGCCGCCTACCTGGCCGCCGGGCGGGGCGGGACGGTCACCGAGCGCGACCTGCTGGAAGGGGCCCGCCGTGAGTACCGCAAGGCGGGCCGCCTGGTGCCGGGCGAGTTCACCGACGCCTGGTAACGCCCCGGGCCGCCCGCCCGGGCCTCACTCGTCGCCTCCCTCGTCCTCGAGCGGCCTGAGGATCTCCCACTCCTGGTCGTCATCCTCGAGACAGGTGAAGATGGCGAGTGGGGCCTCCGGCTCGCGCGTCAGGCCGTTCACGTCCAGGCACAGGCCGTTGCTGGCGAAGTTGCGTATCCAGAAGCGGTCCTCGCCCCGCTCCTCGAGCCACCACAGCTGGTTGTCGTCCGTCGTGCCGTCGCAGTCGTGCTCCGTGATCCGCGTCCGGCTGGGCGTCCCACCGGAGCCCGGCAGGTCCATGCACAGACCGTCCGTCGCGTTGACGATCTGGAAGAGCGGCCGGCTCTCCGGCCCGCCCTCGGGGTACATCACCTCCAGGTGCCACAGCTGGTTGTCGCCCTCGACGGTGCACGTGGCCTGCTGCACGACGGCACCGATCTCACCCCGGCCCCGTCCCGGTACGTCGGCGCACCGCTCGCTGTACACGTTGCGCAGCATGACGTCCCTGGCGGGCACGGTGGAGTCCGGCTCCTCGAGTGGTGGGGCGCCTCCGCCACCCCCCTCGCCCTCCGGCTCCGGCTCTGGCTCCGGCGCCGGCTCCTCTTCCTCCGCCGGCTTCTCCTCCTCCGGCTCCTCGGTGGGCTCGGGCGGCGCCTCGGTCACCTCCGGCGTGGGGGCGGGCGGCAGGACGTCGCCGGCCGCCGCCGGACTCGCCGTGGCGGCGCTGGTGACCCTCGGCCGGTAGGCGAACCACAGCACCAGGAACATGATGGCGAGGGTCAGCAGGATGCCGAAGACGGTGGCGAGCCAGCGGGGCACCACACCGAGCTGGTGGTAGGTGCCGTCCACGGGCAGCGGTTCGGTGCCCGAGCGCTGCACCGCCAGGGTGTACGGCCGCTCCTCGCTGGGCCCGACCCAGGTGACCTGCTCCGGCGACAACCGTGCCTTGACGAAGGCGGCCCGCCCCGGCTGGATCTGCACGTTGGCCGGGTGGATCTCGTAGCTGAGCTGGTCGCCGTTGTCGCTGCCGCTGATGGAGGCGGTGAGTGGGGTGTTCCCCAGGTTGTCGACGGCGAGCCGTGGCCTGCCCCGGAAGCGGCCCCGCACGGTGACCGGCACCAGCTCGGCCCGTACCTCCGTGAACGGCAGGATGGTCAGGTTGCCCTCGGGGACGGTGACGGCGTCCGGGTGCTCGGTGGGCGTGATCCGCACCGCGTACGGGTTCGGCCCCGCCGTCGCGTCCGGCGACCGGGGCGGCGCGAACGTCAGCTCCACGGTCCCCGTCGTCCCCGGGTAGAGCCGCAGCGTCTGCGGCTCCACCCGGGTCCAGGGCGCCACCTCTCCGACGGGCTCGAAGCGGTACTCGTCGACGACGTCACCGGTGTTGCGTACACGCAGCCGCACGCGCGTGCTGTCCCCGGCCTCCACGGTGGCGGAGGCGGGTTCGAGGGAAGTCCACAGGCTCACACACCGACGCTAGGCCGGGCGGCGGCACCGGATCAGGAGCCTTCCGTGCACCGCCCGGCCGCCGCAGGGCCGGAATCGTTGCCCTGCGGGGCGGCGGCCCTGAGACCCGCTCGTATCGCGCCTGGCGATGGGCGATGTCAGGGCCGGTGGGCCAGCCGCGGGTCAGCCGCGGTTGCCTGGCACGTACTCCTCCGGGAGACGCGCCGGGTAGACCGACGCGAACGCGCCGTCGCTCTGCTCGCGCTCCCTGACCTGGATGCGTTCGGGTGCGATGCCGAGGGCGATCAACTCGTTCCTCACGGTCTCGGCCCGCCGGCCCGCCAGGCCCCTCACCGGAAATCTCGAACCGCGGGAGTGCCCTTCGACCACTATCGGCGCGCGGGAGCGCCGCCATCCCGCCGCGGCCCGCTCAAGCGCGGCGACGCTGTGGCCCTGCAGGACATTCGAGCGCTCCTCGAAGTACAGGCGAGGGACGCTGGTGGTGACGACGGTCATGGCGTTGAGCGCGGTGCCACGGTTCTTGTTGTGGAAGCCACGCCTGCCTTGCTGTGCGTACATCGAGAAGTACCACATGCCGCCCAGCGCGGACCTGGTCTCCCGCTCCAGCAGCTCTCGGGCCACCCGATCCGCGTGCGCCCGGGGCATCCTTCGTCCCGGGTAGGCCTCCGCGTAGGCACGGCCGGTCTCCTGGGCCGCCGCGCGCAGCACCTCCTCCATCAGCGAGTTGCGGTTGTAGTTCTCCAGGGTGATCTGATCGCGGCGATCGCTGCTCTCGGCCACCACCGTGGCGTAGTGGTAGACCCAGATCCGGCCGGTGGGCTCCCTGTCGCGGGCGAAGTCGAAGTTCGCGGGGACACCCGGGCGCGGCTCGGCGGCGATGGTGTGCGTGGTCAGTGCCTCGCCGACCCGGGCCACGGCGTTCTCGTTGATGCCGATGCCGCGCTCGTAGTGCCGGAGCCGCCGCTGGCCCTGGAGTGTGCCGTACTGTTCGCCGGGAGCCGTCGCCGGATCGGGGCCCTGAGCACCCCATGCCGCCTCCCGCGGAGTGGCCGGCGGCCGGTCCGAAGCCAGCGCGGCGGCGAGGCGCGGCAGCCCGGTGGCACCTCTGGGGCCGATTTCCGCCGTGACGCTCGAGCCGCCCTCACCCCGGAAGACCGCGTGGCCCAAGGTGCCACCGACCAGCCGCTGAGCGACCTCCACGCACTCGTGCTGGGCCAGGTGCATGAACCTCTGGAGGACGACGTCGTCGAGATCAGTCGCGATCCGGGGCCGGACCACCGTGAGCCGTTCCCCATGGGAGTTGGTCAGCGAGTGGCCGCCCTGGCCCAGTCGGATGTAGCTGCCCGCCTTCGCCAGTGACTGGTTCGCCGCGGTCACGACGTTCGGAACGGCGTAGAACTCCTTCGCATTGCCGGCCGCGTTCATGGCTATCGTCTCGTCGTCGGACCAGCTCAGGGTGACCGGCCCCCGCACCGCGGCGGTCCGTTCGAGATCGGCCTGGAAGTTTCCGTCCTGGTCGAGCCAGACGGAGACCTCCATGCTGTTCTCGGCGAAGGCCGGCAGCTGGTCCCCTGACTCTCTGTCGAAGCGGGTCCTCGCCGGGGTGGGATCGGTGTCGTCGTACCGCTGGACGTGGTGGACGTGGTGGCCGTGGGAAGTCACCGCCTGGTGATCGGCGGTGCGTTGGACGTCCCTCTGGACGCCGGGGATGCCGTCGGGTGCTGACAGCCCCTGGTCGGTCGGTGGGAGTGGGGCGCGCATGACGCGGTCGGCGACCGCGTCGGCGGACCGCTCGAAGCTGTCATCCACCTCGGAGACGGACACACCATCGCCGTGGTCGGTGCCCGTGACCGGACCCCGACGCTGCTGTCGGTAGTGCTCCAGCTCGTGGGCGAGCACCTGCTTGTCGCCCACCGCCTTTCTGCTGAGGACGATGTGCGGGCCCGAGGTATAGGCCACGGCGCCCAGCTCGGCCGCCGAGCGGTCCGCCTCCGCTCCGGTGTGCAGCTGCACCGGGCTGAAGCTCTCCCCACCGAAGCGCTGTTCCATCTCCTGTCGCAGACCCGGTTCGATCGATCGGCCGGGGCGGCGCAGGACATCGTGCACCGTCAGGCGCTGCACGGGGCGGGTCGCTGTCCCCTCCTGCCCACCGCCGGGCCCGTGGTGGTGCTCCTCCCGGTCGTCGCCGCCCTGTGCGGACCGTGACCGCTGGATCATCGCCGCCACCGCCGCGTTGCCCACAGAGCCCTGAAGCGCCATCAGGTCGGTGGCGCCCGTCGCCTCCTTGGCCGCTGGCGCGGCGGCGGGCTGCCGTTGCCGTTGCCGGGGCCGGCCGGAACGGCCTGCCTGCTGCTCACCCTGATGTTGTTGTCGGAGCGTCATGACGTCCCTTCACCTGGACTTCCTACCGACCCCGTGTCTAGTTCGCGCGGTCGACCGAAGCCAGGGTCTCGAGGGCAGACACCGGCGCATGCGGGCCATTACGGCGCCGCACGGTGCGCCCACACGCCAGGCGCGTCGACGCTGGCCCGAAGACCCCGCGAAGGGGGGGCGGTGGTCGGGAAGGTCACACCTCGCCGCGGTAATAATTCGAACGGGAACCACTCGACCCCACGCCGAACCTGCGTCGCCTCCTGGATTGTGGTCTGAACTTGATCCACCTGACATCGTGATCCGGATCATGCTTCCACAGCACAAGCGGAGCATTTTCATTGGGATAGAAAGACACTTCTGTGTTGGCGGCCCAGACGCTCATGCCGAGCTCATCAGCCGCCTTCTGGGCTATGCCACCGTCGACGCTTCCGGCCAAGCAGGCACCCAGAACAACGCATCCTCCAGGTTGGGACCGAATCTCATTGAAGCTGTTGCGACGTCCCAGTTCGCTGGCCAGAACCTGTGCGTCCTGATGGACTTCCGGCGATTCCTCCGCATTGTCCCGATGGAACTGCAGCGCCTCTGCGTTTCCATGGTTATTCGTGACATAGACGGGGTTGCTGGCCCAGGGAGCCCTTTCGTATGTCACGGCACCTGTGGCGGCATCCATGATGCCGATCATGTCAACGCTGCGATAGTTCCACATGCCGGCACCTTCAGCATGCTCTTCCCTGGAAAGGAACGAACGTCCATGAAGCCCCGGAATCCTTTGACTGACATACCGTGACCGGGACCTGCCGAAACCAAGTGGCATGCGCTGCACCGAGGCTGCGGCGTGCGCACCGGAAGTACCTGGCCTCGACAGGCGACGGTCATCCGCCACCGCACGAGCGACGGCCTGGTTGCCGGCAAGCCTCTGCAAGTCCGCCAGTTGCACGGGCAGTGCGGCAACCGGGGATGCGAGGCTGGAACCGCCAAGCGCCGGCGGCGCCTTCGTCGACGGGCGCACCGGCTTGGTCGACGTGGCCGCTGGTCCACCGTGCTGATCCTCTCGCGCGTGCATAGACGCCCTTCGTGTGCCTGGGCCGTGGTACAGCCTCGTTGATGGATGTGCGGGGGTGCGGAGAGATCCGAGATCGACTGCCACGGAACTACGTCCCGTGTCTACTCCGCGCGGCCGACCGACGCCAGGGCCTCAGGGGCAGACAGCGGGCGCGTGCGGGCGGTTCGGCGCCGCACGGTGCGCTCCATGCCCACGCGCACCCTTCTCTGACGCCCCGCCGGACCGCGCCCCACACGCGTGCCCCGTCACGGTCGTCCGCTGTCGCGTCCAGCCCCGCGGGGCAAGCCGACTTCCCCGGGAGGCACGGGCAGTGCCCCCCGTCAGAGACCGGCGGACGTTTCAACCGCCGAAAGCGGGAGCGAAGGTGGAACGGTTCCGTCCCTCTCCAAGGAAGAACGAGGAGAAGCATGCCCTCGTACCTGTCGCCCGGCGTCTACGTCGAGGAGGTGGCCAGCGGCGCACGCCCGATCGAGGGAGTGGGCACGTCGGTGGCGGCCTTCGTCGGGCTCGCACCGATCGGCCCGCTGAACGAGCCGACGCTGGTGACCAACTGGACGCAGTACGTCGCGGCCTTCGGTGACTTCACCGATGGGTACTACCTCGCGCACTCCGTCTACGGCTTCTTCAACAACGGCGGCACGGCGGCCTACGTCGTGCGGGTCGGCGGCTCGACCGAGGGTGCCGCCGCGAACGGCGCGGCGCCCGCCGCCGTCACCGGCTCCGGCGCGACCAGCCCGGCCCCGCTGCCGCCGAGCGAGCCGAAGCAGCTCGGCACCTTCACGGTCACGGCCACGGGGCCCGGCGACCTGAGCGTCGAGGTGGCCGACCCCGAGGGCGACGGACCCGCCGAGCGGTTCAAGCTGATCGTCAAGGACGGCGGCAAGACCGTCGAGAGTTTCGACGTGACGGCGAAGAAGGGCAACCGCAACTACGTCGTCACCCAGGTCAAGGAACGCTCCCAGCTCATCGAGGTCGCCGAGGCCGCGCCGGCCGGGCAGCTCGCCCGCCCCAGCAACCAGACCGTCGCGCTCCCGGCTTCGGCGCCCGCGGCGCCCAGCGGGGACGTCGAGGCGCAGCAGCCGGGACCCGCCCAGTACCTCGGCGACTCCGCCGACCGGACCGGCTTCGGCGGCCTGGAGGCCGTGGACGAGGTCTCCATGGTGGCCGTGCCCGACCTGATGGCCGCCTACCAGAGCGGCGCGATCGACCTGGAGGCCGTCAAGGCGGTCCAGCTCGGTCTGATCGCGCACTGTGAGCTGATGGGCGACCGGGTCGCCATCATCGACCCGCCGCCCGGCATGAACGCCCGTCAGATCCGGGTCTGGCGCCAGGAGACCGCGGGCTACGACTCCAAGTACGCCGCCCTGTACTACCCGTGGATCAAGACCTTCGACCCGGCCACCGGACAGGCCCGCACGGTGCCGCCGAGCGGCCACATGGCCGGCGTCTGGGCCCGCAACGACGCGGAGCGCGGCGTGCACAAGGCGCCCGCCAACGAGGTGGTGCGCGGCGCGGTCGACCTGGAGCTCCAGATCACCCGCGGTGAACAGGACCTGCTCAACCCGATCGGCGTCAACTGCATCCGCGCCTTCCCGGGTCGTGGCATACGCGTCTGGGGCGCCCGCACCCTCTCCTCCGACCCGGCCTGGCGCTACCTCAACGTCCGCCGGTACTTCAACTACCTGGAAGAGTCGATCCTGCTGGGCACGCAGTGGGTCGTCTTCGAGCCCAACGACCACAACCTGTGGGCCCGGATCCGTCGCAACATCTCGGCGTTCCTGGTCAACGAGTGGCGCAGCGGGGCCCTGTTCGGATCCCAGCCGGAGCAGGCGTACTACGTCAAGTGCGACGAGGAGTCCAACCCGCCGGAGTCCGTCGACCTCGGCCGCGTCATCTGCGAGATCGGCGTCTCACCCGTGAAGCCCGCGGAGTTCGTGATCTTCCGGCTCGCCCAGTTCTCCAGCGGCAGTGCGGAGCTGGAGGAGTAGCTCCGCCCCTCATCCGAGGTCCACCGCACGAGTCGTGAGCCCAACTAGCCAGGAATCAGGGAAGAGATGAGTCTCCAGGAAGCCGACAGCCTTACATCACACGCGTTCGCCCTGCAGATCGACGGCGTCCAGGTCGAGTACCTGCAGGAGGTGAGCGCCCTGGACATGGAGCAGGACACCATCCAGAGCCCGCAGAACTCGGCCAGCGGCCAGCCGACGATCAGCATCCTGCCGGGCACGCAGAAGAGCGGGACGTGCACCGTCGTGCGCGGCATGACCGAGTCGGAAGCCTTCACGCAGTGGATCAACCAGTCGCTCGCCGGCCAGATGTCCGTCGCGCGCAAGAACGCGTCGATCGTGATGCTGGACTACGAGCGGAACCCCGTGAAGTACTACCACCTGCGCAGGGCGTGGTGCAGCAAGATCGCGAGCAGCACGCTGAAGGCGGGTGAAGCGGCCATCGTGTCCGAGACCGTGACCATCGTCTTCGAAGAGCTGGTCATCGAGTGATGAGGCGCACGATCGCCAAGGCGTCCGGTGGGGGTGCGACCGCGACCGGCCCCGACCTCGCACCGGAGCCGCCGGCCGCTCCCTCCCCCGACGCCACGGCCGGCGGCACGCCGGCGCGGCTACAGACGGAGTTCCCCTTCCAGCTGCCGCGCGGCTACGTGGACGCGCAGGGCACGGTCCACCAGGACGGCGTGATGCGGCTGGCGACGGCGCGCGACGAGCTGGTGCCGCTGCGGGACCTGCGCGTGCAGGAGAACCCGGCGCTCCTGTCGGTGGTGCTGCTGGGCCGGGTCATCACCCGCCTCGGCACGGTGCCGGTCGTGCACGACGGCATCGTCGAGGGCATGTTCGCCTCCGACCTGGCGTTCCTCCAGGACTTCTACCGCCAGATCAACGCCGAGGGGCACACCCGCGCGTCGGTGGCCTGCCCCCACTGCTCGGAGCCGTTCGAGGTGGATCTCGGCGGGGGCCGCCTGGGGGAATCGTGACGTACGCGACTGACCGACTGCACGAGGAGATCGCGTACGTCGCCTACCACTTCCACTGGGACCTGGACGAGATCCTGGACCTGGAACATCACGACCGCCGCCGCTACGTGGAGCAGATCGCGTCCCTGGTGACGCGCGCCGGGACAGAGGGGTGACACGTGGGGTTCCTGGACAGGTTCAGGGGCGGCGGCCGACGGCAGGGCGGCGGCGCGGAAGCCGGTGCCGGTGCGGAAGCACCTGCCCGTGCCGGCGCGGAAGCCGCGGCGGCACCGGTCGCGTGGGCGGGACTGCCGCCGATCCAGCGGGCGCTGGGCGCGGGACGAGTCATCGCGGACGCGAGCTTCACCGGGCGGATGGCGACATTCCAGAACCCGTCGTTCGCGGGAACGACGTCCCACGCCGTCCTCGACGGCCGGACGATGAGCCTGGCGAGCCAGCTCCGGCCCCCGGCGTACGGCAGACCTGTCCCGGGGCTTGAGCAGCCCTTGTTCACGCTGCCCGTGGTGGTGCCGGCGCCGAAGGAACCCGAGCCGGCCCCTTCCCGGGTCGCCATGCCGCTGACCGGGCCGTCCCGTGTGTCGGGGCCGCGGGCGACGCCCGTGGCCCCGCGCGTGCCGCAGCCTCCCTCCCTCACGAGGGCGGCGGCGGACGCCGCGCCGCCGGTGCAGCGCCGCGTGCTCCCGGCGTTCCGGCCGAGCCCGAAGCCAGGGGACGAGGGGCCCGGTGCGCCGGGAGGAGGAGTAGCCGGCGGGCCCGTTCGTCCGAGCGGCGACGGCGACGGCGGCGGCGACGCGGGCAACGGCAACGGCAACGGCAGCGTGCCGGGTCCGGTGGACGACGGTGCCCCGCCGGTGCGGGGGACGACGGCGGCTCCGGACGTGGCCGGCCCGGCCAAGCCGGCGGCGACCACGGGCGACGCGCCATCCCACACACGCCACCAACCACCCGCCCCGGCCACCGCCGCCATACAACGACGAACGGAAAGGACCCAGACCCCGACCCGAACGAACCAGCCGGCGACCACCGACGTGGGCGGGGCTCCGCCCGGCGGTCGCGCCGCGATCCAGCGCGCGGCGGCCACGTCGCCCCGGCGGGCGACCGGCGGCACGACGGACGGCGGGCCGGTCCCGCCGTCGGTTCGCCCATCGCCCGCGCCTTCCCTCGGCTCCCCCTCGACGAGTGATGGCCGCACGCCAGCTCACGGCACCCCCGTGCGGCGCGCGGCGGCCGACGCCGGCGCGAGGCGTACGCCGCCAGCTGACCACCGCCCTGCCCCTGGCCCCGCGCCGGACGCCGGTGCCGCCGGCACCGCCCCGGCGCGGCCAAGCGCCCCGACCCCGACCTCGCCCGGCAGGCTCGGACTGGGTGCTCCGCTGAGTGGACCCGTGCCGGCCCCCACCGCGCCAGTCCAGCGAACACCGGACACCACACACCCCGTACGACGAAGCGCAGCCTTGTCCTCCCCGATCACTCTCCCACCCCCCGCGACGCCACGCGACGCCCACCCGACTCCGACGGGCCCCACTTCGGCCCGTCCGGCATCGCCGAGTGCCGCGGCGTCGGTCGTGACTCCGTCGTCCATGCCCACGTCATCGGCACCTCCCGCACCACGCGGTGCGGCGCCTTCGCCGACCGCTCCTGCCACGAAGGAGGCGTCGGAGCCCCGGGTCTCGACACGGCCGTCGGCGAGTCGGTCTTCCGGGCCGGTGAGCCGTCCGGTCACGGGTGTGTCTCCCGCCGCGCCGGTACAGCGGCGTACCGACCGTGCCATCCCGTCCGGTCTCGGGGCTCCCGTCACGACCCCACCCACCGACACCGCGCCCCTCGCCGTGCCGGCCGCGCGCCGGGACCCGGTGGCCACCCGGGGACCGGATGCGGCACGTTCGGCCCCGGTCACCCCGGTCGCCGTTGACCGTCCATCAACCAGTGCCGCACCGCAGGCACCTGTTCCGACCAGTCCCGCTCGGACCGCACCCACACCCGCCACGCCCGGGCCCACGATGTCGAACCCACCCATCGCGACACGGCCTTCGGCGAGTTGGTCTTCCGGGCCGGTGAGCCGTCCGGTCACGGGGGTGTCTCCCGCCGTGCCGGTACAGCGGCGCACCGACCGCGCCGTCCCGTCCGGTCTCGGGGCTCCCGTCACGACCCCACCCACCGACACCGCGCCCCTCGCCGTGCCGGCCGCGCGCCGGGACCCGGTGGCCCCCCGGGGACCGGATGCGGCACGTTCGGCCCCGGTCAC
>NZ_JAVREM010000062.1:0-38756 GCF_031845425.1 Streptomyces millisiae
GGTGGGGGAAGCCGGCGCGTGGCGCCGGGGGGTGTGTCAGTGGGACTCGTCGGCGATGAGTTCGGCGATCTGGACCGCGTTGAGGGCCGCGCCCTTGCGCAGGTTGTCGTTGGTGACGAAGAACGCCAGGCCGTGCTCCACCGTCTCGTCGCGGCGGATGCGGCCGACGTAGCTCGCGTCGCGGCCGGCCGCCTGCTGCGGGGTCGGGATGTCGGAGAGCGCGACGCCCTCCGCCGTGGTCAGCAGCTCCGTGGCACGCTGGGTGCTCAGCGGGCGTTCGAAGCGGGCGTTGATCTGCAGCGAGTGGCCGGTGAAGACCGGGACCCGGACGCAGGTGCCGGAGACCTTGAGCTCGGGGATCTCCAGGATCTTGCGGCTCTCGTTGCGGAGCTTCTGCTCCTCGTCGGTCTCCCCGAGGCCGTCCTCGACGATCGAGCCGGCCAGCGGCAGCACGTTGAACGCGATGGGCCGCTTGTAGTTCTCGGGGGCGGGGAAGTCGACCGCCCGGCCGTCGTAGGTCAGCCGGGCCATGTCCTGGTTGGCCGCGGCCCGCGCCTGGCGGTCGAGCTCGGCGACGCCGGAGAGGCCGCTGCCGGACACCGCCTGGTAGGTGGCGACGACGAGGGACGTCAGGCCGGCCTCCTGGTGCAGCGGGCGCAGCACCGGCATGGCGGCCATCGTGGTGCAGTTGGGGTTGGCGATGATCCCCTTGGGCCGGTGGGCGGCGGCGTGCGGGTTCACCTCGGAGACGACGAGCGGCACGTCGGGGTCCATCCGCCAGGCGGAGGAGTTGTCGATCACCACGGCTCCGGAGGCCGCCACCTTCTCGGCCAGCGCAAGCGAGGTGCCCTTGCCCGCCGAGAAGAGCACGATGTCCAGGCCCGAGAAGTCGGCCGCGGCCGCGTCCTCGACGGTGATCACGCCGTCCTGCCAGGGCAGCGTGCTGCCGGCCGACCGCGCCGAGGCGAAGAGCCGGAGCTGGTCGACCGGGAACTTCCGCTCGGCCAGGATTCCGCGCATCACTCCGCCGACCTGTCCGGTGGCTCCGACGATCCCGATCTTCATGTGCTTCCTCTCACTTCCCCGCACCGGAGGGTGGGTGCGTCCCGCTCTCCTACCCCGCACCGTCTACCCTGCACCGTCGCCGCTGATCGCGGCCACTTCTTTGACGCCGGTCACACCGGAGCACGGTGCGCGACGGGATACTGCGGAGGTCACGGGGGCAGGGTAACGCCACCGTAACCGGATCGAACTAACCTCCACAGCCTGCGATGACCCAGAGAGAAGGGCGGCCGGCGTGCAGCTGACCCCGCACGAGCAGGAACGACTGCTGATCCACGTGGCCGCGGACGTGGCCGCCAGGCGCCGGGCCCGCGGGCTGCTGCTCAACCACCCGGAGGCGGTCGCGTTGATCACCGTCCACGTGCTGGAGGGCGCGAGGGACGGCCGCACGGTCGCCGAGCTCATGGAGTCGGGGCGCAGGATTCTCTCCCGCGCCGACGTGATGGAGGGGGTGCCGGAGATGATCCACGACGTGCAGGTCGAGGCCACCTTCCCGGACGGGACCAAGCTCGTCACCGTCCACGAGCCCATCGCCTGACCTGGAAGGAGTGGAGGACAGCGTGATTCCCGGAGAGATCCTGTTCGCCGAGGGGACGGTCACCCTCAACGAGGGGGCCCCGGCCGTCCGGCTCGTCGTGCGCAACGTCGCCGACCGGCCGATCCAGGTCGGCTCCCACTACCACTTCGCCGAGGCCAACCCGGGGCTCGACTTCGACCGGGCCGCCGCCCGCGGCAGGCGGCTCGGGATCGCGGCCGGCACGGCCGTCCGCTTCGAGCCCGGCATCCCGGTGGAGGTCGATCTCGTGCCGCTGGCCGGCCGGCGGGTCGTGCCGGGGCTGCGCGGCGAGACGGGCGGTGGTCTCGATGGCTGAGCTGAGCCGGCGGCGTTACGCGGACCTGTACGGGCCCACCACCGGGGACCGGGTGCGGCTCGCGGACACCGACCTGCTGATCGAGATCGAGGAGGACCTCGCGGGCGGCCCGGGCCGGGCCGGCGAGGAGGCGGTCTTCGGCGGCGGCAAGGTGATCCGCGAGTCCATGGGCCAGTCCCGGGCCAGCCGCGCCGACGGCACCCCCGACACCGTGATCACCGGCGTCGTCGTGCTCGACCACACGGGGATCGTGAAGGCGGACGTCGGCATCAGGGACGGCCGGATCACCGCGCTCGGCAAGGCCGGCAACCCCGACACCATGGACGGGGTCCACCCCGAGCTGGTGATCGGCCCCGAGACCGAGATCATCGCGGGCAACGGCCGCATCCTCACCGCCGGCGGCATCGACGCGCACGTACACCTGATCTCGCCGACCATCGTCGACACGGCCCTGGCCTCCGGCGTCACCACGCTGATCGGCGGCGGCACGGGCCCGGCCGAGGGCTCCAAGGCGACCACCGTCACCCCGGGCTCCTGGCACCTGGCCAGGATGTTCGAGGCGATGGACGGCGCGCCGATCAACTTCGGGCTGCTCGGCAAGGGCAACACCGTCTCGCGCGAGGCGATGCTGGCGCAGCTGCGCGGCGGCGCGCTCGGCTTCAAGATCCACGAGGACTGGGGCGCCACCCCGGCCGTGATCGACGCCTGCCTGAGGGTCTGCGACGAGACCGGCGCCCAGCTGGCCATCCACACCGACACCCTCAACGAGGCCGGCTTCGTCGCCGACACCCTGGCCGCGATCGCCGGCCGGACGATCCACGCGTACCACACCGAGGGCGCGGGTGGCGGGCACGCGCCCGACATCATCACGGTGGTCTCCGAGTCCAACGTGCTGCCGAGCTCCACCAACCCGACCCGGCCGCACACCGTCAACACGGTCGAGGAGCACCTCGACATGCTGATGGTCTGCCACCACCTCAACCCGGCGGTGCCCGAGGACCTGGCGTTCGCCGAGTCGCGGATCAGGCCCTCGACGATAGCGGCCGAGGACATCCTGCACGACCTGGGCGCCATCTCGATCATCTCCTCCGACGCGCAGGCGATGGGCCGGGTCGGCGAGGTGATCACCCGCACCTGGCAGACCGCGCACGTGATGAAGCGACGGCGCGGCGCCCTGCCGGGGGACGGCGCGGCCGACAACCTGCGGGTCCGTCGCTATGTCGCCAAATACACCATCAACCCGGCGGTGGCCCAGGGCATCGACCACGAGATCGGCTCCGTCGAGCCGGGCAAGCTGGCCGACCTGGTGCTGTGGGAGCCGGCGTTCTTCGGGGTCAAGCCGCTGCTGGTGATCAAGGGCGGCCAGATCGCCTACGCGCAGATGGGCGACGCCAACGCCTCCATCCCCACCCCGCAGCCGGTGCTGCCGCGGCCGATGTTCGGCGCCCTCGGCCGGGCGGCCGCGGCCGGCTCGGTCAACTTCGTCTCCCAGCTGGCGCTGGACGGCGGTCTCGACGAGCGTCTCGGCCTCGCCAAGCGGTTCCTCCCGATCGGGGACACCCGGCACACCACCAAGGCGGACATGCGGCTCAACGACGCGCGGCCGGCGGTCACCGTGGACCCCGACACCTTCACCGTCTCCATCGACGGCGAGCCGGTCGTCCCCGAGCCGGCCACGGAGCTGCCGCTCGCCCAGCGGTACTTCCTGTTCTGATGGGCCGCCGCTGATGAGCGCCGCGCTGCTGCTGCTCGCGGACGGCAGGTTCCCGGCCGGGGCGCACGCCCACTCGGGCGGCGCGGAGGCCGCCGTGCGCGTCGGGCGGATCACCGGGCCCGCCTCGTTGGAGGATTTCTGCCGGGGCCGGCTGCACACCGCGGGACTGGTCGCCGCGGCGCTGGCCGCCGCGGCCTGCGGCGGCCAGGACCCGGCCGAGCTCGACGCCGCCGCCGACGCCCGCACCCCGTCGCCGGCGCTGCGCGCCACCGCCCGCAAGCTGGGCCGCCAGCTGATGCGGGCCGCCCGCGCCACCTGGCCGTCACCGGAGCTCGACGCGCTCGCCGCCGCCTTCCGGGGCGGGCTGCACCAACCGGTGGTGCTCGGCCTCGCCGCCCGCGCCGCGGGACTCGCCCCCGCCGACGCGGCCAGGGCCGCCGCCTACGACGCCGTCAGCGGGCCATCCGGCGCGGCGGTCCGACTGCTGTCGCTGGATCCGTTCGCCGCCACCGCCGTGCTGGCCCGGCTCAGCGCGGAGGTCGACGCCGTGGCCCGCCGCGCCACCGAGGCCGCCGCGCTGGGCGACCCCGACGCGCTGCCGTCCGCCTCCGCCCCGCTGCTCGACATCGGGGCCGAGGCGCACGCCGCCTGGCCCGTCCGCCTCTTCGCCTCGTAGCCCCGCAGCCGCCTCGTAGCCGCCCCGTAGTCGCCTCGTAGGAGATCGCACCGTGCACCTCGACCACCCGGAGACCTTCCCGCACCGCCACACATACCAGGCCGTACCGCCGGTCGAGCCGGGCAGCCGCGCCCTGCGCGTCGGCCTCGGCGGCCCGGTCGGCTCGGGCAAGACCGCCACCGTCGCCGCGCTCTGCCGCGCGCTCAGCGACCGGCTGGCCATCGGCGTGGTCACCAACGACATCTACACCCGCGAGGACGCCGACTTCCTGCTGCGCGCCGCCGTGCTGCCCGCCGAGCGGATCGTGGCCGTGGAGACCGGCGCCTGCCCGCACACCGCGATCAGGGACGACATCTCCGCCAACCTGGAGGCCGTGGAGGACCTCGAGGAGCGGACCGGGCCGCTGGACCTGGTGCTGGTCGAGTCCGGCGGCGACAACCTGACGGCCACGTTCTCCACCGGCCTGGTGGACGCCCAGATCTTCGTCATCGACGTGGCCGGCGGCGACGACATCCCGCGCAAGGGCGGGCCCGGCGTCACCACCGCCGACCTCCTGGTGATCAACAAGACCGACCTCGCGCCGTACGTCGGCTCCGACCTGGCGGCGATGGCCCGCGACGCGAAGGCGCAGCGCGGCGAACTGCCGGTCGCGTTCACCTCGCTGCGGGAGGCGGACGGCGTCCGGCCGGTCGCCGACTGGGTGCTGGGGCGGCTCGCCGCCTGGGCCCCGGCGGCGGCGTGAGCGCCGGCGCCGGCGTCACCGCCCACGCCCGGGTCACGGCCGCGGCGGACGGCTCGCTGCCGCTGCTGCGCGGCGAGGGGCCGCTGGCGCTGCGGCGCACCCGCGCGGCCGGCCCGTACACGCAGGTCACGGTCGTCGGCGCGATGAGCGGCCCGCTGGGCGGCGACCGGCTGCGGCTGACGGCCGAGGCCGCGCCGGGCGCGGCCCTGCGGATCACCTCGGCCGCCGCCACCGTCGCCCTGCCGGGCCGCGGCGGCGAGCCGGCCGACTACGACGTGACGCTGACGGTGGGGGAGGGCGGCGAGCTGCGGTGGCTCCCGGAGCCGCTGATCGCGGCGGCCGGCAGCGACCTGCGGACGACGACGCGGGCGGCTCTCGCGGCCGGCGCCCGGCTGGTGCTGCGCGAGCAACTGGTCCTGGGCCGGGCGGGGGAGGAGCCGGGCCGGCTGCTCTCCCGGCTCGTCGTGCGCCTCGCCGGCCGGCCGCTGCTCGACCAGGAGCTCGCCTTCGGCCCCGGAACCCCGGGCTGGGACGGCGGCGCGGTGCTCGACGGCCACCGTGCGGTCGGCCAACTCCTCGTCGTCGACCCGGTGTTCGAGGAGAAGCCGGCCGAGGCGCGGGTGCTCGCCGACACGGCCGTCCTCACCCCGTTGGCCGGGCCGGCGGCCCTGGTCACGGCCGTGGCCCCGGACGCGCTCGCCCTCGGCCACCTGCTCGCCGAAGGCGCCGCCCACCTGGGGGTGTGACCAAACCGGAGCGGGCCTGATCAACCGGAGGGCTCCCGCCGCCCCGGGACCACGAAGCCGTGCTCGTAGGCCATGATCACCGCCTGCGTGCGGTCCCGGGCGCCGAGCTTGGCCAGCACCGCCGCCACATGTGTCTTGACCGTCTGGGCGCCGACGGCCAGTTGGTCCGCGATCTCCGCGTTCGTCAGCCCCTCCGCCACGAGCCGCAGGACCTGCGCCTCGCGCTCCGTGAGCCGGCGGCCGGGCGTGGGTCCCGGCCGGTGCGTCGGGGAGTGGCGCGTGGCCAGCGCCCGCACCGCCGCCGGGAACAGCAGCGACTCGCCGCGGGCGACGAGCCGCACCGCCTGGACGAGTTCCTCGGCCGCCGAGCGCTTCAGCAGGAAGCCGCTGGCACCCGCCCGCAGCGCGTCGTAGACGTACGCGTCGTTCTCGAACGTCGTCACCACGACGATCCGGGGCGCTGGGTCCATCGTGCCGAGCAGCCGCTCGGTGGCGCGGATGCCGTCCACCTCCGGCATCCGGACGTCCATCAGCACCACGTCGGGGCGCAGCCGGCGGACGACCGAGACCGCCTCCGCCCCGGTGGCCGCCTCACCGACGACCTCCAGGTCCGGCTCGGCCGACAGGATCGCCCGCAGCGCCGTCCTGACCAGCCGCTCGTCGTCGGCCAGCACGACCGTGAGCGGCCGGCCGCCGCTCACCGGGGACCGCCCGCCAGCGGCAGGGTGGCCACCAGCCGCCACGTTCCGCCGGCCGCCTCCCACGAGGCCCCGCCGCCCAGCAGCGTGGCCCGTTCGGCGATGCCGGGCAGGCCGCGGCCGCCGCCGCTCCGGCGGGCGGCGGCGGCCGGCACGGGGTTCTCCACGGTGATCGTCAGCTCCTCGTCGGTGTGGGCCAGGCGCAGCCGCACCGGCACCCGGCCGGCGTGCCGGACGGCGTTCGACAGGCCCTCCTGCACGATCCGGTACGCCTCGCGGGAGACGACCGGCGGCAGGGCGCCGGGCCGTGGGGCGGCGGCCAGGTGGACGGCGACCCCGGCCGCCCGGACCCGGTCGAGCAGCCCGTCGAGGTCCCCGTCCAGGGTGGGTGCGGGCGTCCGGTCGCCCGGTTCCTCGTCGCGGAGCAGCCCGAGCACCGTGTCCAGCTCGGCGACGGCCCGCCGCGCGGTCTCCTCGATGGCCACCAGGGCCTCGCGGGCGAAGTCCGGGTCCGCCGCCAGGACCGTGCGCGCGGCGCCCGCCTGGAGGGTGACGGTGCTGAGCGCGTGGCCGACGGAGTCGTGCAGCTCGCGCGCCAGCCGGTTGCGGACGGCCAGATCGGCGGCCCGGCGCTCCGCGGCGGCCAGCCGGTCCGCCGGGGTCGGGCCGAGCAGCGCCGGCGCCAGCCGGGCCAGCAGCGCGCCGGCCCCGGCCACGGCCGCCAGCAGCGTGGCGAGCACGGCGAGACCCAGCGGCGGCCCCAGCCACGGGGGGTCGGGCAGCACCGGGAACTGGTCGGCCCAGCGGCTGCGGCGCAGCGGGCCGACGAACGGCATCGCCACCAGGAACACCACCGCGGGCGGCAGCGCCAGCGAGGCCCCGCTCACCAGCCCGCCGAGCGCGGTGTGCGCCAGGAACCATCCGGCCGCCCGGCGCCGCGCGTCCGGCGAGCCGGCCGGCCCGTCCGCGAGCGCCGAACCCGGGACGGCCACGAGGGCACGTACCGCGGCCACCTCGAGCGGGCGGACCGGGCGGAGCAGGCCGGCGACCGCGACCAGCGGCAGCGCCAGGCCGTAGGCGACGAGCTGCCAGCCGAGATGGACGGTGACGTGGGTGTCGGGCGCCGCGAGCCCGACGACCACCGAGGTGAGGAGGAAGAACGGCATCAGCAGCGCCCCGCCGAGCAGCAGGTGCGCCCAACTGCGGGCCAGCACCCGGGCGTTCAGCATGGCGTCCGAGCCCCGGACGTCGCGCGCCCGACGAGGAGGCGGACGCCGACGGCGAGAACCAGCACCCCCGATATCACCTGGCCAGCGTAGACCAGCAGCAGCATGGCGCCGGGGCCCTCACCGGAGGGCGGGAGACGTGGTGGTCACGCACCCACGCTGCCGCCCGGCGCGGCCCGTGCGCCTCCTGCTCAGTGCGGAACCGCCTCCCCCGGGCGGGGGAGACGGATCCGCCCGGCGCGGGACGACCGTGTCGCGGCGGCTTCCTAGCGTGAGGGACACGGCGGGAGAAAGGGGCACGGGCGTGGTGTGGTGGGAGCGGATGAGCCGGGCCGGAGGATACGGCGCGGCGCTGGCCATGACGCCGTATCTGCTGATCAAGGTCTCCTGGGTGGTGGGGGCGTTGGCCGGGGTGCTGCCCACCGGAAGCGACGCCTCGGTGGCGGAGTGGGTGGTGCTCAACGGCGTCACCATCGTCATGGCGGCCGTCGGGATCGTGCTGGCGCTCGCCCTGGTGCGGCCCTGGGGCATGCGGATCCCGGCGCCGCCGCTGGCGCTGGCCGCCTGGGTGGGGGCCGGCTTCCTGGTGTCGGTGCTGCCGTTCGCCCTCGTCACCACGGTGGCCGGGGATGACGACTCCGGGGACATGCCGGCGTGGGAGGGCGCGCTGATCCAGGCCGCCTTCGTGACCACGGGCCTCGGTCTCGCCCTTGCGCTCCCGGGGTACGTGCGCCGCCGCTGGCCGCACCTCCGCACCGACCGGATCGGCGCGCCGGCCCGCCGCTGGGTGCTGGCGGCCGGCGCGTTGCCCGGCGTCTGCTGGCTGTACTGGGCGGCCGGCGGCACGGTCGGCCTCGCGCGTCCGGACCAACGCGACGCGGACTGGCGGATGTTGACCCTGCTCGGCGGCCTCTGGGCGCTCACCGCGACGGCAGCCGCCTGGGCGCGGCCGCCGCGCCGACTGCCGCTGGTGGCGCTCGGCTGGTTGGGGTCGGGCTCGCTGTTCGCGTGGAGCGGCTGGAAGCTGCCGCTCACCGGCTATGTCGCGCTCGCCGAACCCGCCGACGCGGTGCCGCCCGAGCATCCGGCCGTCGCCGCCGCGCTCCACGCCGTGGCGGTCGTGGCGGGGGTGTCGCTGCTGCGAGTCCTGACCAGGGGAACCGGCTCGCGTCGCGACGAGTTCACCGATCATGGACGAAACGAGCCTGCTGGCCGTCTCGGGCGGCCCGGTGACCCGGAGCCGGATCAGCGGTGACCTGGACGCGCTCGGCCTCTGCGCCGGTGACGTGGTGATGTTCCACACCCGGATGTCGGCGCTCGGCTATGTGGCGGGCGGTTCGGCGACCGTCATCGGCGCGTTGCGTGACGTGGTGGGCGCGGACGGCACGTTGCTGGTGTACAGCGGCTGGAACGACGCGCCGCCGTACGACTTCGTCGACTGGCCTGCCGAGTGGCGGGACGCGCTGCGTGCCGAACACCCCGCGTACGACCCCGTGGTGAGCGAGGCGGCGCACGACAACGGCCGCCTCCCGGAGGCGTTGCGCCGTTGGCCGGGGGCGGTGCGCAGCCGGCACCCGGACGTCAGCTTCGCCGCCCTGGGCGCGGCGGCGGAGGAGCTGGTGGCCGACCACCCCTGGGATGACCCGCACGGTCCCGGAAGTCCGCTGGCGCGCCTGGTGGATCGCGGCGGCCGGGTGCTGATGCTCGGCGCGCCGCTGGACACCATGACGCTGCTGCACCACGCGGAGGCACTCGCCCAGGCGCCGGGCAAGCGGTTCGTGGACTACGAACAGCCGGTGCTGGAGGAGGACGGCCGGCGGGTCTGGCGACGCTTCCACGACATCGACTCGGAGAACGGCGCCTTCGACTACTCGCCCGTGGTGCCGGAGGGCGAGGACCCGTTCGCCGTCATCGTGCGGGACATGCTCGCCGCCGGCATCGGCCGGCGGGGCCGGGTCGGCGCCGCCGACAGCTACCTGTTCGAGGCCGATCAGGCCGTCGACTTCGGCGTCGCCTGGATCGAGGAGAAGCTGGGCTCGATCGGTCCGTAGCGGGCGGAGGGCGTCCCGGTGACCAGGGCCCAGTAGCGGTCGCCGAAGGACCAGTGCCACCACTCCGTCGGGTAGTTGACGAGACCGGCGGCGGTGAGCGCGGCGCCGAGCGCCGCCCGGTGGGCGCGGGCCTGGTCACTGATGTTGGCGGCGTCGGTGAAACGGGCGCCGTCGCTCTCCTCCGGGTCGGCGTTCAGCCGTGTCCCCAGGTCCAGCTCGCGCCCCTCGGCGTCGGCGAGCGTGAGATCCACGGCCGCACCCGCGTACCGGCTGGCCGCCGAGTGCAGCTGGGCCTCGGACCAGGGAGGAGGGGTGGCCCGCAGCCGGCCGGAGTACTCGTCAAGGTACGTGGGTTGGAGCGAGCGGCCGATAGCCCTCGACGACCAACAGCCGCCGGTCGGTGGGAAGTCGATCCTGGGCGTACCGCAGCTGTTCCACCACGCTCTCGCGGAGGTACGCGAAGGCGCCGGCGGGATCCTCCTTGCGGACGTCCACCAGCCGCTCGCCGCACTCCACGACGGGTATGGCGGCGACGGCGGGATCCGACATCAGGACGATCTCGTTCATGCAGCGATCCTGCCAGCCGCCGGGCACGCGAGGCCGGGGTTGTTCCTGGTCGAGGGTGGTGTAGCCGGTTGCTTGGAGAAACCAAGCGGCGTGTGCGTCGCCTCCCCCGGAGGGTGGCGGCGACGTGCGCGAGCTTCGCGGCGAGCCGCGCGGGTTCTTGTTCCTGTGGGTTGGCGAAGCCGGGCGCGGCGCGCGTCATCTGTTCCACCGGACCGGTCTCAGCAGCCAGTTGGCGATGAGGATCGGCGTGCAGGGGTTGGTGGCGAACGCGGGCGACTCCGGTCGGCGTGGGCCTCCTGGTCGTAGGCGCGGCGGTCGCCGCTCCAGCGGTAGGCGTGGATATGCGGCCAGGGCCGGCCCCGTTGGGGCACCTCCCGGCGTTAGCTGGGGGAGACTGTCCGTCCTCGGTTGGTTCGTCGTCACCCGGATCGCCAAATCCAAACGCTCGGAACGGGCAACTCTCAGTCGTGGCCCGGCGTGACGAGCCGGAAGGACTCCGTCGCCAGCCGATCGCACGGGTGGGGCGGGCGGTGCCCGGTGTGCTGCAACGCTCATGCGGGACACCGCCGTCGGTCTCTGCGGTCACGCCGCACTCGGCCAACCGGATCACCATCCGCCGGCGGCTCACCGTGGCTCCGCCGAGCGGCGATTCGCCTCAGTCACCAGCGGTCGCAACGACTCGCTCAGGCTGACCGGTTCGATGTCGTTCGGCCGTGCCGTCCATTCGCGTCCACCGTCCAACGGGCGCAGCCACACCAGGCCCTGCTCGTGTGCCATCACCCTGCCGATGCGGTTGGTCGCGCCGTCCCGTGCCGTCGTTCCCACAACGGGCTCGTGGTTGTCCCCACCCGCTTCTGACATCAGGCCACCTCCTCGGAACCGTCTCTCCTGACCCAGCGTGTCCGATCGGATGCGGAGTGCGCGGCGTCGGTCGAGGCGTCATTGCGGCGACCTGATGGGCGTCATTTCGGTGACATTGCAGGGTGGTTGGGGCTACTGTGCTCTGCTATGGGTGTGACACCGAACACTGCCCTGAGGGCAGTTCGCATGGGGCTCCTCATGAGCCAGGACGACCTGGCGCGCGCGTTGCGGGACGTGGGAATCCCCGGCGCTTCCAAGCGGTTGGTGCAGCGGTGGGAGGCGGGCACGATCGGCAGTCCTCGGCCGCTGCACGCCAGGGCTCTCGAACGGGTCACCGGGATGCCGATCGAGGCGTTGGGGTTCGCCACTCCCGTTCCGATCGCGCGGGTTTCGGGCGACGGCCGCGGTGGGCACGACGTGACGTCGACTTCGGTCGGGGTGCCGTCGGAGGGCGCTGCCGCGACGCCGCGGTTGGCGGCGAACGCCGGTGCGCGGGGTGCCTACTCGGGGGTCTGGCTGTCCCGTTACGAGTACTTCAGCTCCGGGCGCGACGCCACCTACATGGGGCTGCACCACGTGGTGCTCCTCCAGCACGGCAACCGCCTGACCGTCCGCAGCCTGCCCGGCTCGTCCGACTCGCCGCTCACGATGGACCTGGAGGTGGACGGGAACGTCGTCACCGGGTCCTGGAACGAGCAGACGGCGTCGGACGGTTACTACCGAGGCGCCCGCTACCACGGCGCCATACAGCTCCTGATCGAGCCGACCGGGCGGCGGATGGTCGGCAAGTGGGTCGGTTTCGGCAAGGAGTTCGACGTGAACACCGGCCCGTGGGAGCTGGTCCTGCGCGACGCGTCGACCTCCAAGGCGACGTTGGAGCAGTACAACCGGCCCGCGGAGCAGGACGGACCTGACGGGCGTGGGTGACTGGGTGAGTGCGTCGGTGCCCTATCTCGGTCCGCAAGGGGCGGGCGGCGACGTCTGGGGCGCTGAGACGGCGGCTCGGGGGCGTCGGGGGACGCAGCGGATCCTGCACGCGGGGGAGGTGCGGGCGACGGCGGACGTGGCCGCTCTGCTGGGCGTGTCGGAGGGGGACGAGGTCGTCGTGCGGCGGCGGATCATGTTCCTCGACGACGAGCCGTGGGAGTTGACCGACACCTACTACCCGGCCCGCATCGCGCGCGGCACCGGCCTGGCCGGGACGGCGAAGATTCGGGGCGGGGCGGTGACCCTGCTCGCCGAGTTGGGGTACGTCGGCGTGCGGGCGCGGGAGGAGGTGGCGGCCCGGATGCCGACCGAGGAGGAGGCCGCGTTGCTTCAGACGGTTCCCGATGAGCCCGTGCTGCGGCTGACCCGCGCGACGCTGGACGCGGCCGATGCGCCCATCCAGGCCGACATCATGACCATGCCCGCCCACCGGCAACGTCTGCGCTACGAACTGCGGATCGGATGAACCGTGCCCAGGACCGAGGCGGTGTCTACAGCGACGAGAACCGCCCCATCGAGGCCAGCATCATGGTGAAGGCCGGACATCTCTACGAGCTCCAGTACGAGTTCAGGCCGCCCGGCGAAGCGTGAGCGGTCTCGCGGTCGGCAGGTGCGCACCTCCCTAGAGCCCTCCGGGAGGCACGGGCTTCGCGGTGCCGCGCCGGGCCACGAAGACGAGCTCCCTGCCCGGCCGGTCGGGTGCGTCGCGTACGTCCTCGACGACGAAGCCGTGCTCGTGCAGGTCCTGCTCGATCTCCGTACGGTCGCGGAAGCGAAGTGTCGATTCCGAGGTCAGTACGGCCCCGTCCGCGGCGAACACGTGGGTGCCCCGGAAGCTCACAAGCGGCAGGCTCACGTCCGTCAGCTCGGACCAGGTCTCGACGCGCCCGACGCCCGGGATGTCGGTCATGCGGTACGTGGTGTCGCACGTCCACTCCGCCCACTCCTCCCACACGCGCCGCGCCGGGTCGCGTGTCTCGAAGACAAGCCGCCCGCCGGGCCGCAGCGCCTCGTACGCGCCGCGCAGCGTCGCACGCCACGCCCGTGGATCGGCGATCGCCTGGGCGACGTTCCCGGTCATCGTCACCAGGTCGACCCGCATGGGCGGCAGGTCCCCCGCGTCACTGTCGAGCCAGCGCACCCGCTCCGCGCCCGGCTTGCCACGCGCGACGTCGACGGACGCCCGCGCGGGATCGATCCCGGTGACCGTGATCCCGCGCTCGGCGAGCAGCAGCGCGAACACGCCCGTACCGCACCCGATGTCCAGCACGGACCGCGCGTCGAACTCCTCCACCATCGCGAGATACGCGTCGAGATCGCCGCGGTCCGGATCGAGCGGGTCGTAGATGGCGGCGAGGCGCGGATGCCCGAAAGCAGCGTCAACCATGGACGCGAACGTAAGCTGCCCCGATCCGCGCGGCCACCGCTTTTTCGAGGTACGGCGCCAAGCGGGCTCGGTGCCCACCCGGTCTCCGGCGACACCGCCGACGCCTGGCTTCAGTCGTCCGAGCCCGTGGCCGTCGGCGGTACCTCGACGACGAAGAAGAGGAAGCAGGTCTTGGTCGAAAGGTCATGGAAGTCGTCGGGGAACAGTTCCCGGGCTGCCGGGTCGGGTTGTGGCTCGCAGAGGGCGGAGAGACGGAAGCCGGCGGTGGTGAAGGCATCGGTCATCGCGTGCAGCGGCTTGCGCCAGAACCGCATGGGGACGGACTGCCCGTTGAACGTCCAGTCGAGGGAATAGCTGGTGGTCGCGAAGTAGTTGGGCCGGGGATCCTGGACCGTGTAGGCCCCGAAGGGGTGGTCCACCGAAGCGATCAACCGGCCGCCGGGCCTGAGCACTCGCCGCAACTCGGCCAGCGTCGGCCCCCAGTCCTCCAGGTAGTGGAGCACGAGCGACGCGACCACGTCGTCGAACGCGCCGTCGGCGAACGGCAGCCGGTCGCGCAGGTCGACCAGATGAAGGTCCGCGTCGTCACCGAGCCGTCGCCTGGCCAACGCCAGCATCCCGGCGCTGGCGTCGATGCCGGTGACGACCGCACCGCGATCGCGTAACGCGGCGGACAGGGGGCCCGAGCCGCAACCGGCGTCCAGGATCCGACGGCCGCCCACGTCTCCGGCGAGGGCCAGCATCGCCGGCCGCTCGTAGTACGCGTTCAGGAGGTTGTTCTCGTTCTCGGCCGAGTACGCCTCGGCGAAGCTGTCGTAGTCATTCGCCTGGCTCTCGGGCACATCGGTCATGCGTTCCATCGCCGCAGCCTAGGCCAGAGGGATCACAGAGCGCCGTCCCACTGCCAGCGGGTGCGTCTCGGCAGGCCGGGGAGTGAGGCGCGGCCCGTGCACCACAGCAGGGTGTCGGACGGGGCGTGCCCGGACGGCGCGTCGGGGAAGAGGCGGTCGACGGCGGCGGAGGCGAGGTCGTCGGGCAGGGCCCACGGCAGGCCGAGGGCGCGGGCGATGTCGTGGGTGTGGAGGGTGAGTTCGGTGACTCCCATGGCGGCGAACCCGGTGGCGTCCGAGTGGCCCCACGGGTGCCAGGCGCGGGCGTCGGGGTCCGTGTCGCGGACCGTGGTGGTGAGGAGGGTGGCGGCGATCCGCAGGCCGTCCAGGCAGTCGGGTATGGGCGCCTCGGGGTCGAGCGTGGCGAAGAGGGTGACGTAGCGGTCGGTGGGTCGGGAGACGAGCAGGCCGGTGTAGCCGACCAGGCCGAGGGCGAGGTGGTCGAGCGTCTCGCGGCAGGTCAAGGCGAGGCCGTGGGCGGGGCGTGACCAGTCCTGGTCGGCTCCGGACAGGAGGGTGTCCAGGCAGCGTTCGGTGGCGGACGACAGCAGGTCGGCCCATCGCTGTGCGGTCACTTGGCGTCCGCCGGGCGCCGCAGGACCTCGATCACGCTGGCGTAGCTGTCCGAGCCGTGGCCGGCGGCCTTCGCCCGTTCCATGGTCGACTTCAGCAGCTCGGGCAGCGCGTTGTCGACGCCCCGGGCCGCCGCCGCGTGGATGAGGTGGTCGATGGCCGCGATCTGCACGTCGACGGTGGCGTCGTCGCCCGGGTAGCGGCCGGCGTCCACCTGCGGCGCGTACGTGGTGAGGAACCCGGCGACGGCCCGCAGCCAGCGGAGCGCGACGGGGGTGAAGGCCGTGGCCGGCGTCTGCTCCGCGCCGACCAGCGCCGTGCCGTGCAGCCAGCCGGTCATGGTGGCCCACATCAGGCCGAGCAGCGCGGCGTCGTAGAGGGAGGCGAGGCCCGGGTCCGTGCCCAGGTGCAGGGGGTCGCCCAGCGCCGCCAGGGTCGGGCGGTGGGCCTCGAAGACGTCGGGCGAACCGCTGTAGAGGAACATCATCTCCGGGCTGCCGACGCCCGGCGGGGTGGTCATGATCGCGCCGTCGAGGTAGTCGGCGCCGTGGGAGCCGGCCCACGCCACGGCCTCGTGGGCCTGCTCGGGGGAGCCCGAGGTGAGGTTGACCAGGGTCCTGCCCGCCAGCGTCCCGGCCACGGGGTCGAGGACGGCGTGCAGCGCGTCGTAGTCCAGCACGCAGGCGATGGTGAGCGGGCTGGCCGCGATCGCCTCCCCGGGGGTCGCGGCCAGCCGGGCGCCCTTGTCGACCAGCGGTTGGGCCCTGGACGCGGACCGGTTCCACACGGTGGTCGGGTGGCCCCGGTCGAGCAGCGCGGCGGCCAGTGCCGAGCCCATGGAGCCGAGCCCGATGACGGTGACGGCCTGTCGGTCAGTGGACATGTCGATAACTCCTCATGCGTCCGCACGCGGCGGTGATCACGTACGGAACACGTTCGCAGCGTGCGGCGAGCGGGAGAAGTGACACGGGTGACGGCGGCCACCAAATTCCTGCCATAGCCTTCGGGGCATGAGCGCCGGATCCGTCGCCGTGGTGGTGACCGAGGAGATCGGGGTCCCCTCCTGGGACCTGTACGAACTGAGCATCCCCTGCACCGTCTTCGGGAAGCCGCAGCCCGATCTGGCCGACCCCTGGTACGAGTTGCGGCTGTGCGGCACCGGGGCGGAGGAGAGCGGGGCGGCGGCGGGGCCCGGGCTCACGCTGCGGACCCGGTACGGGCTCGACGACCTCGCCGACGCCGACACGGTCATCGTGCCGTCGGTGCCCGACTCCTGCGTCGAGGAGGGCAGGCCGCTGCCGCCGGAGCTGGTCACGGCCCTGCGCCGCGCCTACGACGCGGGCGCCCGCATGGTGTCCCTGTGCACCGGGGCGTTCGCGCTCGCCGAGGCGGGGCTGCTCGACGGGCGTCGTGCCACCGCGCACTGGATGCACACCGCCCAACTGGCCGAGCGGTACCCGAAGGTGGAGGTCGACGAGTCGGTGCTGTACGTGGACGACGGCGACGTGCTCACCAGCGCCGGGCTGACCGCGGGGCTCGACCTGTGCCTGCACCTGGTGCGTCGCGACCTCGGCGCGCGCGTCGCCAACCAGTTGGCCCGCCGCATGGTGGTGCCGGCCCATCGGCCGGGCGGCCAGGCGCAGTTCGTCGAGCTGTCCGTGCCCGCCAGGGACGACGAGGGGCTCGGTCCGGTGCTCGACTGGGCCCGGGCCCACCTGGACCGGCCGCTGACGGTCGAGGACCTGGCGCGGCGGGCCGCGATGAGCCCGCGCACGTTCTACCGACGGCTCCAGGAGGCCACCGGGACGACGCCCTTGCGCTGGCTTCTCGACCAACGCCTGAGCCGTGCCCGGGAGTTGCTGGAGTCGACGGACCTGCCGATCGAGCGGGTCGGCGAGTTGAGCGGCCTCGGCACGGCCAACAACCTCCGCCACCACTTCCTCAGGCAGCTCGGGGTGTCCCCGGGCGCCTACCGGCGGGCCTTCCCGGCCCGTTGACCGCCCGCAGCCACTGCTCGACCCGCCGCCGGCCGCGGTAGACCGGCCCGTAGGACTCGACGACCACGCAGTCGTCGGTCAGGGTGGCCAGCCACGGCCGGCTCACAGCAGGCCGAGAAGGACCGGGAGCTTGCGCATGTCGTCGAAGACGACCGTGTCGGGCCCGGCGAGCCAGTCGGCGGGGGTGAGGCCGCCGGCGTAGCCGAAGGAGCGCATGCCGGCGGCGCGGGCGGCCTGCACGCCGTACTGGCTGTCCTCGACCACCACGCAGCGGGCGGGGGCGACGCCCATCCGCTCGGCGGCGTGCAGGAAGAGGTCGGGGGCCGGCTTGCCGTGGGCGACCTCGGAGGCGCTGAAGACGCGGCCGGCGAAGCGGTCGTAGAGGCCGGTGCGGGTGAGGGTGCGCCGCATCTTGTCGTGGCCGCCGCTGGAGGCGATGCAGTGCGGGATGGTGATCGCGGCCAGCGCCTCGCTGATGCCGGCCACCTCGGTGAGCTCCGCGTCGATGATCTCGGCGAGCCGCAGCCGGTACTGCTCGCCCCAGACGGCCGCCGCCGACTCGCCGAGGCGTTCGGCGATCTGGGCGCGGACGGCGCGCTCCGAGCGGCCGAGGAAGCGGTCGACGATCTCGCGCTCGGTCAGCGCCCAGCCGAGCTCCGCGCCGAGCTCGACGCAGACGCGCAGCGCGAGGGGTTCGCTGTCGACCAGCACGCCGTCGCAGTCGAAGATGACGAGGTCGATGGGGGAGGCGGGGGGTTCGAGAGGAGCAGCAGCCACCCGGGCAGCGTAACCGAGGGGCGGGTGGGCGGCGCCGGCCCTACGGTTTCGGGGTGAGCGGAGCCGCGTCGGGTGATCAACGCCTCCCGGCAGACCGGCAGCGTGATCGGGGTGGCGCTGCTCGGCGGGCTGCTCGGGGGCGGCCTGGCGTTCGACACCGGGCTGCGGATCGCGCTGACGGCCGCGGGCGGCGCGTCCTCCTCGGGGCGCTGCTGGCCCTGCTGACCGTCGATCGCCGTGCCGCCAGGGGGAGTTAGCACCGCTCCTTTTCGGCCGCGGGGGCGGCCGGGGTGATCGGCGCCGCATCCCGGATGACCTGGGCGTTCGCCTTAATCGCACTGACGTTCGATGGCTGGTTTATGGTGGACCGGAAACGGTGCTGGGACAGGGGGGCCGGGCGTGACGGGAGGTGCGGATGGGCAGGGAGGGCGCCGGTTTCGTGCACCTGCACGTCGCGTCCGGGTTCTCCGCGCGCTACGGGGCCTCGCACCCCGAGCGTCTTGCCGAGCGGGCCGGTGAGCGCGGCATGGCCGCGCTGGCGCTGACCGACCGGGACACCGTCGGCGGGGCCGTGCGGTTCGCCAGGGCGTGCGCGGAGGTCGGGGTGCGGCCGCTGTTCGGGGTCGAGCTCGCCGTGGCGCAGCCGGCCGGGGAGAGCCCGCGGGAGCGGCGCAGGACGCCGGTGCGCGGCGGGGCCTTCCTGGACGAGTCGGCGCCCCGGGCGGTCTTCCTGGCCAGGGACGGCGCCGCCGGCTGGGCCCGGCTGTGCCGCCTCGTCACCGCCGCGCACGCGGCGGGGCCCGGGGAGCGGCCCGTGCTGCCGTGGGCCGAGACGCACGGCGAGGGGCTGATCGTGCTGCTCGGGCCCGACACCCCGACCGGCCGGGCGCTGGCCGCCGGCCGGCCCGACCTGGCGGCGCGGCTGCTCGCCCCCTGGCGCGAGGCGTTCGGGGACGACGCGCTGCGCGTCGAGGTCGACGCGGCCGGTCCGCGGCGCGACGCGGCGCGGGCGCTGCGGCTGGCCGCGGAGACCGGCGTGGCGCCCGTGCTGACCAACCGGGTGCGGTACGCCGACCCGGGGCAGGGGCCGGTGGCCGACGTGCTGGACGCCGCCCGCCGGCTGCGGCCCATCGACCCGCGCGGCCCCAGGGACGGCGGCGACGCGTGGCTGCGCGGCCCCGACGAGATGGCCAGGGCCGCCGAGCGGATCGCCGAGGCCGCCGGCTACGGCCCGGCCGCGGCCCGCCGGCTGCTCGAACTCACCGCGGAGACCGCGGCCGCCTGCCGGGTGCACCCGGAGCGCGACCTGGGCATCGGTGGCGTCCGCTTCCCCGAGCCGCGCCTGGTCGGCGCCGCCCACCGCACCGCCGACCGGGTGCTGCGCTCCCGCTGCGCCGCCGGCATGGTGGCCCGCCGCTACGACCGCGACCGGGAGCGCTGGGCGCGGCTCGACGAGGAGCTGGACACCATCGCCCACCTCGGCTTCGCCTCGTACTTCCTGACCGTCGCGCAGGTCGTCGACGACATCAGGGGCCTCGGCATCCGGGTCGCCGCCCGCGGCTCGGGCGCCGGCTCGCTGGTCAACCACCTGCTGGGCATCGCCAACGCCGACCCGGTGGAGCACGGCCTGCTGATGGAACGGTTCCTCTCGCCGCGCCGCGCCGTGCTGCCGGACATCGACGTCGACGTGGAGTCGGCCCGCAGGCTCGAGGCGTACCGGGCGATCCTCGACCGCTTCGGCGCGCGGCGGGTCGCCACCGTCGCCATGCCCGAGACCTACCGGGTGCGGCACGCGGTGCGGGACGTGGGCCTGGCGCTCGGCGTCGACCCGGCCGAGGTGGACCGGCTCGCCAAGGCGTTCCCGCACATCAGGGCCAGGGACGCGCGCGCCGCGCTGGCCGAGCTGCCTGAGCTGCGCGACGTGGACGCGGACCGGCACGGGCCCCGGTTCTGGGATCTCGTGGAGGCGCTGGACGCGCTGCCGCGCGGCGTCGCGATGCACCCGTGCGGGGTGCTGCTGTCGGACGCCTCGCTGCTGGAGCGCACCCCGGTGGTGCCCACCAGCGGCGAGGGCTTCCCCATGTCCCAGTTCGACAAGGACGACGTGGAGGACCTCGGGCTGCTCAAGCTCGACGTGCTCGGGGTGCGGATGCAGTCGGCGATGGCGCACGCGGTGCGCGAGACGGAGCGGGCCACCGGCGTGCGCGTCGACCTGGACCGGGTGCCGCCGGACGACCACGCGACCTACGAGCTGATCCGCTCGACCGAGACGCTCGGCTGCTTCCAGATCGAGTCGCCGGGACAGCGCGACCTCGTCGGCCGGCTCCAGCCGAGCACCTTCCACGACCTCGTCGTCGACATATCGCTCTTCCGGCCGGGCCCGGTCGCCGCCGACATGGTGCGCCCCTTCATCGAGGCCAGGCACGGCCGCCGCCCGGTGCGGTACCCGCACCCGGACCTGGAGCCGGTGCTGCGCGAGACCTACGGGGTGGTGGTCTTCCACGAGCAGGTCATCGGGGTCATCTCCCAACTCACCGGCTGCGACCGGGCGATGGCCGACGAGGCCAGGCGGGCGCTGTCCGACCGGGAGCGGCAGCCGCGGGTCCGCGAGTGGTTCGCGGCCGGGGCCGCGGCGCGCGGCTACGCGCCCGACGTCGTCGAACGCACCTGGGAGATCGTCGAGGCCTTCGGCTCCTACGGCTTCTGCAAGGCGCACGCGGTCGCCTTCGCCGTGCCCACCTACCAGTCGGCCTGGCTCAAGGCGCACCACCCGGCCGCCTTCTACGCCGGGCTGCTCGCGCACGACCCGGGCATGTACCCCAAGCGGCTGCTGCTCGCCGACGCGCGCCGGCGCGGGGTGCCGGTGCTGCCGCTGGACGTGAACGCCTCGGACGCCACCTATCGAATCGAACTGGAGTCTGAATCCGGGGTGTGGGGGATCAGGTTGGCCCTCGGCGAGGTGAAGGGCATCACCGAGGAGGAGGCGGAACGGATCGCGGCCGGCCGGCCCTACGCCTCCCTCACCGACCTGTTCCGGCGGGGCGCCCCCTCCCGGCCCGTCGCCGAACGGCTCGCCAGGGTCGGCGCGTTGGACGCCTTCGGCGACAACCGCCGCGACCTGCTGCTGCACATCGCGGAACTGCACCGGCAGCGCCGCGCGGCCGCCGGGGCCGGCGGCGGTGGCCACCAGCTGCCGTTCGGCGACGCCGCGCGCACCCCGCCCGCCGGGCTGCCCGACCTGGACGCGGACGAGCGACTCGGCGCCGAGCTCGGCGTGCTCGGCATGGAGACCGCCCGCCACCTGATGGCCGACCACCGGGCACTGCTCGACGAGTTGGGCGCGCTGTCGGCCCGCCGGCTGCGCGACGCGGCGCACGGCGACACGGTGCTGGTCGCCGGGGCCAAGGCGGCCACCCAGACCCCGCCGATCAGGTCGGGGAAGCGGGTGATCTTCGCCACCCTGGACGACGACACCGGCCTGGTCGACCTGGCCTTCTTCGAGGACAGCCACGCCGCCTGCGCGCACACCGTCTTCCACTCCTGGCTGCTGCTGGTGCGCGGCACCGTCCAGCGGCGCGGCCCGCGCACCCTGAGCGTGGTCGGCCAGGCCGCCTGGAACCTGGCCGAACTGGCCGAACTCCGCCGCACCGGCGGCCTGGACGCGGTCGCGGAACGGCTCGCGGCCCCGCCGGAGCGGGACGAGGAGGACGAGGACGGGGACGGCGATGTCGACGAGTCGACCGACGGGCCGGGCGGCACCGCGGACGCGGGCACGGGCGCCGGTGAGCGACGGATCGAGTTGTCGACCGGGTACACCCTCCACCCCTGGGCCGACCTCCGCCCGGCGGGCGACTCGGCCAAGGCCGCCGCCCGCAAGCTGTGGCACGCCAGCCCGGGGAGCGCCGGATGACCGGGCCCGTGCTCCACGTCCGCTTCCCCGGCTGCCCGACCGAGCGCTATCCCGCGCTGCTGCGGCTGCTGCACGGCGTCACGCCCGTCGTCCAGGCCCTGCCGCCCGACGCCGCGTTCGCCGACGTCCGGGGCGCCCGGCGGTACTTCGGCCTGGACGCGGTCCAACTCGCCCGCCTGATCCGGGTGCGGGCGCTCGCCCTGCACGGCGCGGACTGCGCGATCGGCGTCGCCGGCAACCCCCTCCTCGCCCGGCTGGCCGCCGGCCGACTCGGCCACGAGCCCGGCGTGTTCGCCGTGCCCGACACCCCGGACGGGATCGCGGAGTTCCTCGCCGACCAGCCCGTCGCCGCGCTGCCCGGCGTCGGCCGGACGACCGCGCGCGCCCTGGCCGGGTACGGCCTCGAGACCGCGGGCGAGGTCGCCGCCGCGCCGCCCGCCACCCTCCAGCGCATCCTCGGCGCCCCGACGGCCCGCCGGGTCCGGGAGTTGGCCGGGGGCGTCGACCCGACCCCGGTCACGCCCAGCGCGCCCGCTCGCACCATGACGGCCGAACACCGCTTCGACCACGACGAGTTGGACGCGGGTCTGCGGCGCAGGGCGCTGCTCACCCTCGCCGACGAACTCGGCTACCGGCTGCGCGCGTCGGGCCAGACGGCCCGCGCGCTCACCCTCACCGTCCGCTACGCCGACCGGACCGCCACCACCCGGGGCCGCGCGCTGCCGGAACCGACCGCGCACACGCCCGCGTTGGTCGGCGTGGCCTACGCGCTGCACGAGGTGCTCGGGCTCCAGCGGGCCAGGGTCAGGGCGGTCGCGCTGCGGGCCGACGAACTCGGCGACGCGACCGGCGCCACCCGCCAGCTCTCCCTCGACCCGCGCGACGAGCGCCGCCGCCGCGCCGAGGCGGCGGCCGACCGCGCCCGCCGCCGCTTCGGCCCCCGCGCCGCGGGCCCGGCCGGGGTCCTGGACGTGGCGTGAGGGACGCGTGGCCTCCTCGTGGGGGTGCGTGATGGATTCTTTACCGTCGAGCAGGTGGGCAGACCGGTTACCCGCCCGTAACTTGACGAGTACTCGGCAGTAACCGTGGTCCGGACCGCGTGGTGCCACCCCCCATGGAGTCCAGCGAGGAGACCACACCATGCTGTCCAGGAAGCACCTGTCACGGCGTCGCGCGCGGCTGTGGGCCGCCCTGGCGCTCGCCCTTCCGCTCCTGCTCGCTCCCGGCGCCGCCGGCGCCTCGGCCTCGTCCGCCCCGTCCTCGGCCGGTGGTTGGAACGACGCCGACTGCGTCCCGGCCGCCGCCCACCCCAGGCCCGTCGTGCTGGTCCACGGCACGGGCGCCAACGGCACGGTCAACTGGCTCGGCCTCGCGCCCTACCTGGCCGACCGCGGTTGGTGCGTCTACTCCTTCGACTACGGCATGCTGCCCGGCGTGCCGCTCTTCGGCGGCCTGGGCCCGATGGAGGAGTCGGCCGGCCAGCTCGCGGCGTTCGTCGACGAGGTGCTGGCCGAGACCGGCGCCCGCGAGGTCGACCTCGTCGGCCACTCCCAGGGCGGCGTGCTGCCCCGCTACTACCTCAAGCACCACCCGGGCGCCGCCGACAAGGTGAACGCGCTGGTCGGCATCGCACCCAACACCAACGGCACCACCCTCGCCGGGCTGACCGGGCTGCTGGAGGTCTTCCCCGGTCTGGAGGACGCCATCGCGGCGGGCGCGCCGGCCCTGGCCCAGCAGGTGGCGGGCTCCGAGTTCATGACCGAGCTCAACGCCGACGGCTACACCGTGCCCGGCGTGACGTACACGGTGATCGCCACCCGCTACGACGAGATCGTCACCCCCTACCGCTCACAGTTCATCGACGAGCCCGGGGTGCGGAACGTGCTGCTCCAGGACCTGTGTCCGATCGATCTCTCCGAGCACGCGGCGATCGGCCTGCTGAGCCGGGTGGCCTTCCACGAGACGGCCAACGCGCTCGACCCGGCCGGCGCCGAGCCGACCGACTGCGGCGACCTGCTCGGGTAGCGGCGGAGGCGGCGGAGCCGGGGGAGAGGGGGGATTCGGCGAGGATGTCGGTGCCGCCGCCTCCCCGGGGGTGGGGGGGATTGAGGGAGGCGGCGGCACCGGTCCTGACATGCCGACACCAGGAACGTTAGCCAGGTCCCGGGGCGTTGTCTGCCCTCTTATGGTCCCGTTAAGGGGCGGCTCAGGAGTGGTTAAAGGATCCCGCGTGAGGACGGGCACGGTTGACATGGTTAGGTATGCCTAACCTAAATTAGCCCGTTGGAGTCGCCGTCACCCACGCCCGTCACGTCTCTCCACCCCGGCGCGAGACCCGCGCAGAGATCCAGCCGCCAAGACAAGGGACACCCCGAGAACCCATGAGCATGCCCGGCCACGCCCCACTCGTGCCCGTGCCCCCGACCCTCCTGGAACCCGATCTGCTGGCCGCCGACCCCGCCGGCCTCGCGGAGGTGGGACGGCTCGTCACCGAGCTGACCAGGGAGGCCGCCGGCGCCCTCCGCCGCCGTACCGGACCCCTCCCGGCCCTCAC
Source organism: Streptomyces millisiae (assembly GCF_031845425.1). NCBI lineage: Bacteria > Bacillati > Actinomycetota > Actinomycetes > Kitasatosporales > Streptomycetaceae > Streptomyces > Streptomyces millisiae. The sequence goes on from NZ_JAVREM010000062.1 coordinate 24,291, forward strand.
CCCCCGGGAGTTGACCCGCCTGCTGGACGACGAGCTGCCGGATGGCCCACTCCCCGCCACCGGCCGCGGGCGCGAGGCGGTGCTCGCGCTGGCCCGCTCCTACGCCGCCCACACCGTGGACCTCGCCGACCCGCGCGCCGCCGCCCACCTCCAGCCACCGGCCCTGAGCGTCGCCGCCGCCGCCGACGTGCTCGCCTCCGTCTTCAACGCCTCCGTCGACACCTGGGACAGCGGCCCCTACGCCGTCGAGATCGAACGCCGGCTCGTCCGCGCGCTCACCGAGCTCGCCGGCTACGGCCCGGGTGCCGACGGCGTGTTGACCCCCGGCGGCACCGCGTCCAACCTGCAGGCCCTGCTGATAGCCAGGGACACCGCGCTGCGCGCCCACCGCGACATACGCGGCAGCGGCCTGGCCGGACTCGACGCGCGCCCCGTCGTCTACTGCTCGGAACTCGCCCACTTCTCGGTGGCCCGCGCCTGCGGCGTGCTCGGCCTCGGGGAGGACGCGGTGCGCGCCGTCCCCGTCGACGACGCCCACCGGATGCGGCCCGCCGAACTCGAACGCGCCCTGCGGCTGTTGGGCCCGAAGGAGGTGCCGATCGCGGTCGTCGCCACCGCGGGCACCACCGACTACGGCTCCGTCGACCCGCTGCCCGAACTCGCCGCCATCGCCCACCGGGCCGGCACCCGGCTGCACGTGGACGCGGCCTACGGCGGCGGCGCGCTCTTCTCCGACCGGCTCCGGCCGCTGCTCGACGGCATCGAGGCCGCCGACACCATCACCATGGACCTGCACAAGACCGCCTGGCAGCCGGCCGCCGCCAGCGTGCTGCTGGCCCGCGACGCGCGGGACTTCGCCGCCACCACCGGGCTGCGGGTCGGCTACCTCAACCCCGACGACGACGGCGCCGCGGGCTACGACGGGCTGCTCGGCAACTCCATGGCCACCACCCGCAGGGCCGACGCCTTCAAGGTCGCCGCCACCTTCCTGGCCCTCGGCCGCGAGGGCATCGGCGCCATGCTCGACGCCTGCCACGACCTCGCCAGGGACGCGGCCGCCGCCGTCGAGGCCCACCCCAGGCTGGAACTCACCACCCGACCGGCGCTCACCACCGTGGTCTTCCGCTACGTGCCGCGCGCCGGCGGCGTCTCGGACGCGGTCAACGGCGCGCTGCGCCGCCGGCTGCTGGCCGAGGGCTCCGCGCTGATCGGCCGCACCGACGTGAAGGCGGCGGAACCCGGCACCGGAACCGTCCGGTTGAAGCTGACCCTGCTCAACCCCCAGGCCACCGCCGGCGACATCGACGAACTACTCGCCGCGGTGGACGCGGCAGGCCAGGCCGTGGAGGGCCAACTGTGAGCGCAGGCACCACCGAAGAAGCGATACTCGACCTCGCGGCCGTCGGCATCGGTCCCTTCAACCTCTCCCTCGCCGCGCTCGCCGACGAGGTCGACGGGCTCGCCTTCGAGGCGTACGACCAGCGCCCCGCCTACGACTGGCACCCAGGGCTGATGTTCGACTGGGCCTCGCTCCAGGTGGGCTTCCTCGCCGACCTGGTGTCGCTGATCCGGCCCACCAGCCGCTGGTCGTTCCTCAACTACCTGGTCGAGCACGACCGGATGTACCCCTTCTACATCGCCGAGCGCTTCCACGTGCCGCGCCGCGAGTACGCCGACTACTGCGCCTGGGTGGCCGGCCGGCTGCCGTCGCTGCGCTTCGCCACTGCCGTGACGGAGGTGCGTTGGCTCGCCGAGCGCGACCTGTGGGAGCTGACGCTGCGGCACACCGACACCGGCGCGACCACCACCAGGCTCGCCCGCGCGCTCACCCTGGGCGTGGGCACGGAGCCCTACCTGCCGCCCGCGCTGGCGGACGTCGCGGGGGAGCGGGTCTTCCACTCCGGCGAGCACCTGCACCGGGTGGCGGGGTTGACCGAGGCGGGCGTCCGGCATGTCACGGTGGTCGGCTCGGGGCAGTCGGGCGCCGAGGTGTTCCTCGACCTCGTCCGCCGGCAGCGCGAGGCCGGCTGGGCGGTCACCTGGCTCACCCGCTCCTGGGGGTTCGCGCCGCTGGACTACTCGAAGCTGGTCCTCGAATACACCACGCCCGCCTACATGCGGTACTTCAACGGGCTCGAACCCGCCGTCCGGGACCGGCTGATCGCCTCCCAGTGGCAGCTGTACAAGGGCATCGACAGCGAGACCATCGACCTGATCCACAACGAGCTCTACGACCACATGCTGGACGGCGACCGGCCGCCGCTCACCCTGCTGCCCGCCACCGCCGTCCGCGCCGCCACGCCGGCGGGCGGCGGACTGCGGCTCACCACCCACCACGCCGACACCGGCCGCGAGGCCGAGCTCGACACCGAGGCGGTGATCGCCGCCACCGGCTACGCGCCGCGCCGCCCGGAGTTCCTGGCCCCGGTGGAGAAGCTGATCGCCTGGGACGAGCGGGGCCGCTACGACGTCACCGAGGGGCACCGGATCCGCACGGTGCCCGAGGTGGGCGCCGGCCTGTACGTGCAGAACGCCGAACTGCACACGCACGGCGCCGCGGCCCCCGACCTCGGCATCGGGGCCTACCGCGGCGCGTTGATCCTGAACGCGGTCACCGGCCGGGACGTCTTCCGCGTCCCGCGCCGCACCGCGTTCCAGACCTTCGGTCCCGCGGCGGGATAGGCAGGGCCCGGGAAGTCGATCCGGTCGGTGACCGCCACGTCCCGTGGGCGTGGCGGTCACCGACCGGCCGCCTCAGCGGCGGGGCCACCAGGCCACCCGGGTCAGGCGCCGTCGGCCTGGACGAGCCCCGCGGCCCAGCGGATGCCGCCCAGCAGGTGGGCGCGGAACTCCGGCTCGGCGTAGGACTCCGCGGTGTGGCCGCCCCCGGTGTAGAACGACCGGCCTCCCGCGTACTCCTGGCACCAGGCGATGGGGTGGTCGCCGTTCATCGTGCCGCCGCGGTAGCTGGACTCGTCCAGCGAGGCGAGCACGTGGACCCGCTCGCGGGGACTGGTCCGGTAGTTGTACCACTCGTCCGTCCGCTGCCAGGTGGCCGGCAGGTGGGCGGTGGCGGCGTGCCCCCGGTCCTCGACGACCACCCTGGCGGGCTGGATCTCCGGGTGTGAGTGGAAGTAGGCGCCGACCAACTCGCCGTAGAAGGGCCAGTCGTACTCGGTGTCGGCGGCGGAGTGGATGCCGACGTAGGCGCCGCCGCCCGCGATGTACGCCTCGAACGCCGTCTGCTGGGCGGCGTCGAGCACGTCACCGGTGGTGGACAGGAAGACGACCACCCGGTACCGGGCGAGGTTCCCTGACGTGAACGCCGTCGCGTCCTCGGTCGCGGTGACCGTGAAGCCGTGCTCCGCGCCCAGTTCCCCGAGCGCGGCGACGCCCTCGTCGATGGAGTCGTGGCGGAAGCCCGCCGTTCTGGAGAACACCAGGACGTCGTAGGGGGTTTCGGCGGGGCCCGCAGAACCGCCGGAGGGCGTCACGGCCGGCCGCGCCGCGGCGCCGGAGACCTCCGACGCCGCTGCCACGGCCGGCTGCGCCGCGGCGCCCAGGGCCGCGGCGGCGAGGACGGACCGCCGGGTCGGGTGTGAGGACATGGGGATGCTCCCTTCACTCACGGCGGTCGCCCGCCGCCAGGTCGCCGGTGCCGAACGTGAAGTCGTCGACGTCGAACAGATACCCGCTGCCGGTGGGACCGGTGAAGACCAGGTGGAGCGAGGTGGTCCCGGCGGGCGGGCCGGACAGGGACGTGGTCACGTCCTGGAAGGTGTCCCAGCCGCCGGTGTGCGGCACGTCGACGCTGCCGAGCAGATCACCGGTGGGGGAGCCGGCCCGGATCTCGATGGTGCCGCCGGCTCCGCCGGAGGAGATCCGGGCGGTGAACTCGGAGGCGTCGGCGAGCACATAGGGCTCGAACGCGATCCAGTCGCCGTTGTCGACGTAGCCGACGGTCCGCCCCCCGTGGGCATTCGTGTGACTGGCGATCTCCACCCCGTGCTGGGCGCCGAAGTGCTCGGCCTGGCGCTGGCTGGTCTGGGTGACGTGCTGGTCGTGCGTGGTCAGTCCGCCGGCGTCGGTGTACTCCGCGTCCCAGACGCCGAAGATGTTGGCGTTGGCGTCGTGCTCGCCGTCGGCGTGGGTCTGGAGGGTGCCGGAGCAGCCGGTCGCCGAGGTCTGCGGGTGGCCGTGGCTGTCGTGGCCGACGACGAAGGTCAGCGTGACCTTCGAGCAGTCGATCGCGCCGTCCTCCGGGTCGGTGACGGTGATCTCGTAGGGCACGGCGTCGCCGAAGTCGACGATCTGGCCGTCCGCCGGCAGTTCGATGGTCACGTCGGGGGCGGTGTTGCCGACGGTGATGCGCACCGAGGCGGTGGCGGTCAGCCCGGTCGCGTCCTCGACCGTGAGCGTGGCGGTGTACTCGCCGTTCCGGGTGTAGGTGTGGCTGGGGTCGGCGCCGGTGGCGGAACCGCCGTCGCCGAAGTCCCAGGTGTGGCGGAGGGTGTCGCCGTCGGGGTCGACGCTGCCCTCGGCGGAGAACGCCACGTCCAGCGGTGCCCGGCCCGAGGTCGGATCGGCTGTCGCCTCGGCGATGGGCGACAGACCTCCCGAGACGTTCTCGATCCGGTACAGGGCGCTGTTCTCGTCACCCGCGTACCAGCCGGTGCCGTAGTCCAGGACGTACAGCGCGCCATCCGGCCCGAAGGCGGCGTCCATGGGCTGGGTGCCGGACCAGGGGACGTCGCCGACGTCGCCGGGGCCGCCGTCCTCGCGGATGTCGATGTTCTTGATCCAACGTCGCCCGTACTCCAGGGCGAAGAAGTCGCCGTCGAACTCCTGCGGGAACTTGACCGACGAGTTCAGCCGCGGGTCGTAGTGGTAGACCGGGCCCGCCATCGGGGACTCCGCGCCGTCGCCGAACGCCGGGAACGAGCCGCCGTCGTAGGAGATCCACCCGGGCTGTGCGGGCGGCAGGGTGGTCTGACCGGTGTTGTTCGGCGAGTCGTTTCTCGGAGCTGAGCAGTCGAAGGTGGCGCCGGAGGCCCCGGTGGCGAAGTCGTAGTCGACGTACGGCCGGTTGTCGCCGACACAGTACGGCCAGCCGAAGTTGCCCGGCTCCGTCACGCGGGCGAACTCGACCATGCCGCCAGGACCGCGAGTGGGACTCGAGGTGCCGGCGTCCGGGCCGTAGTCGCCCACGTAGACGGCGCCGGTCTCCCTGTCGACGCTCATCCGGAACGGGTTGCGGAAGCCCATGGCGTAGATCTCGGGCCGGGTGTTCGGCGTGCCCGGCGCGAAGAGGTTGCCCTCGGGGATGTCGTACGAGCCGTCGTCGTTGACCGATATCCGCAGGAGCTTGCCGCGCAGGTCGTTGGTGTTGCCCGCCGAACGCTGCGCGTCGTACGCCGGGTTGCGGTTGCTCCGTTCGTCGATCGGGGTGTAGCCGTCGGAGGCGAACGGATTGGTGTTGTCCCCGGTGGTCAGGTACAGGTTGCCCTCGGCGTCGAAGTCGATGTCACCGCCGGCGTGGCAGCAGATGCCGCGGTCGGTCGGGACGTCGAGGACGGTCACCTCGCTGCTGGTGTCGAGGGTGTGGTCCGCGTTCAGGGTGAACCGCGAGAGCCGGTTGACGCCCTGCCACGCCTCGAAGTCGGCGTCCGAGCCCTGGTTCGGCGCGTCCCCCGGCGGGGTGTCGAGCGCGGGCGAGTAGTAGAGGTAGACGAACCGGTTGGTGGTGAAGTCCGGGTCGACGGCGACGCCTTGGAGGCCCTGTTCGTCATGCCGGTACACGTTGAGCCGCGCCGCCACGTGGGTGGCGCCCGCGGGGTCGGTGACCCGCAGGGTGCCGTCCCGGGAGGTGTGCAGCACCCAGCGGTCGGGCAACACGGCCAGGGACATCGGCTCGCCCATCTCGGCGACCCCTCTGGCCAGGGTCACCTGCTGGAACTCCGCCTGCCGCGGGTCACCCGTTTCGGTTGGCGCGGCCGAGGCGGGCGACAGCGCCATGACCACGCCGGCCGTCGCGAGTAACGCGGTGGTCAGGGCGGCGCTGAGCGCGGCTGCTCCGGCCGCGCCCAGGCCCAGGAAGGTACGTCGTCGTACCGACATCGTGACTCCAGTGTGGGGGGTGGTGGGGGTGGTGCGTGGGGACGCCGCCGGTGTGACGGAGGGGCGGCCAGGTCTCGTCGGCCGTGTCGGGTCGCCTTGTTCATCAGGCGGTGATGCGACATCCGCGTGTCCGACATGTCGAACGTCGATCGGCTCTTCGACGTCTCGGATCATAGACACCGCCGGGCGCCAGTCAACATACGTCGTACGAATTTCCTTCCGTCGGGCGGCGTCGTCGTCGCGATCCATGCGAAATGGGCGGTTGTGTCCCCATCTCTGGGCGAACGAATTCGCAGTAGTGGGCCGATTCATGAGGCTCTGAATGGGGCCGTTGAGGTGGCCGCCGGGGCTGTTCACCCCTCAGTCCCTCTCCCGTTCGAGCCGGCAATCTGTTTGACCTGGTCGGCATCACCGAAACCGGGTGCCCTCGCTCTTGTCTTTTCGGGGATCAGCCTCGAATTACGTCGGGTCCATTGACGTCACCGGCGACCGGCCTATCATCCATGCTTGTCTGACGTGTCGACTGTCGCCCGACATGTCGAACGGCTGTGGTCTCACGCCACGCCATCTCGCAACGGTGACGTTCCATCCACGTGGCTTTGAGGCCGGACGGCCGAGGGACCGGGCGTCCGACCAGAGCCCGTGCCTCAACGCAGCCTCCGCACGCTTCACATGAGGAGTCACCATGTCCTTACGACGACGCGCCCTTCTGGGCACGTTCCTCGGTCTTGGCGCCGCCGGCGTGGGCGCGTCCGTGCTCGGCGCCGCGCCGGCACAGGCCGTCAGCAGGCCCCTGGACGCGCCGACCCAGCGCTTCGCCATCGGCGTGCGGGAGTACGCCTGGAGCCGCGGCAACCGCCGGCTGACCACCCGGATCTTCTACCCCGCCACCGGCACCCCCGGCGGCAACCCGGTCACCAACGCACCCGTCGCCAACGGGGTCTTCCCCATCGTCGAGTTCAGCCACGGCCTCGGCGGCAACCCCGAGAGCTACGCACCTCTGGTACGCCCGCTGGCCGAGGCCGGCTTCGTCGTCCCCGCACCGGTCTTCCCCACCACCTCGACCGGTACCCCGGGCAACATCCAGGACGTCTACAACGGCAACCAGTCCATGGACGTCTCCGAGGTCATCACCCGCACCCTGGCGCTCAACACGACCGCGGGGGACCCGCTCGCCGGGCACCTGGACACGGCCGTCGGCGTCGGCGTCGCCGGACACTCGCTGGGCGGCATGACCACCCACGGCCTGCTCACCGCCTGGCCGGACGAACGGATCGCCGCCGCCGTGCCCTTCGCGTGCGTGGACATGGGCAATCCGTCCAACCGGGTGACGGCCAACGTCCTGTTCGTCCACGGCGACCAGGACCCCATATGCCAGTACTCCTCCGCCCGCCAGGCATACGCCGAACTGCCCGCGCCCAAGGCGTTCCTCACCCACCGCGGCACGGGCCACGACCAGTACATCTGGAGCGGCTACAACCACACCCAGACCATCGCCACCTACCTGGACTGGATGCGCTGGAGCCTCTACGGCGACACCGCCGCCCGCGACCGCCTCCCCGCCGACGCCACCTCCGGCACCACCACGACGACCTGGGAGTCCACCCTCACCCCGCCGCCCGCCGGGGCTGTGGTCAGTCTGCGGTCCCGGGCCAACAACCAGTACGTCTGCGCCGAGAACGGGGGAGCGGGTCAGCTCGTCGCCAACCGCGCCTCCGTCGGCCCCTGGGAGCGGTTCGACCTGATCGACCTCGGCTCCGGGGCCGTGGCCCTGCGCTCGCACGCCAACAACCAGTACGTCTGCGCGGAGAACGCGGGAGCCCAGCCGCTCGTCGCCAACCGCGCCTCCGTCGGCCCCTGGGAGACCTTCCAGCGGGTGAACAACGCGGACGGTTCCGTCAGCCTGCGCGCCCAGGTCAACTCCAGGTACGTCAGCGCCCAGGGCGGCGGATCGCAGCCGCTGATCGCGAACGCCACGTCCATCGGCCCCGCGGAGTCGTTCGACCTGGTCACCGGCTGACGTACCGCCACGCCGCGGGGCGCTCAGCCCAGCTGTATCGAGCGCTTGGCCAGGCCACCCCAGAAGCCGTCGATGACGGTGCGCTGGGTGGCCAGGTCGGCCTCGCCCGCGCCGAGCGTCACGAACAGCGGCGCGAAGTGCTCGGTGCGGGGGTGCGCGAGGCGGCCGGCGGGGGCGGCGTGTTCGAAGTCCAGCAGCGCGTCGATGTCCCCGCCGGCCAGCGCCTCCCGGCCCCAGGCGTCGAACTCCCGGGACCAGGTCGGCGCCTGGTCGGGCTCCGTGGTCCAGGTCATCTCCGACAGGTTGTGCGTGAAGAAGCCGCTGCCCACGATCAGCACGCCCTCGTCCCGCAGCGGCGCGAGCCGGCGGCCGAGTCGCAGCAGCCGCTCCGGGTCGAGGGTGGGCATGGACAGCTGGAGCACCGGCACGTCGGCCTTCGGGAACATCTCGGCCAGCGGCACGTAGGCCCCGTGGTCGAGCCCCCGGTCCGGCGCCTCGTGCACGGGGGTGCCGGGCCCGTCGAGCAGGGCGCGCACGGCGGCCGCGAGCTCCGGGGCGCCCGGCGCCGGGTAGGTGACCCGGTAGTAGCGCTCGGGGAAGCCCCAGAAGTCGTAGACCAGCGGCACCGTGGTGGTGGCGCCGACCGTGACGGGCGCGGCCTCCCAGTGCGCCGAGACGATCAGGATCGCCTTCGGCCGCGGCAGCCCGGCCGACCAGTCGGCCAGCTGGCCGGTCCACAGCGCGTCGTCGGCGAGCGGCGGCGCCCCGTGGCTGAGGTAGACGACGGGCATGCGGCCCTCGGTGACGGTCATGGCGGGTACCTGCGATTCGTCTCGGGTGGTGCGGTGCGGGTCGGTCAGTCGCGGAAGAACAGCACGATGCCGGCGACGGCGATGCCGAACGCCAGGGCGGCCACGCCGGTGGCCAGCCGGTGCTCGCGCAGCGCGGGCAGCGGCAGCCGCGGGTCGACGGCGTAGCGGCCGGGACCGGTGAGCGCGAGCGAGGCGGCGCCGAGGCCGAGCAGCAGCGGGAACTCGATGCCCGCCGGGGCGAAGAACCCGGCGTCCCAGTGGGCGGAGACGATGACGTTCAGCATCGTGCCGACCACGGCCGCGGCGGCCAGCGGGGTGAGGAGCCCGAGCGCCAGGCCGAGGCCGCCCAGGGTCTCGGAGAGGCCGGCCACCACGGCCATGGTGCGGCCCGACGGGTAGCCGAGGGACTCGAAGAACATGCCGGTGCCGTCGAGGCCCGAGCCGTCGAACCAGCCGAACAGCTTCTGCACGCCGTGCGCGGCGATGGTCAGGCCGACGGCGAGGCGGAGCACCAGCAGCCCGGTGTCGTGGGCCGGCGCGGCGGCGGCCCGGGCCGGCGCGGGGGCCGTCGGCGTGGTCGTCGTCGTGGGGGAGGTCATCGAGCCGTCTCCTGTGATGGGGGTGGGGGTCGAGGGAGTTTGGTTCAAATTCGAACCGGCCATCACCGTAGCAGGGTGATTCCAATTTGAACAACATGCCTATGATGGCGGGCATGAAGGAGATCCGGTGGCTCGACGAGCGGGAGATGGCGGCCTGGACGGCGTTCCTGGAGGCCAGCCACCGCGTCTTCCGCAGCGTGGAGCAGCAGCTCAAGGACGACGCCGGGCTCTCCCACCCGCAGTACGAGATCCTGGTCAAGCTCGCCGCGGCGGGGCGGGCGGGGATCCGGATGACCGAGCTCGCCGACTCCCTGATCACCTCGAAGAGCGGCCTCACCTACCAGGTCGGCCAGTTGGAGAAGCGCGGCCTGGTGGCCCGGCGCGCCTGCCCGACGGACGTGCGCGGCGTCACGGCCACCCTCACCGAGGCCGGCCGTACCGCGCTCGCCGAGGCGGCGCCCGGCCATGTGGCCCGCGTCCGCGAGGCGCTGATCGACACCCTCGATCGGGAGGAGCTCGCGACGCTCGCCCGCGCCTTCGCCCGCGTCGGCCAGCGGCTTCGCGACTGACCCGCGTCCGGCCGGCCGGGGCTGCGGCAGAATCGGCGGCGTGAACCTCACCATCGACCCGGGCGCGTCCGCCGCGCCGTACGAGCAGCTGCGCGCACAGATCGCCGAGCGGGCCAGGAGCGGGGAGCTGCCCGTCGGGTACCGGCTGCCCACCGTGCGGGGGCTGGCCGGCGAGCTCGGACTCGCCGCCAACACCGTGGCCAAGGCCTACCGGACCCTGGAGGCCGACGGGGTGATCGAGACCAGGGGCCGGCACGGCACCTTCGTGGCCGCGGCCCGGGACGCCGCCACGCGGGAGGCAGCGGCGGCGGCCCGAGCCTACGCGGAGCGGGTCAGCCGGTTGGGCCTTGACCGCGACGCGGCGTTGGAGCAGGTTGCCGAGGCGGTCCGGGCGGTCTACGGCTGATCCGCGGTGTACCCGGCGGAGCCGGCACCGCTGAGCCGGACCGCTGGTGATCCGGGCCACCCGCCCTGGGCCCCCGTGTACCCGGGAGGGCGGCCCGGATCCGTCATGCGCGGGACGCGCCGCCGCCCCAGAGCCAGACCGTGGTGTCGGTGGGCAGCAGCCCGCCGGTGATCCGGTCGCTCGACAGCAGCACGCCCCAGGTGCGGGGCAGCGGGAACGGCTCCTCCGAGAAGTTCACCGCGCACCGCAGCACCGGGGAGCGCTCGAACGACAGGACCCCCTCCGGCGCGTCGAGCCAGCGCAGCGTCCCGCTGTCGAAGCCGGGCTGCTCACTCCGCAGCCGCAGCGCCGCCCGGTACAGCTCCAGCATCGAACCCGGCGTGCCCGACTGGAACTGCGCGCTGAACTTCTCCCACTCCGCCGGCTGCGGCAGCCACGGCGGCTCGCTGCCGCGCCGCGCGAAGCCGAACGGGCTCTCCGAGCCGGACCACGGCAGCGGCACCCGGGACCCGTCCCGCCCCCGGACCGTGTGGCCCGAACGACCCCACAGCGGGTCCCTGAGCGCCTCGTCCGGCAGGTCCTCGACCTCCCACAGGCCGAGCTCCTCGCCCTGGTAGAGGTAGGAGCTGCCCGGCAGCGCCAGCATCAGCAGCGCCGCCGCCCGCGCCCGCCTGGTGCCCAGGTCGCGGTCCGAGTGGCCGTGGTCGGTGCGGTAGAGGTCCTGGGTGGTGTCGCGCCGCCCGTACCGTGTGACATGGCGCGTCACGTCATGGTTGGACAACACCCAGGTGGCCGGGGCCCCCACCTCGGCCAGCGAGCTGACGCTGCGGTCGATGACCTCGCGGATCGACTTGAACTCCCACGGCGACTTCAGGAACGCGAAGTTGAAGGCCGTGTGCAGCTCGTCCGAGCCCAGGTAGCGGGCCGTCTGGTCGTCCCGCGAGTTGGCCTCGGCGCAGAACACCCGGTCACCGGCGTAGGACTCGGCGATCTTCCGCCAGGACTGGTAGATCTCGTGCAGTCCCTCCTGGTTCCAGTGCGGGTGCCCGTCCTTCCAGGGGCCCTCCTCGAAGACGGCGTCCTCGGGGATGCCGATGTCGGGCAGCGCCGGATCCTTGACGAGGCCGGAGGCGACGTCGATCCGGAAGCCGTCCACGCCCCGGTCGAACCAGAAGCGCAGGATCGACTCGAACTCGGAACGGACGTCCCGGTGGGCCCAGTTGAGATCGGGCTGCTCCGGCGAGAACAGGTGCAGGTACCACTGTCCCGGCGTGCCGTCCGGCTCGGTGACCCTGGTCCAGGCCGAACCGCCGAACCGGCTGCGCCAGTCGTTGGGCGGCTGCGCGCCGTCCGGGCCCCGGCCGTCGCGGAAGTGGTAGCGCTCGCGCTCGGGCGAACCCGGTGCGGCTCCCAACGCCTCGACGAACCAGGGGTGTTGGTCGGAGGTGTGATTGGGCACGAGGTCGAGGACGACGCGGACGCCCAGCGCGTGGGCCTCGGCGATCATCTCCTCACCCTCGGCGAGGGTGCCGAACACCGGATCGATCGCCCGGAAGTCGGTCACGTCATAGCCGCCGTCGGCCATGGGTGACGGATACCAGGGAGTGATCCACACGGCGTCGACGCCCAACTCCTTGAGGTACGGCAGACGGGCGCGCAGACCGGCGATGTCGCCGACGCCGTCCCCGTTGCCGTCCGCGAAGCTGCGGATGTAGACCTGATAGATCACGGCGGTGCGCCACCAGGGCACGGCCGAGTTCTCATGAATGCGGGTGCGGGGCACGAATCTTCCATTCCTCTTGCGAGTTGACCCTGGAAAATGCGCGGTTGGAGCGGCTCACCGCGCACTGGTGCGGCTGTGCTGGTCCGGTTCGGGTCCCGGCCGGGGTGAGAGGGGATTTCGAGGACGCGCGACACGAGCCGCGCCGGTGGTGCCCCGGACGACGAGCCGGGTCGGCACCACGACCTGAGTCGGTTCCTCGCTCTCGCCCGACAACGCGTCGAGGATCTGCTGAGCGAGCAACTCGCCCTGGTGGGCAACGGGTTGAGCAATGGTGGTGAGGTTGAGCAGCTCGGCCGTCTCATGGTTGTCGAACCCGATGACCGAGACGTCTTCCGGGGCGCGCAGCCCCATCCGGCCCAGCGTGCGCAGCGCGCCGAACGCCATCTGGTCCGACTCCGCGAAGACGGCGGTGGGCGGATCAGGCAGGCTCAGCAACTGCGCCATGGCCGAGGCGCCTTCGTCGATCGTGAGGTTGCCCGGCGCCTCGAGCTCCGGGTCGTAGGGGATGCCCGCCTGCGCCAGCACCGTGCGGTAGGCGTGCTGGCGCACGATCGGGGTGGTGAACCCCCGCGAGTCGCCGAGGGCACCGGAGATCATGCCGATCCGCCGGTGGCCCAGGTTGATCAGATGCCTGACCGCCGTGCTCGCGCCCTCGGCGTTGTCGATGGAGACGTGCCAGCAGCCGGGGATGCGGGTGCCGAGCACGGCTACGGGCACTTCCATCGAGACCAGCGACTCGCGCTCGGCCGCCGACAGCGGCAGGTTGAGCACGATCACCGCGTCGACACGGCGGCGCAGCGGCATGTGGGCGAAGAACCGCTCGTGCACGCGCTCGTCACCGAGGTTGTACAGCAGGATGTCCAGGTCGTTGGCCCGCAGCACCGAGTCGATGCCGGCCACCACCTGGCCGTAGAACCAGCGGTTGACGAACGGCAGGATCACACCCACCGTGCCGGTCCGCCCGGAGGCGAGGGAGGAGGCGTGGGGGGAGACCGCGTAGGACAACTCCTCCGCGGCACGCAGCACTCGCTCCCGGGTCGCCTCCGAGACGTTCGGTAACCCGCGCAGGGCACGGGACACGGTGGCGGTGGACACCTCCGCCCGCCGCGCGACGTCGATGATGCTGGCGGCCATAACCCTCCGATCACGGCAGTGAGCCGAACGTACTGCCGAAGGAAGGGGTATTGCAATCGTTTACATGAAAGGATCTTGGGTTTTCGCCGAATTGGGGCCGCTGGCAGTCAAGTTGACAGAAGAGTCGCAGGTGAAAGCCATGAAAGGACTGATGTAAACGTGTGCATGCAACAAGACAACGGCCTGCCGTTTGGCGCCTTCGGCAAGGCGCCGACCACCAGCTTGGCAAGTCGGGCGCCGACAGTCGGCCGGAACGCCGAAACCCGCGCGTAACACGGCGCCGGCCACGCCTATCCTGACGGGGCACGAGGGGGAGAGTCTTCCGAGGCCGGGGGGATACGGGGCATGGGGCGGACACCGGGGGAGAACCCGGCCGCGGCGCGGTTCGCCGAGCGGCTGAGCGAGTTGAAGGAGCGCTCGGGACACAGCTTCGCGGTCCTGGCCAAACGGCTCCACACCAGCACCTCCACCCTGCACCGCTACTGCGCGGGCACCGTGGTGCCGACCGAGTACGCCCCGGTGGAACGCCTCGCGCGCGCCTGCGGGGCGACGAAGGACGAACTGCTGGAACTGCACCGCCTGTGGCTGCGTGCCGACGCGTTGCGCCTGCCGGCGAGGCCGGCCACGCCCCGCCGGCCGGGGCCGGCCGGCGGAGCCGGCCGAGCCGGCGGCTCGGGGCGAGTCGGCCCTGGCGGGCCGGGGCGAGTTGGCCCTGGCGGGCCGGGGCCCTCGCCGGCCGAGCCAGACGGTCCCTCGACGGCCGGTCGTGGCCGGATCACGCCCCCGCCGCCAGCCGGCGGCCGGGCCGGCGGCCCGGCCGATCCCGGAGCGACCGATCGTTCCGGTGGACCCGAGGCGGTCGGTTTTCGTCCGGCGACTGGCCCTGGCGGGCCGCCCGGCTCCGGTGGTCGTGCGGGAGCCGGTTCTCGGCGGGCGGGGAGTCCGGGGGGCGGTGGGTCTGGCGGATCAGCCGGTGCGCGGGCGGCGGGCGGCGGCCGTGTGGGGGGGGGGTCGGGGCGGGGGGGG
>NZ_JAVREM010000063.1:0-38395 GCF_031845425.1 Streptomyces millisiae
GGGGGCTCCCCCCCCCCCCCCCCCCCCCCCCCCGCGGCTCGGTGGGACCGCCGGCTACTGGAGCCAGCGGTGGCGGTCGACGATCGGCAGCCGGGCCCAGGCGCCGCCCAGGCCCCAGACCCGCCCGGCCGAGCAGGCGGCGAGGACCACCATGACGACGGCGTAGACGACGTGCTGGTCCACCAGGGGGTTCGGCGACATGCTGGGCGAGCCGTCGGAGAGGTGACGGGCCGGCGGGAACTGGCTGAGCCAGAGGAAGAGCATCATCAACGAGCCGGCCACGGCGGTGACCCGCAGGCCGACGCCGGCCACCAGCGAGGCGCCGAGGCCGAACAGGCCCGCCATGTAGAGCCAGTCCACCCAGACGTCGCCGGCCCAGGCGTGGAAGGTGGTCTCGAGGGGCCCGGCCGAGACACCGGCGAGATAGCCGCCGGCCGGCGAGCCGCCGCTGGTCCAGGAGTTCTCGGCCGAGGTGGCGTAACCCCAGCCGAACGCCTTGTCGAGAAAGGCCCACAGGAAGATCGCGCCGGTGGCGACGCGCAGCACGGCCAGCGCCCTGGCGGCCGCGGTGGACAACGGGGGACCGGTCTCCGGCCGCCGGACCGCGCGCTTCGAGGCTCCCGTGCGATGGGACTGCTGAACGGCCATCTCGTCTGCTCCTCATGTGGGGGGCCGCACGCCGCCCCGATCGCCTCAGTGCGCGCCGGCCGGGGCGACCTGGCCGCGGCCCTGCTCGGCCTGGTCGTCGGGGTACGAGAACCGCCGCCGGGTGGTGACCGCCTCACACCCCTGCGGGTGCTCGACGGTCGACTTGGGAGCGCTCCCACCCGGCGGCGGCAGCCCATATGGTCCGACGTCGCCATGGACTCGTCAATGGCTGCGCCGTACCTGTTTTCCTACGAGAGGTGAACGGTTCACCACCTCATGCGCCGCATCCGTCCCGGGTGACGCCGGTTCCCGTCGGCGACGTCACCCGGGACGGAGTCCGCCCCTGGGCTGCTCGTCCCTGCAGCCTGGAGGCGGGCGGCACCCGCTGCCCACCGGACACCCCCTCCCGCAGGGGGCCCGGAGCGGCTGACACCACGGCGGGAAGCGGGGGTTCGCGATCGGCGGGTGGGCGGCGGCGCCACGGCTGGCGCCGCCGCCCGCTCACAGATCCACTCCCCGGCTCCGCCGGTTGAAGGCGCTCAGCCTGTTGACTTCTCGAATCCAGCTCCTGAGGAGCGGACGGCGGTCCTCGCCGTGCTCGGCTTGCGACCGCGGGGAGGACTCCGCGGCCGTCTCTGTCCCGTGCCCAGCGGGTGGCTCCCCGGCGGGCGGCGGCGGACCGCCGAGCCAGGAGGGGCGAGGCACGGCCGGAATGCCCTTGGGGGGTGGCATGTGTGCGGCCCTTCTCGATCCTTGGTCATCGGTACGAGAAACCCCGCCGGGCGAGTCGGCGCCCATACGTCGAGCGGTGGATGGGAGCGCTCCCACCTGGCGGTGATGTTCCTCATAGTGGAAGGAGTCGTCGGTCGCGTCAACACTTGGCGCGTTCCTTTTTTCAATCGAGGACCAGCGCGCAGCCGCCGTCGCGGCTCCGCTGCCCGCAAGCGGTGAACGAGCGGGGGGCGGAGGGGCCGCCGGGCGGCGCCCGACGGCCCCTCCGCCTTCGACCGCTGAACCCACGGCCCTCCGAACGCCGGGGTCACGCCGCCTCCGAGCGGCTCCCCGCTACTCCGCCGGGCGCGGCCTGGCGTTCCGCGGCCTGATGGCGCTGAAGCCGAGGGTGCCGCCGACGACCGCGCCCCAGAAGCCCCACAGGGTGTCACGTACGCGTAGCTCGATCCCGGCGTTCCGGTGCAGGGCGAACAGGTCGCCCACCGGTTCCGGCGGCCCCGGTGGTTCAACGTTTTCTGTCGCCACCATGGCGTAGGGCGTCGGTTCGCCGATCGGTCGGAAGGGTGCCGCGGGCAGCCGGTAGGCGTACCGCTCGGCCGTCGTCATCCGGGTCAGCCACCGTACTCGACGGCGTGCACCCGCTCGCCCCCACCGGGGCCGCCGTCCGGGGTCTGTAGAGGGTGATGGTCGGGTCTTCCGAGAAGTGCGGGACCTCGTCGCGGCCGGGGCGCAGGCACGGTTTTCTACCGGGCGGACGCCGCGCGTCGCACCGGGGTTTCCGGTGAGCCCGGCGTGCGCTCGGCGCGCCGCGCGGCCGATCCCGTACGTCCGTGCGACGGTCGAAGGGACGCCCCCACTCCCCCGCCTCCCGCCCCTCGAACCGCACGTCAGCCGCCGTTCTCGGCCACTGACGCGATCCGCTCGGGCACCGGGAAAACCCGTTGCGTTCCGCCCGGCGGCTTCAGGACCCTTGCCAGGTTGCCCAGTTCCACCGCACCGACTCTGGGATGTCATGCAGATTCGCGACCTTCCGCATTCCGACCCCGGCGACCCGGACGTAGGGTCCGGCTTCCGCTTCCTGGTCTGGCTGTTCCGGCGCCAACTCGGCGGTCAGGCCAGGGCCATGGGCTGGGGTGTCCTGCACATGGCCTCGATCGCGATGCTGCCGATCTTCATGGGCATGGCAGTGGACGCCGTGGTGGACGAGTCGGGCCGCCGCCTGGTCACCGCGGGCCTCGTGATGCTGGCCATCACCCTCGTGATGGCCAGCGCCGACACCATGCTGCACCGCACCGCGGTGACCAACTGGATCACCGCGGCCGCCCGGGTGCAGCAGTTGCTCGCCCGTCGCACCGCGGAACTGGGCGGTGTGCTGACCCGCCGGGTGGCCGCCGGCGAGGTGGTCAAGGTCTCCACCGGGGACGTGGAGCGGATCGGCTGGTTCGTCGAGTCCTTCTCCCGGTTCGCCGCGGCCGTCGTGGTGACGCTGGGCGTGTGCGTCGGGCTCGTCGTCTACGAACCGCGGA
Source organism: Streptomyces millisiae (assembly GCF_031845425.1). Taxonomy (NCBI): domain Bacteria; kingdom Bacillati; phylum Actinomycetota; class Actinomycetes; order Kitasatosporales; family Streptomycetaceae; genus Streptomyces; species Streptomyces millisiae. The sequence goes on from NZ_JAVREM010000063.1 coordinate 2,907, forward strand.
TCGGGCTGCTGGTGCTGGCCGGGATCGCGGCGGTGTGCCTGAGTGTCTGGCCGCTGCTGCCGGCCGCGACCCGCCGGGCCGACCAGGAGCGCAGCAGGTCGGGGTGGGCGACGGAGCTCGCCTCGGACACCGTGGCCGGGCTGCGGGTGCTGCGCGGCATCGGCGGCGAGGAGCTGTTCCTCGACCGGTACCGCAGGGCCTCCCAGGAGGTGCGCCAGGCCTCCGTGCGCAACGCCAGGATGTGGTCGCTGATCGACGCCGTCCAGGTGGTGATGCCGGGGCTGCTGATGATCGCGGTGGTCTGGCAGGGGGTCGGTCTGGCCCGCGAGGGTCGGCTCGGCGCCGGCGAGCTCGTCACGGTCTACGCGGCCGTCAGCTTTCTGCTGTTCCCGCTGCGGCTGTTCCAGGAGGCCGCGATGGCGTTCACCTTCTCCCGGCCCTCGGCCAAACGGGCGGTGCGGGTACTCGGCCTGCGGCGGGAGCGGGCGGACGGGGCGGCGTCCTCGGACGGGCCGCTCACCGGCGACCTGTGGGACCCGGCCACCGGCCTGTTCGCCGCGCGGGGCCGGCTGACCGCCGTGGTGTGCGGCGATCCGGACTTCGCGGAGCGGCTCGCGGCCCGGCTGGGCGGGCACCCGGCCAGGGCGGAGGGCGAGCCCTCCGCCCAGCTCGGCGGCACCCCGCTCGACGAGGTCCCGTTGGCGGCGGCCCGCGAGGCGGTGCTGGTGCAGGACAAGGACCCGGTGCTGTTGTCCGGCACGCTGGACGAGCTGCTGACCGTGCCGGCGTCCGGCCGGGTGTCGGCCGAGGCGGCGCTGGGCGCGGCGCAGTGCCAGGACGTGCTGACGGCGCTCGGCCAGACGTCCGCCGACGGCGACGGTGACCCGATGCGGGCCCGGATCACGGAGCGGGGCCGGTCGCTGTCCGGTGGGCAGCGGCAGCGTCTGGCGCTGGCCAGGTCGCTGATCACCGATCCCGAGGTGCTGGTGCTCGACGAGCCGACCTCGGCGGTGGACGCGCACACCGAGGCGAGGATCGCCGAGGGCCTGGGCACGCTGCGCGCGGACCGCACCACCGTGGTGTTCACCTCGAGCCCGCTGCTGCTCGACCGCGCGGACGAGGTGGTCTTCGTGCACAACGGGAAGGTGTCGGTGGCGGGGCCCCACCGCGAACTGCTGACCAGCACGCCCGAGTACCGGGCGGTGGTGACCCGGGAGCCGGAGGGCCTCGGGTCCGAGGCCCTCGCCGACCCGGCGCGGTCGATGGACGCCGACCCCCTTTCCGACCTTGCCGAGGAGAACGCATGATCGGCGTCAAGCCGCCCGAGTACGATCCCGCCTCCACCGAGCACGTGACGACGCTGCCGGTGGCCGGGCGGACGACCGTCCGCGCCTACGTCCGTGAGCTGTCCCGGCGGCACCGGCGGGCCTTCCTCGGGCTCGTGGCGGTGAACTCGGTCGCGGTGCTCGCCTCCCTGGTCGGGCCCTACCTGCTGGGCGGTCTGATCCAGGACCTGGCGGACGGCGGGCGCGAGCCGCGGCTCGGGCAGATCATCGCGATGTTCGCCGCTGCGCTGGTGGTGCAGGCGTTCTTCGTCCGCATGGTGCGGCTGCGCGGCGCGATACTGGGCGAGCGGATGCTGGCGGACCTGCGGGAGGACTTCCTGGTGCGCTCGGTGGGGCTGCCGCCCGGGGTGCTCGAGCGGGCCGGCACCGGCGATCTGCTGGCCAGGATCAACACGGACGTCGACCGGCTGGCCAAGGCGATGCGCGAGGCGGTGCCGCAGATGGCGATCGCCGTGGTCTGGGCGGCGCTGGTGTTGGCGGCCATCGTGTTCACGGCGCCGCCGCTCGGGCTGAGCGTCGTGCTGGCGGTACCGCTGCTGGTGGCGGTCTGCGTCTGGTACTTCCGCCGGGCGCCCGCGGGCTACCGCTCGGAGGCGGCGGGCTACGCGGCGGTGGCGGCGGCGCTGGCCGAGACGGTGGACGCGGGGCGGACGATCGAGGCGCACCGGCTGGAGCGGGAGCGGATCGCGCTCTCCGACCGGCGGGTCAGGGAGTGGACCGCGTGGGAGCGGTACACGCTGTGGCTGCGCTCGGTGCTGATCCCGACGATCAACGTCTACCACGCGATGATCCTGGCCGGGGTGCTGCTGATCGGTGGGTGGTTCACGCTCCAGGGCTGGATGACGGTGGGTCAGCTGACCACCGGGGCGCTGCTGGCGCAGATGCTGATCGAGCCGGTGGGGATGATCCTGCGCTGGCTGGACGAGCTCCAGGTGGCGCAGGTGTCGCTGGCCCGGCTGGTCGGGGTCCGGGAGGTCGAGGACGGCGGGGGCGACGCGTCGATCGTGCCGGAGGGTCGGGAGCTGGCGGCGGAGCGGGTGCGGTTCGGCTACCTGGCCGGCTCCGACGTGCTGCACGGGGTGTCGCTCGGGGTGCCGCCCGGCACCCGGATGGCGCTGGTGGGCCCGTCGGGCGCGGGCAAGTCGACGCTCGGCCGGCTGCTGGCCGGGATCTACGCGCCGCGGGCCGGCGAGGTGACGCTGGGCGGGGCCCGGCTGGCGGGGATGACGGCGGAGCGGGTGCGCGAGCAGGTGGCCCTGGTGAACCAGGAGCACCACGTGTTCGTGGGGCCGCTGCGGGACAACCTGCTGCTGGCCAGGACGGACGCCACGGACGCCGAGCTGTGGGCCGCGCTGGGCGCGGTGGACGCGGCGGAGTGGGCGCGGGCGCTGCCCGAGGGGCTCGACTCCCAGGTCGGGTCCGGCGGGTTGTCGGTCACTCCGGCGCAGGCGCAGCAGATAGCGCTGGCGAGGCTGGTGCTGGCGGACCCGCACACCCTGGTGCTGGACGAGGCGACCTCGCTGCTCGATCCCCGGGCGGCCCGGCACCTGGAGCGCTCGCTGGCCCGGGTGTTGGAGGGGCGGACGGTGATCGCGATCGCCCACCGGCTGCACACGGCGCACGACGCGGACGTGATCGCGGTGGTGGAGGACGGCCGGATCAGCGAGCTGGGCAGCCACGACGAACTGGTGGCCGCCGGCGGTGCCTACGCGGCGCTGTGGCGCTCCTGGCACGGCTGAGACGCGGGGGCCGGGCGGCGGGTGGGACCGCCGCCCGGCGGGGCCGACGGGTCAGGCCGCCAGTACGACGGCTCCCACGCCGCCGGCGGCCCCCAGCACCATGAAGACGGGCATCAGCACCTTGCTCTCCACCCAGGCGCCGGCCCGGAACCGCATGAACGAGGGGGTGCCCAGGGGGTACCAGCGCCTGCCGGCGATGGGCAGCGGCCAGAGCATCGGGCAGCCCGAGACGGTCACGGCGTCGCCGAGGGTGTGGACGATGGAGCCGACCACGATGGGGACGCCCAGCCACATGTAGGGCTCGTCGTTGAACAGCCAGTTGGCGCCGTTGCCGGGCTCGTCGAGGACGCCGGCGAGTATCCAGGCGCTGGTGGCGCCGAGGAGCCAGACCAGGACGTCGCTGGAGACCCGGGCCATGCGCCACAGCAGGCCCTCCACGGCGAGCACCAGGTGGACGAAGAGGGTGACGAGGACGGCCCAGCGCCCCCAGGCGATGGCGGCCAGGGAGAATCCGGTGCCGACCAGCACGGCCCATATCCAGGTGTGGGTGAGCGTGCGGTGGCCGCCGGTGCGGCGCCGCTCGCCCTTGCCCCGGGTGGCGTTGTAGACGGACTCGGAGAGCTTGTCGATGACGCCGGCCAGGGCCTTGGAGATCGGCCCGAAGGCCCGGGATATGGTGGCCGACTTCGTGTCGAGGTCGGGGGCGAGCGCGGCGCCGGCGCAGATCAGGGTGCCCACCACGAGCACCGGCCAGGGCATGGGGTTGTCGGCCGCCGCGCAGGCGGCTCCGATGCCCAGCCAGGCCATCGCCCCCGACAGTGAGTGTGCCGGTCCCATCATGGCCGTCCCCGCCCCTTCTTCACTTGCCCCCGGCCCAACGTAGCGGTGTGGCACCGTGGTTGTCGGGGTATCGCGCCGATCGATCACTGCTCTCGGCGGGACAGCGTAGTGCCTCGTGATCTTCCCGGGAGCGGCCGGTTCCCCTTCGGGGGTCGGGTGCGGGCAGTATGGGACGGTGACCCTTATCGATCAGATGCCGGCGGACAGCGATCCCGATGCCCTCTTCGACGCGTTCTCGTCGTGGACCCGTGAACGGGGGATCACCCTGTACCCGGCGCAGGAGGAGGCGCTGATCGAGGTCGTGTCCGGCGCGAACGTCGTCCTGTCCACGCCGACGGGCTCGGGCAAGTCGCTGGTGGCGGCCGGGGCACACTTCGCGGCGCTGGCCAGGGACGAGGTGACGTTCTACACGGCGCCGATCAAGGCCCTGGTCTCCGAGAAGTTCTTCGACCTGTGCAAGATCTTCGGCACCGAGAACGTCGGGATGCTGACCGGGGACGCCTCGGTCAACGCGGACGCGCCGGTCATCTGCTGCACCGCCGAGGTGCTCGCCTCGATCGCGCTGCGGGACGGCGCGGAGGCCGACGTCGGCCAGGTGGTGATGGACGAGTTCCACTTCTACGCGGAGCCGGACCGGGGCTGGGCGTGGCAGATCCCGCTGCTCGAACTGCCGCAGGCGCAGTTCGTCCTGATGTCCGCGACGCTGGGTGACATGTCGCGGTTCGAGGAGGACCTGACGCGGCGCACCGGGCGGCCGACGGCGGTGGTGCGCTCGGCGACCCGGCCGGTGCCGCTGAGCTACGAGTACCGGACGACGGGCCTCACGGAGACCCTGACCGAGCTGCTCGAGACGCGCCAGGCCCCGGTCTACATCGTGCACTTCACGCAGGCCCAGGCGGTGGAGCGGGCGCAGGCGTTGATGAGCATCAACATGTGCACCCGGGCGGAGAAGGACGAGATCGCCGCGCTGATCGGGAACTTCAGGTTCACCACCAGGTTCGGGCGGAACCTGTCGCGGTACGTCCGGCACGGCATCGGGGTGCACCACGCGGGGATGCTGCCGAAGTACCGGCGGCTGGTGGAGAAGCTGGCCCAGGCGGGCCTGCTGAAGGTGATCTGCGGCACCGACACGCTGGGCGTCGGGGTCAACGTGCCGATCCGCACCGTGCTGTTCACCGCGCTGACCAAGTACGACGGCAGCCGGGTGCGGGTGCTGCGGGCGAGGGAGTTCCACCAGATCGCGGGGCGGGCCGGGCGGGCCGGCTTCGACACCGCGGGCTTCGTGGTGGCCCAGGCGCCGGAGCACGTGGTGGAGAACGAGAAGGCGCTGGCGAAGGCGGGTGACGATCCCAAGAAGCGGCGCAAGGTGGTGCGCAAGAAGCCGCCCGAGGGGTTCGTGAACTGGGGTCAGAACACCTTCGAGCGGCTGATCGCCGCCGAGCCGGAGCCGCTGACCTCGCGGTTCCGCGTCACGCACGCGATGCTGCTGTCCGTCATCGCCCGGCCGGGCAACGCGTTCGAGGCGATGCGGCGGCTGCTGGAGGACAACCACGAGCCGCGCCGCCAGCAGCTGCGGCACATCAGGCGGGCGATCGCCATCTACCGCTCGCTGCTCGACGGCGGCATCGTGGAGCGTCTCGAGCAGCCGGACGCGCAGGGTCGCATCGTGCGGCTGACGGTCGACCTGCAGGCGGACTTCGCGCTCAACCAGCCGCTGTCGACGTTCGCGTTGGCCGCGTTCGAGCTGCTGGACCCGGAGTCGCCCTCCTACGCGCTGGACATGGTGTCGGTGGTGGAGTCGACGTTGGACGATCCCCGGCAGATCCTGGCGGCCCAGCAGAACAAGGCGCGGGGCGAGGCCGTGGCGGCGATGAAGGCCGACGGGGTGGAGTACGAGGAGCGGATGGAGCGGCTGGCGGACATCACCTATCCCCGGCCGCTGGACGAGCTGTTGTTCCACGCGTTCGGCCTGTACCGCAAGAGCCACCCGTGGGTGAGCGATCATCCGCTCTCCCCGAAGTCGGTGGTCAGGGACATGTACGAGCGGGCCATGACGTTCTCCGAGTTCGTGTCGCACTACGAGCTGGCGCGCACGGAGGGGATCGTGCTGCGCTATCTGGCCGGCGCCTACAAGGCGCTGGAGCACACCGTGCCCGACGACCTGAAGTCCGAGGACTTCCAGGACATCGCGGCCTGGCTGGGCGAGATGGTCCGCCAGGTCGACTCCAGCCTGCTCGACGAGTGGGAGCAGCTGGCCAACCCCGAGGTCGAGGACGCCGAGGAGGCGCGGGAGCGGGCGGACCAGGTGAAGCCCGTGACGGCCAACGCCCGGGCCTTCCGGGTGCTGGTGCGGAACGCGATGTTCCGCCGGGTGGAGCTGGCCGCGCTTGACCGGACCGAGGAGTTGGGCGAGCTGGACGCCGAGTCGGGCTGGGACGCCGACGCCTGGGCCAGCGCGCTGGACGGCTACTGGGAGGAGTACGACGAGCTGGGCACCGGGCCCGAGGCCAGGGGGCCGCGCCTGCTGCGGATCGAGGAGCGTCCGGAGGACGGCCTCTGGCGGGTGCGGCAGACCTTCCACGACCCGGCGGGCGACCACGACTGGGGGATCTCGGCCGAGGTGGACCTGACGGCCTCGGACGCCGAGGGCCGGGCGGTGATCAAGGTCCTGGAGGTCGGCCAGCTCTGAGCCGGGGACCGGCCGGCGGCCGCGCCCTGGCGTCCCGCAGCGCGAGCTCCAGCCCGCGGACGTACCAGCGGGCCTCGTCCGGCGCGGCCGCGGTCAGCAGCTCCTGGAAGGCCCGCTGGCGGAAGCCGGGCGGCGGCGGGTCCGCCAGCGCCGGGCGGAGCCGCCGCAGCAGGGCCCGCTCGCGCGGCTCCGGCACCCGCCGCAGGAGCAGCGGCGGCTCGAGCACGGCGGCGAAGACCGCGGCCCGCCGCCAGGGCTCGGTGGTGCGGCGGACCAGCTCGGCGGTGCGCCGGGTGCGCCAGCGGCGGGGGCGCCAGTCCTCGCCCCGGCCCAGCGCGCGGCGCAGCCCCTCCGGGATCGGGCCGCCGAGCAGCCGGGACTCCCGGGCGGCGAAGAGCCGCAACTCGGCGGCCGGATACCACCAGGTGACGATGTGCAGCGGGCTGATGCGGAACTCCGCGGGGCTGAAACAGCCGCCCCTGGCCAGCCGGGCGAAGCGGGAGGGGCTCACGTCCAGCAGGGCCGCGCCGTCCGAGGCGCTCACAAGCCGGGGGCCGGGAGCTCGCCCGGCGGTCCACGCGGCCGGCCCTCGGGGGGCCTCGGACGGGTTCTGGTGGGTCCTGGGGGTCGGGAGCGGGAAGGTGGCCATCGGGGCTCCTGGCGGTGCGACAACTACTCTACGTGACCAGAGTAGGCACCCAGCCCCGAGAAGGCAACCCTGTGTAGTGATCGAATCTCAGCGAGTGAACGATTCGGCAGCGCCGGCCGCCCGCCTCAGAAGTCCCTGGCCGCCAGGCCCATGTGCTCACCGACCTTGTTCACCAGCAGGGTCATCTCGTACCCCACCTGCCCGATGTCGGCGTCGGCGCCGGCCAGCACGCACAGGCAGCTGCCGTCCCCGGCGGCCGTCACGAAGAGCACGCCGTCGTCGAACTCGATCATCGTCTGCCGCACCCCCCCGCTGCCGAAGTGCTCCCCGACCCCCCTGGCCAGGCTGTGCAGGCCGGAGGAGACCGCGGCCAGATGCTCGGCGCTGCTCCGCTTCAGACCCCGGCTGACCGAGGTGACCAGTCCGTCGCTGGACAGCAGCAGCACGTGCCGCACACGCGGCAGACGCTGCGCCAGGTCGTCCAACAGCCAGTCGAGCGTGGTGCTCAGTGCCATCCCCAGCTCCCCCTTCTCGTAAGGCGACTGCTGTGTCAGCCTTCCCCAGTACGAGGCCGTCGGCAACCATTCATGCCGTACCGCTATCCGGAAGGGACCGTACCGTTTCCCGTGGTCGGCCCCGCCACCGGGTCTCCGTAGGGGCGCCCGACCGTGCGCGGGCGACGGTGCCGGCCGGCGGCGGGCCCGCTCAGCCGCCCAGCTCCTTGCGGCCCGCCCGGCGCAGCCGACGCCGCTGCGCGGGGTCCAGCAGCAGGTAGGCGGCCGCCGGGACGCCCACCATCACCAGCAGCGCGATCCAGAAGTTCGTGAGGATCCAGAGCAGCAGCCCCACGCCGACCGCCCCCACCGCGACCTTGGCACCACGGGACATCTCGCCACCTCCTCGATCGGGCGGCCCAGCCGGCCGCCCGCTTGATGAACGTGTATCCAGTGTGCTCCGTTCCGCCCGGTTCTCCCCGGCCGGAACGCGCGAGCCCGGCCCGCCCCCCGACGGGCCGGTTCCGCGTCTCCCGCTACCGCCGCTTCGCGGCGCGCAGCGGGGCGCCGACCCGGTGCATGTGGCCGAGCGCCTGGCGGTAGGAGTCGAGCAGGCCGGTCTCGGCGTAGGAGACGCCGATCTCCCGGCAGTAGTGGCGCACCAGCGGTCGGGCCAGGCGCAGGTGGGGCCGCGGCATGCTGGGGAAGAGGTGGTGCTCGATCTGGTAGTTGAGGCCGCCCATCAGCCAGTCGGTGACCGGCCCGCCGCGCACGTTGCGGGAGGTGAGCACCTGCCGGCGCAGGTGGCCCCAGCGCTCGTCCGGGTCCGGCATCTCCATGCCCTTGTGGTTCGGCGCGAAGACGGAGCCCAGGTGCAGGCCGAAGAGCGCCTGGTGGATCAGGGCGAAGACGACGGCCTTGCCCGGCGACATGGCGGTCAGCAGCAGCGCGGCATAGCCCAGGAAGTGCGCGGCGAGCAGCAGCGCCTCGGCGGTGCGGGCCCGGCCCTGCCGCTCCCAGCCCGCGGCGGAGAGCACCATGCGGACACTGGCGACCTTCAGGGCGATGCCCTCGAGCAGCAGCAGCGGGAAGAAGAGCCTGGCCTGGTGGCGGGTGAGCCAGCGGCCGAAGCCGACCCGCTTCTCCGCCTGGTGCTCGGCCCACACCATGACGCCGACGCCGACGTCCGGGTCCTTGTCCAGGTGGTTGGGGTTGGCGTGGTGGCGGTTGTGCTTGTCGTTCCACCACGCCGAGCTCATCCCGAGCAGCAGGTTGCCGTGGACGAGCCCGAGCAGCCGGTTGCGGCGGCGGGTACGGGCGATCTGAGCGTGGCCCGCGTCGTGTCCGTAGAAGGCGGTGCGGGTGGAGAAGAGGGCCAGTGGCACGGCGAGCAGCAGGGTCCACCAGGTGTCGCCGGTGACCAGCATGCCGGCGGCCACGGCGGCCAGGGCCAGCGCGTTGACGGTCATGCCCGCCGCGTACCAGCCGCGGCGCCGCTCCAGCAGTCCCTGCCCCTTGATCTGCCGCAGCAGCGGCGGGAACTCGGCCTCGGAGTGGCCGGCCGTTCCCGGGTCGGTCGAGCGCTGGATGGTCGGTGCCGGCGATGGGCTCATGGGGTCTCCGCGGAAGTCGATGACAACACCCCTCACGCTAGGAAGCGCCCATCGCGCCGACCATGGCCGCAGCCCCCGGGTGGGGGTGTACCTAGCCCCCCTGTCGGGGCTGGGGTTGCCCGCCGGCGCGGCGGTCCCCGCGCGGCGTTTCGGGTTCGGGCCGCGGATGGGGTACCCTCTGCGGCGCACCATGACTAGTCAAATTTGAGGAGACCCCGCGCTGTGACCGCGAACCCGGCGTCACCCGCCCAGATCTCCGCTCTCACCGGCCACGCGGCCGTCTTCCTGCCAGACGACCCGCCCCGGACGTCCCGGATCGCGTTCTTCCCCGAGCTCCTCGCCCCCGATGTACCGTCCGACCTCTCCCCCGCTCTCCGCGAGCTGCCGGTCGAGCCGGTGACGGTGGCCGTCCCGCACGGACCGGACGGCGCCGTGCGGCCCCGCACGGTCGAGGCCGTGGTCCTGCCGGTGCGCGCCGCGCTGCCCGTGCTCACCAGGGCCCGCGCCGCCGGCGCCGGCGGCACCGCGGCCTACTGGGGGGCCGCCGCCGTGCTGGCCCTGCAACTGGCCGCCCGGGGGCGGTTGTTGCCGGGCCTGAGCCCGACCGACCACGACGCCTGGCGGCTCGGCCCGCTGGACGCCGCCGACGCGACCCGGCTGGCCGAGTTGGCCGCCGCGATGCCCCCGCTGGCCCGCGCCGTGCCGCTGCCCGCCCCGGACGACGGCGCCCCCGGGACGCCGCTGCTGCCCCGCCCTGAACCGCTGCTGCGCGCCTTCCTCGACGCCGTCGCCGACACCCTGCCGCGCACCCCCGCCGCCGCGCTGGCGGCCGGCGGACCGGCCTTCGCCGCCGACGCGCCGCAGCGGCTCCCCGGACAGCGGCCCTGGGCCACCGCGGTCGCCGCCGGCCACGACGCGGGCGTCCGCGTCTCGCTCCGCGTCGAGACGATGGCCCACGCCCGCGACGCCGCCCCCGGGTTCCGCGCCGTGGTCCAGCTGCACAGCCTGGCCGACCCGACCGTGGTCGCCGACGCGGCCGAGCTGTGGGCCGGAGCCTCACCCGCCACCGCCGCCTTCGGCCCGCGCGCCCGCACCGACGCGCTGCTCACCCTGCGCCGGGCGGCGGCCGCCTGGGAGCCGCTGCGGCCACTGCTCGGCGCGGCGGTGCCGGACGCCGTCGACCTCGCCGACGAGGACCTTGCCGAGCTGCTCGACGTCGCCACCGCCCGCGCTCTCCAGGCCGCGGGGGTGGAGGTGCACTGGCCGCGCGACCTGGTGCGGCGGCTCACCGCCCGCGCGGTGGTCGGCGGCGGCGACGGCCGGGCGCGGCCCGAGTCGGCGGCGCCCTCCGCGCTCTCGCCCGACGCCCTGTTCGCCTTCGACTGGCGCTTCGCCCTCGGCGACACCGAGCTCAGCCGCGCGGAGCTCGACCAACTCGCCGAGGCGGGCCGTCCGTTGGTGCGGCTGCGCGACCAGTGGGTGATGGTCTCCCCCGACGAGCTGCGCCGCGCCAGGGAGCGCCGGGACCGCAAGGTGACCGCCCTGGACGCGCTGGGCGCCGTCCTCACCGGCAGCGCCGAGGAGGACGGCGAGCGGTTCGAGGTGGCGGCGGTCGGCCCGCTGGCCGCGCTGCGGGACCGGCTGGCGGATCCGGAGGCCGGTGACCGCGAACCGGTCGTCCAGCCCCCGGCGCTCGCCGCCACCCTGCGCGACTACCAGCTGCGCGGCCTGGGCTGGCTGCACCGGATGACCTCGCTGGGGCTCGGTGGCTGCCTCGCCGACGACATGGGCCTCGGCAAGACGATCACGCTGATCGCCCTCCACCTGCACCGGCAGCTCACCCCGGCCACCGCGGGGCCCACCCTGGTGGTCTGCCCGGCCTCGCTGCTCGGCAACTGGCAGCGGGAGATCGAGGTCTTCGCGCCGGGCACCCGGGTGCGCCGCCACCACGGCCCGTCCCGGGACCTCGACGACCTGGCCCCGGGCGAGTTCGTGCTGACCACCTACGGCACGATGCGGCTCGACGCCGCCCGGCTCGCCGACGCCACCGACTGGTCCCTGGTGGTCGCGGACGAGGCGCAGCACGTCAAGAACCCGTTCTCGGCGACGGCGCGGGAGCTGCGGACCATACCGGCGCGGGCCAGGGTGGCGCTGACCGGCACCCCGGTGGAGAACAACCTCACGGAGCTGTGGGCCATCCTCGACTGGACGACCCCCGGACTCCTCGGCCGCCTCACCACCTTCCGCACCCGCTACGCCGACGCCGTGGAGAGCGGCACCGACCCGGCGGCGGCGGACCGGCTCGCCCGGCTGATCAGGCCGTTCCTGCTGCGGCGGCGCAAGAGCGACCCGGGCATCGCGCCCGAGCTGCCGCCGAAGACGGAGACCGACCGCGCCGTCGCGCTCACCGTGGAGCAGGCCGGCCTGTACGAGGCGGAGGTGCGCGAGGGCCTGGCCGCCGTCGCCGGTACCGGTGGCCTCGCCCGCCGGGGCCTGGTGATGAAGCTGCTCACCTCGCTCAAGCAGATCTGCAACCACCCCGCGCAGTACCTCAAGGAGACAGACCCGCGGCTGCCCGGCCGCTCGGGGAAGCTGGAGCTGCTCGACGAGCTGCTCGACACGATCCTGGCCGAGGGCGCGAGCGTGCTGGTCTTCACCCAGTACGTGCGGATGGCGCGGTTGATCGAGCGTCACCTGGCGGACCGTGGGGTGCCGAGCCTGCTGCTGCACGGCGGCACCCCGGTGCCGCGCCGCGAGGAGCTGGTGCGGGCCTTCTCGGCCGGCGAGGCGCCGGTCTTCCTGCTGTCGCTCAAGGCGGCCGGCACCGGGCTCAACCTGACCAGGGCCGAGCACGTGGTGCACTACGACCGCTGGTGGAACCCGGCCGTCGAGGACCAGGCCACCGACCGCGCCTACCGGATCGGGCAGGACCGGCCCGTGCAGGTGCACCGGCTCATCGCCGAGGGCACCGTCGAGGACCGGATCGCGCGGCTGCTGCACCACAAACGAGCCCTGGCGGACGCCGTGCTGGGCGCCGGCGAGGGCGCGCTCACCGAACTCAGCGACGCCGAGCTCGCCGACCTCGTGGCCCTGCGCGGCCCCGGCGGGACCGAGGAGGACGAACGATGAACGGCGCTCCGCACGACGCTTCCGACGACGTTCCCGACGACGCCGGCGAGGAGTTGGTCTTCGCCGCGCTGCCGCCGGTCGGCGGCCGGGGCTTCGCCACCACCTGGTGGGGCAGGAGCTGGCTGAAGGCGCTGGAGGACACCGCGTTGGACGCCGCCCGGCTGCGGCAGGGCCGGCGGGCCGCGCGCGGCGGCGCGGTCGGCGCGGTCTCGGTGCGTCCCGGGCGGCTGACGGCGGTGGTGCGGGCCGAGGACGGCGTGCCGTACCGCTCGGACGTGCTGCTGCGGCGGCTGACGGACGCCGAGTGGGACCGGCTGCTGCGCACGGTGGCCGGCGAGGCGGGGCATCTGGCGGCGCTCCTCGACCGGGACATACCGAAGCGGCTGGTGGCGGACGCGCAGGCGGCGGGCGTCGACCTGTTGCCGGGCATCGGCGACCTCGACCCGGAGTGCGAGTGCGGCGAGTGGGACCACTGCGCGCACACGGCGGCGCTCTGCTACCAGGTGGCACGGCTGCTGGACGCCGACCCCTTCCTGCTGTTGCTGCTGCGTGGGCGCGGGGAGCGCGAGCTGACCGACGAACTCCAGCGACGCAGCGCGGCGCACGCCGAGCCCGGCCCGCACGCCGCCACGCGGCGGGCGCCCGAGGGCGAGCCGGCGGCCACCGTCTGGGCCGGGGCGGCGGCGCTGCCGCCGCTGCCCGAGCCGCCGCCGGCCGTGCCGCGGCCCGGGCCGGTCCCCTCGCTGCGCACGGATCCCCCGGCCGGGGACGGGCTCGACGTGGCGGCGCTGGAGTTCCTGGCCCGGGACGCGGCGCGGCGGGCCGCCCGGCTGCTCGCCGAGTCGCTGGCCCCGGGACACGCCGGCACCGCGCCGCCGGCGCCGCTGAGCGCTTGGGAGGACGCGGTGCGGCTGGCGGCCGGCGAGCCGCCGCCGGCGGCGGTGGCCGGGCGGCTGGCGCGCGGCTGCGGCCGGGGCCGGCGGGAGCTGGAGATCGCCGTCCGCGCCTGGGGGTTCGGCGGCGCGGCGGCCCTGTCCGCGTTGACCGGCGAGCGCGGAACGCCGCTCACCGAGCCGGAACTCCGCCGGATGCGGGACCAGTTGGCCGCCGCCTGGGCGGACGAGGAGACGCGTCCCGTGCTGCGCGGCGACGGCGCCCGGTGGACGGTCGTCGGCGAGGGGGCGCAGCTGCGCCACGACCCGGAGGGCCGGTGGTGGCCGTACCGGAAGCGCGCCGGGCACTGGTGGCCGGCCGGCCCGGCGGAGCGCGACCCGGTCGCCGCGCTGGCCGCCGCTCGCCACGCGGGCGCGGAGGACGGCAGGCCGGTGGACGGCCGCGGCCCGGCCGGGGGGCCGGGCACGACCGCCGGCTGACCGTCAGGCCAGCGACTCGAGCACCGCGTAGTAGCCGCCGCGCTGGCCGTCCGCGGTCGGGTGGTAGGAGTCGCCCACCGGCAGCGTGAGGCTGTGCAGCCACGGCGCGCCCGAGCAGATCTCGTGGCCCGTGAAGGCCGGCCGCACGTCGCCGTAGGCGAAGCCGAAGTCGGCCGCGCGCTTGGCGGTGACCTCGCCGAGGTGGTCGGCCGCGCCGTTGATGGCGGCGCGCGACTCCTCGCTGATGCCGAAGAGGCAGCTGCCGTTCAGCTGGTAGAGGCGCGGGTAACCCAGCACCACCACCTCGGCGTTGGGCGCCCGGTCGCGGATCGCCCGGTAGGTGGCGTCGAGTTGTCCCGGCAGGGTGGTGTCCATGTAGGCCTCGGCGGCCGCCACGGCGGCGAGGCAGGCGCTGGTGCCGGAGAGCACGCAGGTCTGCATCGTGGCGCCGAAGCCCGCGTCGTTGCCGCCGATGCTGACGCTCACCAGGCTGGTGTCGGCGTCGAGCGGGCCGAGTTGGTCCTCGATGACGTCGGTGGTGCGGGCCCCGGCACAGGCGACGAAGTCGAAGGAGTCGGGGGAGTTGGCGTTCGCCCAGAGCACCGGGTAGGCGACGGTGCTCCGTCGGCAGTCCCCGGACGCGCTGTCGTAGGAGCCGGCGCCGGCTCCCGAGGAGTAGGAGTCGCCGAGGGCGACATAGGAGGTCGACGCGGTCGCCGTGCCCTGCTGGGCCGACGCGGGGGCGAGCGCGGAAACGCCGATGACGAGGGCCGCGGTGGCGGCCGTGGTCACCCAGCGGCGAAGTCTCATGGCGGCTCCCTGCGGGGTACCGAGGAGTGGGAGGTGCACCAGCGTGGGTGCACCAGCGCCTTACCCTCGCCAAGTTGTGCTCATGCCAAGGCGGTTGCCTGCGATGAGCAGACCAGATGCACGGAACGCTCCGGCGCGCCCCTCAGTCGAGCCGTGCGCCCCGCACCCCACGGACCACGAGCGACTTTCCCCAGGGGTTGTCGAAAGCCGGGAGCCCGTTCTAGCGTGATCGAACACGCCCGCACAGATAGCAACATCGCGGCCTGGTCGCCGACGACCGCCGCCCCGCCAGAGGAGGCCCATGTCCATCCGGCCAGCTGACGATCGGTTGCCCTACTACGAGAACCCCTCCCCCGGCACCGGCACCCTGCCCGCCCGCGCCTGGTACGCCGACTCCGACGCGGCGCGGCTCTCGCTCGACGGCTCCTGGGCCTTCCGGCTCTCCGCCACCGCCGAGGGCGCCGACACCGACTTCGTCGCGGACGACGCCGACACCTCCGGCTGGGACGAGGTGACCGTGCCGGGCCACTGGGTGCTCCAGGGCCACGGCGCGCCGGCGTACACCAACGTCAAGTACCCCTTCCCCGTGGACCCGCCGCGGGTGCCCACCGAGAACCCGACCGGCGACCACCGCCGGGTCTTCGACCTGCCCGAGGAGTGGCCGGCCGACGGTGAGAGCGTGCTGCGCTTCGAGGGCGTGGAGTCCTGTGCCCGGGTCTGGCTCAACGGCCGGGAGCTCGGCACCTTCCAGGGCAGCCGGCTGCCGCACGAGTTCGCCGTCGGCCCGCTGCTGCGCCCGCGCGGCAACGTGCTGGCCGTCCGGGTGCACCAGTGGTCCGCCGGCAGCTACCTGGAGGACCAGGACATGTGGTGGCTGCCCGGGATATTCCGCGAGGTCACGCTGCTGCACCGGCCGGCGCTCTCGCCCACCGACTTCTTCGTGCACGCCGGCTACGACCACACCACCGGCATCGGCACCCTGCGGGTGGAGTGCGACCAGCCCGGCCGCGTCACCGTCCCCGAGCTCGGCCTCGACGTGGCCACCGGCGAGGAGGTCGCCGTCGCCGTCGAGCCCTGGACCGCGGAGACCCCCCGCCTCTACGCCGGCGAACTGGCCACCGAGGGCGAGCGGATCCCGCTGCGCGTCGGCTTCCGCACCGTGGGCGTCCAGGACGGCGTGTTCCGCGCCAACGGCCGCCGCGTGCTGTTCCGCGGTGTGAACCGGCACGAGTTCCACCCCGAGCACGGCCGCGCCGTCGACCTCGCCACCATGCGCGAGGACATCCTGCTGATGAAGCGGCACAACATCAACGCCGTGCGCACCAGCCACTACCCGCCACACCCGGCCTTCCTCGACCTCTGCGACGAGCTCGGCCTCTGGGTCATCGACGAGTGCGACCTGGAGACCCACGGCTTCGTCGAGCTCGGCTGGCGCGGCAACCCGGTCTCCGACGAGCGCTTCACCCCGGCCCTGGTCGACCGCGCCCGGCGGATGGTGGAGCGGGACAAGAACCACCCCTCGGTGGTGATCTGGTCGCTGGGCAACGAGTCGGGGTCGGGCCCCGGCCTCGGCGCCATGGCCGCCTGGATCCGCGAGCGCGACCCGGCCCGCTCCCTGCACTACGAGCACGACCACGACTTCCCCGACAGCGACTTCTTCTCCCGCATGTACGCCTCGCACGAGGAGGTCGAGCGGATCGGCCGCCGCGAGGAGGAGCCGCTGCCCGACCCGGAGTTGGACGCCCACCGCCGCTCGCTGCCGTTCCTGCTGTGCGAGTACGCGCACGCCATGGGCAACGGCCCCGGCGGACTCGCCGACTACCAGCGCCTCTTCACGACCTACGAGCGGTGCCAGGGCGGCTTCGTCTGGGAGTGGATCGACCACGGCCTGCCCAAGCGCACCCCGGACGGGCGCACGTACTACGGCTACGGCGGCGACTTCGGCGAGGAGCTGCACGACGGCAACTTCGTCTGCGACGGGCTGCTCTTCCCCGACCGCACCCCCTCCCCGGGTCTGCTCGAGTTCAAGAAGGTCATCGAGCCGGTCGGGATCACCGGCGACGCGGCCGCCGGCACGGTCACCGTCGCCAACGGGCACGACTTCGCCGGCGTCGACCACCTCGGGTTCGCCTGGGCCTACGAGGTGGAGGGCGAGGCCGTGGCGAGCGGGGAACTCGACGTGCCACCGCTGGAGCCCGGCGGGTCCGCCACCCTCCCGCTGCCGGCCGCCCCGGCCGACGCGCCCGCCGGCGAGGCCGTCTGGACCATCCGCGCCACGCTCGCCGCCGACACCGCCTGGGCGCCCCGCGGCCACCTGGTCGCCTGGGGCCAGGTGCCCGCCGTGCCGGCGCCGCGCCGCACGCCCGCCGGCCCCGCGCTGGCCCCGACCACGGCGGCGGACGGCATCCGGCTCGGCGCCGGCCGCTTCGACCCCGCCACCGGCGAACTGCTCGCCATCGGTGGGCTCACCCTGGCCGAGGGGCCGCGCCTCGACGTGTGGCGGGCACCGACCGACAACGACCTGGGCGCCTCCTGGCAGCCGCAGGCCAGGTTCGGGGTCATCTGGCGGGAGCTCGGGCTGCACCGGACGCGGCACCGGATCGACGCGGTGGAGCTCACCGAGGACGCGCTCACCGTCCGCACCCGGGTCGCCCCCGCCGCCACCGATCTGGGGCTGCTCACCGACTACCGCTGGACGGCGGCCGGGGACGAGCTGCGGCTGACGGTCTCCGTCACCCCGCAGGGCGACTGGCCCTGCCCGCTGGCCCGCCTCGGCGTGCGGCTCGGCCTGCCGGCCGGGCTCGGCCAGGCCGAGTGGTTCGGCGGCGGCCCCGGCGAGGCGTACCCGGACACCACCCTGGCCGCCGTGCTCGGCCGCTACCGGATGCCGGTCGACGCCCTGCAGACGCCGTACGTCCGCCCCCAGGAGAACGGCGCCCGCACCGACGTCCGCTGGGCGGAGCTGCGCGACGAGGACGGCGCGGGCCTGCGGATCGCGGCCGACCCGGCGCCGTTCTGGTTCACCGCGCGCCGCTGGACCAGCGCGCGGCTCGACGCGGCGGCGCACACCACGGACCTGGTGCCCGAGGACACCGTCTGGGTCAACCTCGACCACGGTCAGCACGGCATCGGCAGCCAGTCCTGCGGTCCCGGGCCGCTGCCGAAGTACTACCTGACCGTCGCGCCGGCGGAGTTCTCGCTGGTCTTCACGGCGGTGGCGGGTGGCTAGGAGCTAGGACTTGACGCCGACGCCGCAGTAGAAGCCGAGCCCGCGCAGCACCGGGTCGTTAGGCACCGGGGCCTCCGGTGCCCAGAACGGCGGCTGTACCAGGCCGGGTTCGAGCAGCTCGAACCCGTCGAAGTAGGCGGCCACCTGGTCGCGCGGGCGCAGCGTCAGGGTGGCGGTGGCGTTCTTGTAGACGTCCCGCACCGCCGCGAGCTGCCGGGCGTCGTGGAAGTCGTGGGTGGCGTGGCTCAGCACCAGGTAGCTGCCCCGGGGCAGGGCCTCGGTCAGCGTCTTCACGATGCCGGCCGGGTCCTCGCCGTCCTCGATGAAGTGCAGGATCGCGACCAGCAGCAGCGCCACCGGCTGGTCGAAGTCGATGAGGTCGGCGACCGCCGGGTGGCGCAGCAGCGCCTCGGGGTCGCGCAGGTCGGCGAGGACGAAGCCCGCGTTGCCCTCGTTGGTGAGCTTGGCACCGGCGTAGGCGGAGACGATCGGGTCGTTGTCGACGTAGGCGATCCGGACGTCGGGCGCCAGGGCCCTGGCCACCTCGTGGGTGTTGGGCGAGGTGGGGATGCCGGTGCCGACGTCGATGATCTGACGGACGCCGCGGCCCACCACGACCTGGGTGGCCCGGTGCATGAAGCTGCGGTTCTCCCTGGCCGCCAGTTTGATGTCGGGCAGCAGCTCGATGACCCGCTCCGCGGCGGTGCGGTCGACCTCGTAGTTGTCCTGACCCCCCAGGTAGTAGTCGTACATCCGGGCCGGATGGGGCCGGCTGGTGTCTATCTGCTCGGCGGAAAATCCCTCTGCGTCCACACCGTGCTCCGTGTCCTCGTCCCTGTGTCTCGTCCCCCAGCCGCGGTGCCCGTGCCCCCCGTGCGCGGACACCGCGGCTCATCTCCTGCCGGTGATCACACCAGCAGGAAGTCGGCCTCGCCGGACTTCACGCCCTCGATGAACCGCTCGATCTCGTGCCGCGAGCAGATCAACGCGGGCCCCTCCGGGTCGGTGGACTGGCGCAGCGCGACCCGTCCGTCTCCGAGCACCATCGCCTCCACACAGCTGCCACCGTTCCCCCCGCTCCATGGCTTCCGCCAACCGTCCGCCCCGAGTTGGGCGGCGGGCATGCCGTTGTAAATGCGATCCATGGTTCAGATCTCCTTGCGAATCTCACTGAGGACAGCCTCAGTGCGGTGCACCGGCGCGGCTTGCGCGCACATCCGGTCCAGCGCCTCCCGGAAGGCCGAGACGTCGTCGCGCTGGTCGAAGTAGTGGGCCCCGACCAGGCTCTCCGCGCACGCGACGTCGGGCAGCTCGGGCAGCGGGAAGCGGAACAGGTGGAAGGGCCCGTACATCGCGGGGTGCAGCCCGGCGGAGAACGGCATGACTTGGAGCCGCACCCGCGGCCGCTCGGTCGCCTCGATCAGCCGGTCGATCTGGGCGCGCAGCACGGTGGGCGGGCCGATCGGGCGCCGCAACACCGTCTCGTCGACCACGATCCACAGCAGTGGTGGCCGGTCGCGGTCGAGCAGTTGCTGGCGGGTCAGTCGCAGCGCGACGAGACGCTCGATCTCGGTGTCGGGCGCGTGCGGCATGCCGGCGCGCAGCACGGCGGTGGCGTACTCCTCGGTCTGCAACAGGCCGGGGACGTAGTGCGGTTCGTAGGCGCGGATCTGGTCGGCCTCGGACTCCAGGCTCACGAAGGCGCTGAACCAGTCGGGCAGAACGTCACGGTAACGGTGCCACCAGCCCGGCTGGTTGGCCTCCCTCACCAGCACCAGGAAGCGGTCGACCTCGTCCTGCTCGGTCAGGCCGTAGATCCGCAGCAGCTTCTCGACGTACGGGACCTTGAGGCCGACCTGGGCCTTCTCCATCCGGCGGATGGTGGCGTGGGTGACGTCCAGGGCTCTGGCGGCCTCCTCGAAGGAGAGGCCGGCCGCCTCCCGCAGGTCCTGGAGGCGCTTGCCGAGCACGAGCCGGAGGGCGGTCGCCGCCCCGCTCGCCTGTCCACCCAACACCTGGGCCCACCCCTTCAACCACCGCCGACGCCAAAGAAGTCTGCCACGCGTGCAGCGGATGCAACAGACTGATACCAACTGTTCTGTAATTTGCAGGATGACCCTTGCCGGATGAGAGGCGCAGCCGCACAGTAGT
This sequence comes from Streptomyces millisiae, assembly GCF_031845425.1. Taxonomy (NCBI): domain Bacteria; kingdom Bacillati; phylum Actinomycetota; class Actinomycetes; order Kitasatosporales; family Streptomycetaceae; genus Streptomyces; species Streptomyces millisiae. The sequence goes on from NZ_JAVREM010000063.1 coordinate 22,969, forward strand.
ACGGTGCCTTCCTATTCGCGCGCCCAGTCCGTGGAGCGTCACGACGACGTCGCACCGCCGCGCGGCCGCGTCCGGTTCCGCCTGCCGGCGGCCGAGACCTCGCCGGCCGAGGCGCGAAGACGCACGCGACACCAGCTCCTGGAGTGGCGGACGCCCCTGGAGACCTGCGACAACGCCCAGTTGGTGATCTCGGAGCTGGTGACCAACGCGCTGCGGCACACCGAGAGCGAGTCGGTGGGGTGCGAACTCGAGCTCTTCGGGGGCCTGTTGCGGGTGGCCGTCGCCAGCGACGGCATGGGCCCGCGGCACGCGCCGACCGTCGCGGGGCCACAGGACGAGGGCGGACGCGGGCTGCTGCTGGTGTGCGCGCTGGCGAGCGTCTGGGGGGTGCGGCCGCGGGAGGCGGGCCGCGGCCACGTGGTCTGGGCCGACCTGCCGGTGGTGCCGGCCGCCTGAGCGCGACCGGCTGACGTACCGACTCAGGCCGCTCGGGTGAGGTTGGCGACGGCCATCGCCCGCAGCTGGCGGAAGCCGCCCACGGCGATGGCCAGCGCCAGCAGGCCGCAGCCCACGGTGAACGCGTAGCCCCAGCGGGCGCCGTGCGCCTCGATCACCAGGCCGGCCACCAGCACGCCGAGGGCCTTGCCCAGCCCCACGGCGGTGGACATCCATGTCATGCCCTCGGTCAGGGTCTCGGCCGGCACGCCCTCGCGCACCAGGCTGTAGGCGGCGATGACGGTGGGCGCGATCAGGAAGCCGGAGAACACGGAGAACGCCCACAGCGCCGCCACGCCGGGCATGGCCCAGAGCGGGCCGATGCCGCCCACGACCGCGGCCAGCGCCAGCAGGAAGCGGCGGTCGAGCGGCAACCGCCAGTTCCGCGCCCCGTACCAGAGGCCGCCGACGGCGCTGCCGAGCGCGTAGGTGGCCATGACGGCGCCGACCATCCAGGGACTGCCGTGCTCGTCCACGAAGGCGATGGTGCTCAGCTCCCAGCCGGCGAACATGCCGGCGACGCACAGGTAGGCGGCGCACATCAGCCGCAGCCCCGGCACCGACAGCGCGCGGCTGGTGGTGGCGCGCGGCGGCAGCACGGGCGGCTCGGTGCGCCGCTGGGCGGCCAGCAGCAGGCCGCCGGCGAGCCCGAAGACCGAGACGGCGACCACCCCGGCCGACGGGTGCAGCAGCACCACGGCCGAGACCAGCAGCGGCCCGACCACGAAGATCATCTCGTCCAGCACCGACTCGAAGGAGTAGGAGGACCTCAGCAGCGTGCCGCTCGGGTCCGCACCGGCCAGATGGCTCCAGCGGGCCCGCACCATGGCGCCGAGCGGCGGCATCGAGGCGCCGAAGAGCGCGCCGGTGACGAAGAGCAGCCAGACCGGCGCGTCCGCCTGGGCCGCGAGCACGAACAGCAGCCCGGCCACCCCGAAGGCCAGGGCGAGCGGGCGCAGCACCCGCCGCTGGCCCAGGCGGTCGATGGCGTAGCCGAGCTGGGGCACGAGGAGGGCGAAGCACAGCGCGCCGGCGGCGGAGACCGCGCCGGCGGTGGCGTAGCTGCCGGTCACCTCCGTGACGAGGAACACAGTGGCCAGCGACAGCATGGCCATCGGCATCCGACCGATCAGGCTCGCGGTGACGAACCCGCCGACCCCTGGCACGCGGAAAATGTCCCGATAAATCCGCAGTCCCGCGGAAGATGGCTCCATATCGAGTGATCATGCCGGGCGGATCGCCCGGGCGACACGGGGTTTCCCGCCCTCCCGGACGGGAGGCCGGCGGACGGTGACGACGACCACTCACCCGACGGCTTTACCCTTCCTTTAAGCTCGCTTTGGTTCCCTTTACCGACGCAAGCGGCGGAAGCCGACCCAGACCGGAGGATCAGTCAGTGGACGTCTCGTTGACCATGTGGGTGCTCACCGTGGTGGTGCTCTGCGCACTCATCGCGGTGGACTTCTTCTTCGGGCGCAAGCCCCATGAGGTGTCCCTCCGGGAGGCAGGCACCTGGACCATCATCTGGGTGGCCCTCGCGGTGCTGTTCGGCATCGGACTCTTCGTCTTCGGCGGCGGCGACGCGGGCGGTGAGTTCTTCGCCGGGTACATCACCGAGAAGTCGTTGAGCGTGGACAACCTCTTCGTCTTCGTACTGATCATGACGAAGTTCGCGGTGCCCACCCAGTACCAGGCCCGGGTGCTGCTGGTCGGCGTGCTCATCGCCCTGGTGCTGCGGGCCGCCTTCATCGCGGCGGGCGCCGCGATGATCTCGAACTTCTCGTGGGTCTTCTACATCTTCGGCGCCTTCCTCATCTGGACCGCCTGGAAGCTGATCAAGGAGGCGCGCAGCGACGAGGAGGAAGAGGAGTACGAAGAGAACCGTTTCCTCAAGATGGTCGAGCGCCGGTTCCCGGCCACCGACCAGTACCACGGCACCAAGATGTTCATCCGGGAGAACGGCCGCCGGCTGATCACCCCGATGCTGATCGTGATGCTGGCGATCGGCAGCACGGACATCCTGTTCGCGCTCGACTCCATCCCGGCCATCTTCGGCCTGACCGACGACCCGTACATCGTCTTCACGGCCAACGCCTTCGCGCTGATGGGCCTGCGCCAGCTGTACTTCCTCATCGGCGGCCTGCTGAAGAAGCTGGTCCACCTCTCCTACGGCCTCTCGGTCATCCTCGGCTTCATCGGCGTCAAGCTGGTGCTGCACGCCCTGCACGAGTCCGGCGTGCACGTGCCCGAGATCAGCACCTGGGTCTCGCTCGGCGTCATCGTCGCCGTCCTGGCCGTGACGACCATCACCAGCCTGTACGCCACGCGCAACCAGAGCGAGGAGCCGGCGAAGACGCCCGGCGCCTGACCGCGACCCCGCCACCCGACTTCGGTACCGTGGCGGATCGGCTCCCCCGGGGCCCCGGAACACCGGGGCCCCGGGGAGCGTTGTATTCGTTGTCATGTGCCGCACCGACGGTGTGGGACGGGAGGCAGCTCATGAGCAGGGAGCCCGGCGGCCGGGAAGAGCCGCACGGCGGCGACCCGGAGCGCGAGGACTGGGACGACCTCGTGCTCGACGAGAGCTTCGTGCGCGGCGCCGAGGTCAAGGAGCCCTCGGCGCGCACCCGCATGTTGAACGAGCGCTGGAAGCGTGAGGCACCGGCGCCGCAGCCCTGGCGCTCGGACGAGCCGCCGGCCGGCTGGATATTCGGCTCGGGCCGGCGGCGTGGGCGCCCGGGGCGCTCGGGAAAACGGCGCTGGTTCCGCAGGAGGGGCAAGGACGACGGCGGGGAGTGAGGTGAAGCGGACCTCACGCGACATCCGCACGGCCAACCGCTCCCTCGTGCTGCGGCATGCCATCGCCGCCTCCCCGGTGTCCCGGCCCGCACTGGCCAGGGCCACCGGCCTGAGCCAGGCCACGGTGGCCACCCTGGTGGGCGAGTTGCTGGAGCTCGGCGTGCTGGTGGAGGCCGGCTTCGAGGAGTCGGGCGGCGGCCGACCGCGCGGCCTGGTCGCGGTCGACGCGGAGGGCGGCGCGCTGGTCGGCGTCGACGTCGCCGAGACCTATGTGCACGTCGAGGTCGTGGACCTGGCCCTGCGGGTGCTCGGCCGCGCCCACGCGGAGCTCACCCCCGAGGACGGCGACCCCGCCCGCGCGGCGCGGCGCATCGCGGACGCCGTGCGGGACGCCACCGAGCGGGCGGCGGCCGGGCGGCGGGTGCTCGGCGTCGGGATCAGCATGCCGGGGATGGTGGACCGGGAGGGCGGGGTCTCGGTCTTCGCGGCCAACTGGAACTGGCACGGGGTCCCGCTGCTCGCCCTGCTCGCCGAACACCTCCCCCACCCGCTCCACCTGGACAACCCGATGCGCGCCTGCGTGGTCGCCGAGCTGTGGTTCGGCGCGGCCCGCGGTCGGGACGACGCCGTGGTGGTCAACCTCGGCACCGGCGTGGGCGCCGGCCTGGCGTTCGGCGGCGGGCCGCACCGCGGCGCCTCCAACAGCGCCGGCGAGTGGGGGCACACCACGCTGGTGCTCGACGGTCGCCCGTGCCACTGCGGCCGGCGCGGCTGCGTCGAGACCTATGTCGGCGCCCCCGGAATCCTGCGCACCGTGGCCGAACTCGATCCGGGCAGCGCGTTGCTGCGCGCCGGCGACCAGACCGCCGCCCTCGACGCGCTCGCGGCGGCCATCGAGCGCGGCGACCCGACCGCCGAGGCCGCCCTGCGCCGCACCGCCCACTGCCTGGGCGCCGCCATCGGGGACCTGGTGAACCTGCTCGACCCCGAGGTGGTCGTCCTGACCGGCTGGGTCGCCCGCCGGCTCGGCCGGCGGCTGCTCGACGTGGTGCGCCCGGCCGTCGCGACGCACGCGCTGCCCCGTCCCTCGGCGGCCGTCGAGATCCTGCTGAGCCCCATCGGCGCCAACCCGGTGAGCCTGGGCGCCGCCACCTTCGCCCTGGAGGGCGCGCTCAGTCCCGGGGCCGGGGCGCCCCGCTGAGCTCCCCGCCGGCCGGGTAGGCTGCCGGCACGGCGCGCAGCAAACGTTTTCCGCCGCGTCGATCCGACCCACGAGGGGAGCCCGCCATGCCAGCCGAGGCCGAGGGCGCGTTCCGCCCGCACGTGGTGGACACCGGGCCGCCGGCCGGCGGGCAGGGCCCGCCGCTGCTGCTGGTGCACGGCTGGGGCGGGGACGGCGAGGACTGGGCACCGCTGCTGCCGTCGCTGACCCCGCACCACCGGGTGCTGGTCCCCGACCTGCCAGGCCACGGCCGTTCGCCGGCCGCACTCGCGCGCTGCTCACCGCGCGCCGCGGCGACGGACCTGGCCACCTGGCTGCGGGCGTCCGGCGTCGGCCCCGTGGTCGCCGTGGGCCACTCGCTCGGCGGCCAGGTGGTCACCGCGCTGGCCGTCGAACATCCGGAACTGGTGCGCTCACTGGTGGCCGTCGCCGCCGCCTACGGCGGTGACGCGGCCGAGGCCGGGCGGCTGCCGGCCGAGCAGGCGGCGCTCCGCCGGGAGGGGACCGCCTGGGCGGTGGGCTTCGTGCGCCGCGCCTTCACCGCGGACAGCCCGCCGGGACCGCGCGAGCGGCACGAGCGGCTGATGGCCGCGATGGACCCCGAGGTGCTGCTCCGCTATCGGGAGGCGATGTACCTGGCACCCGACGCCTTCGGGCTGCGCCCGGCGACCGAGGCGTATCTGCGCCGCCGCCGCTGCCCGGTGCTCGCCGTGCACGACTCACCGGCGGCGGCCGCCTGGGAGCGCACCACGCTGCCGGACGCCCGCTCCCGGGTGGTGCGGTGGGAGGGGGTCGGCCACTACCTCCACGAGGAGCGCCCGGCCGAGCTGGCCGCGCTGGTCCGCGACTGGTCCCGGGTCGGCTAGGAACTGTCCCGCCGCCGCGCGGCGGGGGCTATGCTCGTCGTCATGCGAGCCGACTCCCTGTCTCCCGTCTCCTCGCCGCCAGTCGCCCTCTGAGGGCGCGCGGCTTCGTGTGACACCCACCTCCGGTCGACCGCGTGGCGACGCCCCGGTCGGTCGGGCGGCTCGGCGCGCCCTCCGCTGATCTCCCTCGACGGACCTCAACGGAGTTGGACGCGTCTGACCATGAGCACTTCCTCCTCGCACTCCTCCCCCACCCACGCCGCCCGCGCCGGCGTCGGCCGGCCCGCCGCCGGGCGGCGCGCCGCCGCCGGTCCGGCGCTCATCCTCGGCGCCAGCGCCCTGTGGGGCACCACCGGCACGGTCGCCAGCCTCGCGCCCGCCGGCGCCTCGCCGCTGGCCGTGGGCGCCGCCACCATGGGGTTCGGCGGCCTGCTGACCGTCGCGATCGCGGCCCGGCGCACGCTGGCGGTGCTCCGCGGCGGGCGCGCGGTGCTGCCCTACGCGTTGTTCGGCGCGCTGGGTGTGGTCGTCTACCCGCTCGCCTTCTACACCTCGATGGCCTGGGCCGGCATCGCGGTCGGCACCGTCGTGAGCATCGGCAGCGCGCCGATGTTCGCGGCGCTGCTCGAACGACTCCTGGACGGCGCCCGGTTGACCAGGCGCTGGCTGGTCGCCACCACCGCGGCGGCCGTCGGCTGCGCGGCCCTGGTGTTGACCGGGGACGGCGCGGCCGAGGCGGCCACGGGCGACGACCGGCTGCCGGCCGGCGTGGCCCTCGGCCTGCTGGCGGGCGCCGGCTACGCCGCCTACGCCTACTGCGCGGCGCGGATCATCGGCCGCGGCCACTCGTCGCGCGGTGCGATGGGCGCGCTGTTCGGTCTTGCCACCCTGGTGCTGCTGCCGGTCTTCGCCGTCACCGGCGGCGAGTTGGCCGGCTCGGCGGGCGGCCTGGCCGTGATCGCGTACCTGGCCCTGATACCGATGTGCCTGGCGTACGTGCTGTTCGGCGCGGGCCTGGCCCGGGTGACGGTGAGCGCCGCGACCACCCTGTCGCTCTTCGAGCCGGTGGTGGCCGCGGTGCTCGGGGTCGCCGTGGTCGGGGAGCGGCTCGGCGTGACGGCCTGGGCCGGCGTCGGCCTGGTCGTGGTGGGGCTGTTCGTCCTCACCGTCCGCCGCCGCTGACCCCGCGCGGCGTCCGCCGGACCACGGCTAGGCCGTGGTCCGGCGGAACTGCTGGTGGGTGGCGGTCGTCGAGCAGGTGTACTGGATCAGCCGGGCGCTGTCCGCGGTGGACTCGTCGGAGACGTCGAGGCACAGGCCGCTGTGCCGGGCGGCGATCCTGACGTGGCCGTCGCCGGTGTCCGTGATCCGCCACTGCTGCTCCTGGCCGCCGCCGCACGGGGCCTGCACCACCGCGGCGCCGGCGGCCGTGGAGCCGCCCGAGGCGGCCAGGCACAGCGAGCTGTGCCTGGTCACCAGCTGGACGTGGCCGCCGCCCACGTCGCGTGGCCAGAACCGCTGGTTGCCGCCGCCGTTGCAGGTGTACTGGGCCAACTGCTGCCCGACGGCCTGCGACTGGCTCGGGATGTCGAGGCACTTCCCCGAGTGCCTGGCGGTGAACGTCTGGTAGGGGCCACCGGTGCCGCGCACCGTGCCCGCGGCGGTGTCGATGGTCAGCTCGGGCGCCCAACTCATGCTCAGCGAACGGCTGTCGGGGAAGGTGAGCGGCAGCCAGACGTAGCGCGAGTCGTTGACCCGGCCGCCGAAGGAGTTGCCCCAGCGGTCGCCCATGTAGAGGTACGAGGTGCCCGCGGTGCCCTGGACCTGGAGGACGTAGGCGGTCTGGGAGCCGAAGGCGGTGGCGTCGCCGACGTTCCGCATCGCGCTCCAGCCGCCGGCCAGGCTGGTGGAGGTGGCGTACTGCTGCTGGTTGGGCGACCAGCCGGTGGCGCCCGAGGTGAGCATGAAGTAGACGCCGTCCCGTTTGAAGAGCGCCGGCGCCTCCCGGTGGCCGCCGGGCCAGGGGTTGGCGACCAGGCTCTCGACGGCCGTGTAGTCGGGGGTCAGCCGGTAGATGTGGAGGTCGTAGTTCTCGCGGGCCGCGGAGACCATGTAGCCGGTGCCGTCGTCGTCCACGAAGGCCGTGATGTCGCGGGACATGTGGCCGAGCGGGCGGAAGCTGCCCCGCCAGGTGTAGTCGCCGTCCACCGTGTCGGACACGGCGACGGCGGCCCTGGCCTCGCTGTAGTCCTGGGCGTTCTCCTTGTGCATCCACATCACGAACTGCCCGGTGGCCCGGTTGTAGATGACCTTCGGACGTTCGATGTTGGCCGACTGGAGCTCGGAGTGGGTGCTCTGGGTCAGGACGTGGTTGCGGAACTCCCAGTTCCGCAGGTCGGTCGAGCGGTAGGCGGAGACGTAGCGGAACGCGTTGCTGGTCTCCTGCCGGTTCTCGCCGAACCAGTAGTAGTACTGGCCCACCTTGAGCACGCCGCCGCCGTGGGCCTGCACGGGGTCGCCGTTGGGGTCGGTGAACTGGGTGCCGTTGAGCACGGAGACCGGCGCGGCCTGGGCGGCCGGGGCGGTCAGCAGAGTGGCGAGCAGGCCGAGGCAGAGCGCCGCGGCGAGCAGCCAGATCGTTCGCAGCACACGCAGAATTGGCATGCCCACAACGTAGGTGGCGGGCCCGGGGGCGGGCAGCCCCCGGGCGGCGCCGACAACTTTCGAAAGGGCCGCCGGCCCCCTTCGGGCGCGTCAGTCGAGCGGCCGCTCCTCGAACCAGGCGAAGTCCGCCGGCTGCCGGGTGCCGCCCAGGTCCTGCGCGCACAGGCCCACGAAGGCGCCCGTGAAGCGCAACTTGGGGCCGTAGTCGTCGGAGAGCCTGGTGGCGTCGAGGGTCGGGCCGACCGGGTGCCAGTCCGTCCCGTCCGGTGCGGCCAGGAAGCGGAGCTCGGTGTCCTCGAAGCGGGCCCTGAGGTACAGCTCCGGCCAGTCGGCGGTGTCGAGTTCGGCGTCGGCCGGCTCCGCGTGCGCGCCGGCGTCGGCGATCAGCAGCCCGAGCACCCGGCCCCTGCCCGCCACGTGGGTGGAGCGCAGGTAGTAGTGGGTGCCGGTGTCGTACCAGCAGACGAGGCCGGCGAGTTGCGAGAAGTGGCGGGGGCGGTGGTCAAGCCGGGTGGTGAACTCGACGCGGGTGGTGGTGAGTCGGCGGGCGACCAGCGACTGGTCGAACAGCGAGCGCGGGCTCTGCCTGCCGTGCAGGCGCAACCAGCCGGGGCGCGCGGTCAACGTCAGCCAGCTCTCCTCGACCGGGACCCTGGGCGCCACCCACTCCGGGCCGAGTCGTGGCCCGTCGAAGTCGTCGCGCACCGGGCCCCGGGGGACGGGCCGCGCGGCGCGGGCCGCGGCGGGGGCCGGCACCGTGAGCCGCGGGTGGTGGCCCCCGCCGGCCAGGCGCGGCCAGCCGTCCGCCGTCCACTCGATCCGCTGCAGGCAGGTCTCCCGGCCCAGCACGCAGCGCCGGCCCTCGGGGGTGGTGAGCGGTCTCGACGCCAGGTGGGCGAGGTACCACTCGCCGTCGGGGGTGGACACCAGCTCGCCGTGGCCGGCCTTCTGCAGCGGCTGGGTCTCGTCGTCCCTGGTGGTGAGGAGCGGCCCGGCCGGGTCCCACTCCCAGGGGCCCGTGAGGGCGCGGGCGCGGGCCACCGCGATGCCGTGGTTCCAGCCGGTGCCGCCCTCGGCGAGCATCAGCAGGTACCAGCCGTCGCGCCGGTAGAGGTTGGGGCCCTCGATGAGCTCGTCGTGGCGCAGCACGACGCGCGGCTCGCCGACGAGGACGCGGCGCCGCGGGTCGTACTCCTGGAGGACGATCCCGCCGAAGGCCGGATGGCCGGCCCGGTGGTCCCACTGGACGTTGAGGAGCCAGACGCGGCCGTCGTCGTCGAAGAAGAGCGAGGGGTCGAATCCCGAGGAGTTGAGGTACACCGGCTCGGACCACGGCCCCGTGACGTCCGGCGCGGTGACGAGGTAGGTGTCGAGGTCCTTGTAGGGGCGCTCGATGCCGCGCACGACGCTGTAGACCAGCCAGAAGGCGCCGTCGTGGTGCGTCAGCGAGGGGGCCCAGACGCCGCCGGAGTCGGGGACGCCGCGCAGGTCGGGCAGGACCGGGCGGTCGAGCGCGTGCCCGACGAGTCGCCAGTCGACGAGGTCGGTCGAGTGGTGCAGGGGGACGCCGGGGAACCACTCGAAGCTCGAGGTGGCCAGGTAGTAGTCCGGGCCGACCCGCACGATGCTCGGGTCCGGATGGAAGCCGGGCAGCACGGGGTTGACGAGGTGACCTGCCGTCATGAGGAACGTTTTCCCTCCGGGTACGCGGGTGCGCCGGCGCCGGGCGGACCGGCCCGCGACGTCTGGGGCGGTGGGCTTTCGAGAAACCCCGGGCCGCGTCGCGGAACGCCTGGTGACGGCCGTCCGGCGGCTGCGGGACTTCACAGTGGCGCGGCCCGCCCCTAACGTAGGAAGCGCTTGCTATCGGGGTCAATGTCCCGACCGGTCGACGGCCGACATCCGAAACTTTCGAGGCGGCACGCGGCGAGAGGGGAATGCCGATGGATCGTCCCTTGCGGACCGGGGGTCCGACCCTGGCCGTGGTCGCCAGGGAGGCCGGCGTCTCGGTGCCGACCGCGTCCAAGGTGGCCAACGGCCGCGAGGACGTGGCTCCGGAGACCCGCCGCCGGGTCACCGAGGTGCTCGACCGGCTCGGCTACGTGCGGCGGCCACGGTTCACGCCGGACCGGCCGCCCGCCCTGATCGACCTGGTGGTGCACCGGCTCGACACGCCCTGGTCGGGCGCCGTGCTGCACGGCGTCGAGGAGGCCGCGCACGACGCCGGCGTCGGCGTGGTGGTCTCGGCCGCGCTGGTGCGGACGCGCGGCGGGCGGCCGGAGCGCGGCTGGCTCGACAAGCTGTCCGCCAGGGGCACGGCGGGCGTGCTGTTCAACCTGGCCGAGCTCAACGCCACCCAGCACACGTGGCTCGGCCAGCACCGCATCCCCTATGTGATGATCGACCCGGTGCTCGACCCACCGCCCGGCGTGCCCTCGGTCGGGGCGACCAACTGGCAGGGCGGGGTCAGCGCCACGGAGCACCTGATCGCCCTCGGGCACCGGCGGATCGCGGTGGTCGGCGGCTACCGCCGCAAGATGTGCAGCAGCGCCCGGGTCGCCGGCTTCCGTTCCGCGATGGCGGCGGCCGGCCTGCGGGTGCCGCCCGAGTACGTGCGGCACGGCGACTTCGACGAGACGGTCGCGCACCGCAGGATGCGGGAGCTGCTCGCGCTCCCCGAGCCGCCCACCGCGGTGTTCGCCTGTTCCGACCAGATGGCGCTCGGGGTCTGCCAGGCCGCGCGCGAGCACGGCCTGCGGGTGCCGGAGGACGTCAGCGTGGTGGGGTTCGACGATCTCCCGCAGGCTCGCTGGTCGGTGCCCGGGCTGACCACGGTGCGGCAGCCGCTGGCCGAGATGGCGGCCACCGCGCTGCGGCTGCTGCGCCGGATGATGGACGGCGACCGGCCGGACGGGGTGCGCACCGAGCTGTCCACCCGCCTGGTGGTGCGGAACAGCACCGCTCCCCCGACCTGAGCGGCCGGGGGAGCGGGCGTTCCCGGGATGCGGCGGTCAGCCGCGGGCACCGAGCAGGTGGTCCATCGCGAGCTGGTCGAGCGCCTCGAAGGCCATCCCGCGCGCGGCGGCCGCGTCGACGTCGAACTCCTCGAAGGCGCTCCGGTCGGCGAGCAGCGTGGCGGCCCTCTCGCCCGGCTCCAGCGTGGGCGTGGCCAGTTCGTCGAGCCGGGCGGCGCGCAGCGCCTCCTGGACGGCCGGGTCGGCGCGGAAGGCGGCGGCGCGCTCCCTGAGGATCAGGTAGTTGCGCATGCAGCCGGCGGCCGAGGCCCAGACGCCGCCTGCGTCCTCGGTGCGCGGCGGCTTGAAGTCGAAGTGGCGCGGGCCCTGGTAGCCGGCCGACTCCAGCAGGTCGACCAGCCAGAACGCGGACCGCAGGTCGCCGGCGCCGAAGCGCAGGTCCTGGTCGTACTTGATGCCGTTCTGCCCGTTGAGGTCGATGTGGAAGAGCTTGCCGGCCCACAGCGCCTGGGCGATGCCGTGCGGGAAGTTCAGGCCGGCCATCTGCTCGTGGCCGACCTCGGGGTTGACGCCGAAGAGCTCGGGCCGCTCAAGACGCTCGATGAAGGCGAGCGCGTGCCCGACGGTCGGCAGCAGGATGTCGCCGCGCGGCTCGTTGGGCTTGGGCTCCAGGGCGAAGCGCAGGTTGTAGCCCTGCTCGACCACGTAGTCGGCCAGCAGGTCGAAGGCCTCCTTGAAGCGGTCGAGCGCGGCGCGCACGTCCTTGGCACCGCCGGACTCGGCGCCCTCCCGGCCGCCCCAGGCGACGAAGGTCTCGGCGCCGAGCTCGGCCGCCAGGTCGATGTTGCGCAGCGTCTTGCGCAGCGCGTAACGCCGCACGTCGCGGTCGTTGGCGGTGAAGGCGCCGTCCTTGAAGACGGGGTGGGTGAAGAGGTTGGTGGTGACCATGGGGACGGTGATCCCGGTGGTGTCCAGCGCCTGGCGGAAGCGCTTGAGGACGGCCTCGCGCTCGCTCGGCGAGGAGCCGAAGGGGATCAGGTCGTCGTCGTGGAAGGTGATGCCCCAGGCACCGAGCTCCGCGAGCCGGTTGACGGCCTCCACCGGGTCGAGGGCCGGGCGGGTCGCGTCGCCGAACGGGTCACGGCCCTGCCAGCCCACGGTCCACAGGCCGAAGCTGAACTTGTCGTCGGGGGTGGGTTCGTATGACATGGCGGCTCCTCGGCTCCCCAGTATTTCGTCATGGCCGTTAACAAATTAGTATGCACTGGCCCGTGGTGGAAGCCCCCACCCGGCTTTCGACCGCGGCGACCGGCCCGCGGCACCCACCCGCAGAGAGGACCGCGCTCATGGCGGCACCGGACGGACCCCTCGTCATCGGCGTGGACAGTTCCACGCAGTCCACCAAGGCGCTGGTCGTGGACAGCGCGACCGGTTCCGTGGTGGCACGCGGCCAGGCCCCGCACGTGGTGACGGCCGAGCACGACAGCGACCCGGAGCAGTGGTGGCAGGCGCTCACCGCCGCGCTCGAACAGTGCGGCCCCGCCGCCGCGGAGGCGGCCGCCGTCGCCGTGGCCGGGCAGCAGCACGGCCTCGTGACGCTGGACGCCGACGGGCGGCCGGTGCGCAACGCGCTGCTGTGGAACGACACCCGCTCCGCCCCGCAGCGGGACCGGCTGATCGACGAGCTCGGCGGCCCCGCGGCCTGGGCCGAGCGGGTCGGCAGCGTGCCGCCCACCTCCTTCACCGTCACCAAGTGGGCCTGGCTGAGGGAGCACGAGCCGGCCGCGGCCGCCGCCACCCGGGCGGTGCGGCTCCCGCACGACTACCTCACCGGCAAGCTGACCGGACAGGAGACGCACGGCGGCACCACCGACCGCGGCGACGCCTCGGGCAGCGGCTGGTGGTCGACGGCGACCGAGAGCTACGACGAGGAGATCCTGGCGCACGTCGGCCTCGACCCGGCCCTGCTGCCCCGGGTGGTCGGCGCCGGCGAGGCGGCCGGCACGGTGCGCTCCGGACTGCCGCTGCCCGAGGGCATCCTGGTCGCCGCCGGCACCGGCGACAACATGGCCGGCGCCCTCGGCCTCGGCCTGGCGCCCGGCCGACCGGCCCTGAGCCTGGGCACCTCCGGCACCGTCTACGCCGTCAGCGAGCGCCGCCCGACCGACGCCAGCGGCATCGTCGCCGGCTTCGCCGACGCCTGGCGCGGCTGGCTGCCGCTGGCCTGCACCCTCAACTGCACCCAGGCCGTGGACCGGATCGCGGCCCTGCTCGGCCGCGACCGGGAGTCCGTCGAGCCCGGTGGCGAGGCCGTGGTGCTGCCCTTCCTGGACGGCGAGCGCACCCCCAACCTGCCCTACGCGTCCGGGCTCGTGCACGGCCTGCGCCACGACACCTCGGCCGGGCAGCTGCTCCAGGCCGCCTACGACGGCGCCGTCTTCGCCCTGCTGCGCGCGCTCGACCTGGTCCTCGACGAGGACGCCGACCCGGCCGAGCCGATCGTGCTGATCGGCGGCGGCGCCCGGGGTACCGCCTGGCGGGAGACCGTGCGCCGACTCTCCGGACGAGCGGTGCGGGTGCCGGTGGCCGACGAACTGGTGGCGCTCGGCGCCGCCGCCCAGGCGGCCGGCCTGCTGCTGGGCCGGGATCCGGCGGCGGTGGCCAGGGACTGGGACACCACGGCCGGCCCGGCGTTCGATCCGGTCGACCGCGACGAGGCCGCGCTCGACCGGCTGGCCGCCACGCTCACCGACGCCGACGCGCTGCTCCGGCGCCGCTGACGCCGCCGAGGGTGACGAGGATCCGCGATGGCCCAGCCAGCCCCCCAGTCGCAGTCCGAGATGCGGCAGCGCAACCTCTCCCGGGTGCTGCACGCCCTGGCCTCGGAGGGGCCGCTCTCCCGGGCCGAGGTCGCCACCCGGATCGGGCTGACCAGGGCCGCCGTGTCCACCCTGGTCGACGAGTTGCTGCGCGGTGGACTGCTGGTCGAGCGCGGCCCCGGCCGGTCGGGCGCGGTCGGCCGCCCCGGCACCCAGCTGGTGCTGACCGACCGGGGTCCGTGCGGGGTCGGCGCGGAGATCGGCGTCGACCACCTGGCGGTGGCCGTCATGGACCTGCGGGGCCGGGTGCGGGTCAGGCTCGGCCGGGAGGTGCGCAACCAGGGCAGCGAACCGGCCGCCGTGCTGGCCACGTTGTCCGGGATGCTGCGCGCCGCCGTGCGCGACGCGGCCGGCGCCGGTCTCCGGCCGGCCGGGCTGACCGTCGCCGTCCCCGGGCTGCTGGCCCGCGACCCGGCCGCGGACCGCGCCCGGCTGCTGATGGCCCCCAACCTCGGCTGGCGGGACACCGACCTGGCGGCCGGGCTGCCCGGCGACCTCGGGCCTGTCACGGTGGAGAACGAGGCCAACCTCGGGGCGCTCGCCGAGCTGTGGTCGGCGAGCGCGGCCCAGGGTCTGGACAGCTTCGTGCACGTGTCGGCCGAGATCGGGATCGGCGCCGCGGTGGTGGTCGAGGGTCGACTGCTGCGCGGCGCCCACGGGTTCGCGGGCGAGCTCGGGCACGTTCCGGTGCGGCCCGAGGGCCGGCCCTGCTCCTGCGGCGGGCGCGGCTGCCTGGAGGCCTACGCGGGCGAGGAGGCGGTGCTGCGGGCCGCCGGTCTCGAGCCGGGCCCGGGGGTGCGGCTCGGTGCCCTCACGGCGCGCTGCGAGGCGGGCGACGCGGGTGCGCTGCGGGCGGTGCGGCAGGCCGGCACCGCGCTCGGCATCGCGCTGTCCGGCACGGTCAACCTGTTGGATCCCCGGCAGGTGGTGATCGGCGGATCGCTGGCCATGCTCGCGCCCTGGCTGTTGCCGCCGGTGAACCGCGAGTTGGCCCGCCGCACCAGCGTGGCCGCCGGGGGGCGGGCCACCCCGGTGCCGGTGACCGCCTCGCCACTGGGCCCTGACGGGCCGTTGCTCGGCGCGGCCGGGTTCACGGTGCGGGCCGCGCTCGACGAGCCGGCCCGGCTGCTGCGGGCCTGAGAGCCGGACAGAACCGACACGGCGGCGGGCAATCCTCCCGCCCCCGAACTTCACCCCATCGGGCGAAATCAACGCGACCGTCCGGTGTGCCGCGCGCCCGGCGCGCAGGATCACCCCGTGAACCTCGCGCAGCGCACCCGCCTGGCCGGGGCCGGCGTCGCCGTGCTGCTGGCCGCCGCGGGCACGGCCGGTACCGCCGCGCCCGCGGCGGCCGCCGAACCGGCGGCCGCCCGGTCGTTCCACCACTGCCCGCCGGACCACCCCGAGGGGGGCGCGGGCGCCCGGCACGGCATCTGCCTCTGCGTCTGGCTCCCGTTACCGCCCTGGTGGCCGCCGGGTTGTCCCACCCCGCCACCGGAACCACCGCCCACCCCGACCCCCTCGCCC
>NZ_JAVREM010000064.1:0-37363 GCF_031845425.1 Streptomyces millisiae
CGCCCTTTCGCGCTCCGCGCGGGTAGGGGCGGCGGCGCGGGCTGCCGCCGGCGGCCTGGCCGCCGCCCGGGCGCACAGCCGCGCGAAGCGCGCCGTCGCGCCCGGCCCGGGCCGAGCGCAGCGGAAGCGTGGGGTAACGCCGTCCATCGTCCGGCCCGCCAGGGCCGCCGCGCGGCGGCCCGCCCGGGAGGGCGGCTTGCCACCCGCGGGCGGCCGCGTGGTGGGCTGGCGCCCGCCGGCGGCCCCCGCACGGCGACGCGGCGGGCTGGCGGGCGGAGTCCGCCAGGGAGGGGCCGCGCTCCGCGCGTCACCCGCCCGGAGGGCGGGTGGGTGGGCGCGGCCCTGGCCGGCCTGGCGTCAGCCCAGCGCTGACTTGACCGCGTCGGCGAGGCCCGCCGCGATGGTGCGGGCCTGGGCGGGGTCGGCGGCCTCGACCATGACGCGGACCAGCGGCTCGGTCCCGGAGGGACGCAGCAGGACGCGGCCCGTCGAGCCGAGCTGGCGCTCGGCCTCCGTCACCGCCTCGGCCAGCTCGCGCGACTCCCTCACCCGCGTCCGGTCCACGTCCGGCACGTTGATCAGGACCTGCGGCAGCCGTTCCATCACCGCGGCGAGCTCGGCCAGCGGCCGCCCCGTCGCGGCGACGCGCGCCGCGAGCAGCAGGCCGGTCAGCGTGCCGTCGCCCGTCGTCGCGTGGTCGGAGACGATCACGTGGCCCGACTGCTCGCCGCCGAGCGAGTAGCCGCCGCGCTTCATCTCCTCCAGCACATAGCGGTCGCCGACCGCCGTCTGCCGCAGTCGGAGGCCCTCCCGCTCCATGGCGAGCGTGAAGCCGAGGTTGGACATCACCGTGGCCACCACCGTGTCGCCGGTGAGCGTGCCGGCCTCCCGCATGGCCACGGCGAGGACGGCGAGGATCTGGTCGCCGTCCACCTCGCGGCCGGCCGCGTCGGCGGCCAGGCAGCGGTCGGCGTCGCCGTCCACCGCGATACCCAGGTCGGCGCCGTGCGTGAGCACGGCCTCCCGCAGCGCGGCCATGTGCGTGGAGCCGTAGCCGTCGTTGATGTTGAGGCCGTCCGGCTCGGCGCCGATCGTCACGATCTCCGCGCCGGCGCGCGCGAACGCCTCGGGCGCGACCCGCGAGGCCGCGCCGTGCGCCGCGTCGATGACGACCTTGAGGCCGGTCAGCTTGTTGGGCAGCACGCCCACCAGGTGCGAGACGTACGCGTCGAAGCCCTCGTCGTAGTCGGTGACCCGGCCGACGCCGGCGCCGATCGGCCGCGCCCACGGCTCGCCGCGCGCGTGGTCGTGGTAGGCGGCCTCGATGCGGTCCTCGAGCTCGTCGGCCAGCTTGTGCCCGCCGGCCGCGAAGAACTTGATGCCGTTGTCCGGCATCGGGTTGTGGCTGGCCGACAGCATGACGCCGAAGTCGGCGTCGAGCGAGCCGGTGAGGTACGCCACGGCCGGGGTCGGCAGCACGCCCACCCGGATCACGTCCACCCCCGCGCTGGCCAGGCCGGCGACGACCGCGGCCTCCAGGAACTCGCCGGAGGCCCGCGGGTCGCGGCCCACCACCGCCGTCGGCCGCCCGGCCCCGGCGCCCTCCGTGGCGCTGACGCTCCTCGCGCGCGCGAGGACGGTCGCCGCCGCGACCGACAGGCCGAGTGCCATCTCGGCCGTCAGATCGGCGTTGGCGACGCCCCGCACCCCGTCCGTTCCGAAGAGTCGTCCCACGGTTGTTCCTCCGAGATGTTCACACAAGCCCGTTCACAAGCCCGTTAACCCTATAAAAGGAACGCCCCGGTGGCACGGACGTGCCACCGGGGCGCCGGGAAAAGCCGGGCAAACCCGCCAAACAGCCGGATCGGCGATCAGCGCTTGCTGTACTGGGTTCCCTTGCGGGCCTTCTTCAGACCGGCCTTCTTCCGCTCCACCGCGCGGGCGTCACGGGTCAGGAAGCCGGCCTTCTTCAGCGGGCCGCGGTTGTTGTCGACGTCCGCCTCGTTGAGCGCGCGGGCCACGCCGAGCCGCAGCGCGCCGGCCTGGCCGGAGATGCCGCCGCCGGAGATGCGGGCCACGACGTCGTACCGCTCGTCGAGCTCGAGGATCTTGAACGGCTCGTTGACGGACTGCTGGTGCACCTTGTTGGGGAAGTAGTTCTCCAGGGTGCGCCCGTTGATCTTCCACTTGCCGCTGCCGGGGATGATCCGGACGCGGGCGATCGCGTTCTTCCGGCGCCCGGTGCCGGCACCCGGCAGCGGGTCGCCGAAGCGGGCCGAGACGGTCTCGCCGTCAGCGGCGAACTGCTCGGGCGCGCTCTCGGTCGTGTACTCCTCGACCTCGGGAACCTCGGCGTCAAGGGTCTCAGGGGTGGGCTCGGCCACGATTCTCCTCAGATATCTCTCGTCTTAGGGGTGGCCGGACTACTGCGCGACCTGGGTGATCTCGAACGGCACCGGCTGCTGGGCACTGTGCGGGTGCTCCGGGCCGGCGTACACCTTGAGCTTGGAGAACATCTGACGGCCCAGGGTGTTCTTGGGCAGCATGCCCTTGACGGCCTTCTCGACGGCCTTCTCCGGGTTCTTCTCCAGGAGCTCGCCATAGCGGACGGACCGCAGACCGCCGGGGTATCCGGAGTGCCGGTAGGCCAGCTTCTGGGTCCGCTTGTTGCCGGACAGGTGCACCTTGTCGGCGTTGACGATGATGACGAAGTCACCGGTGTCAACGTGCGGCGCGTACACCGGCTTGTGCTTGCCCCGCAGAAGGGTGGCGGCCTGGGAGGCCAGGCGGCCGAGCACGACATCGGTCGCGTCGATGACGTGCCACTGACGCTGGACGTCGCCGGGCTTGGGGCTGAACGTACGCACGGGTCGTAGCCTTCGCTTCTTCGTGAATGATTCCTGACAAGGCCACCCGACGATCACAACAGAGAAGGCCGACACCTCGGTGACGCAAACCGGGTGCTGGCCGCTGGCAACCATCCTGGTGGACCGGCGCAGGCCCCTCACGTGAGATCGAGCAAGCCATACGCATAAGTTTCAACTCGGCAGACTACCGTCCGTGCCACGGACGGGTCAAAACGGCCCCCCTCCCGCCCCTCAGCCCCGGTCCCGCACGACCCGCCGCTCGTCCCACACCGGCTCGGCCGTCTCCCGCACCACGCCGTCCTCGCCGAACACCAGGAAGCGGTCGAAGGAGCGCGCGAACCACCGGTCGTGCGTCACCGCCAGCACCGTGCCCTCGAACGCCTCGAGCCCCTCCTGGAGCGCCTCCGCGCTCTCCAGGTCCAGGTTGTCCGTCGGCTCGTCGAGCAGCAGCGCCGTCACGCCGGTCAGCTCCAGCAGCAGGATCTGGAACCGCGCCTGCTGCCCGCCGGACAGCCGGTCGAACGGCTGCTCCGCCTGCCGGTCCAGCTCGTACCTGCGCAGCGCCGAGGTGGCGGCGCCGCGGTCCCTGGCGTGCTCGGTCCACAGGATGTCCAGCAGGGTCCGGCCGAGCAGCTCGGGGTGCGCGTGGGTCTGCGCGAAGTGCCCCGGCACGACGCGCGCGCCCAGCTTCCACGTGCCCGTGTGCGCCACGTCCTCGCCGGCGAGCAGCCGCAGGAAGTGCGACTTGCCCGAGCCGTTGGAGCCCAGCACGGCGACCCTCCCCCAGCCCTGGCGGGCTGGGAGGTGCCCCCATGCCGTAGAACACCTCCAGGTCGAACGGGCGCATCAGGCCGGTCAGCCCGAGCCCCTCGCAGGTCACGGCCCGCAGCCCGGTGCGGCCGCCGCGCAGCCGCATCCTGATGTCCTGCCGGCGCGGTGGGCGCTGCGGCGGCCCGGCCTCCTCGAACTTCCGCAGCCTGGTCTGCGCCGCCTTGTAGCGGGAGGCCATCTCGTCGCTGCGCGCCGCGTACTGCCGCAGGTCGGCCACCAGGCGCTTCAGCTGGGCCCGCTTCTCCTCCCAGCGCCGCAGCAGCTCCTCGAACCGCTCGAACCGCTTCTCCCGCGCCTCGTGGTACGTCCCGAAGCCGCCGCCGTGCGTCCAGACGTCCGAGCCGGCCGGCCCCGGCTCCACGCTGACGATCTTGCGCGCGGCGCGGGCCAGCAGCTCGCGGTCGTGCGAGACGAACAGCACGGTCTTCCGGGTCTCGCGCAGCCGGTCCTCCAGCCAGCGCTTGCCCGGCACGTCCAGGTAGTTGTCGGGCTCGTCGAGCAGCAGCACCTCGTCGCCGCCGCGCAGCAACGCCTCCAGCACGAGCCGCTTCTGCTCGCCCCCGGAGAGCGTGCGCACCAGCCGCCACTGCGCCTTCTCGTACGGCGTCCCGAGCGCGGCCGTCGTGCACATGTCCCAGACGGTCTCGGCCTCGTAGCCGCGGGCCTCGGCCCAGTCGGCGAGCGCCTGCGCGTACGCCAGCTGCGCGGCCTCGTCGTCCCGCTCCATCACCGCCAGCTCCGCCGCGTCCACGGCGGCCGCGGCCCGCCGGATCCCGGGCTGCGCCACCGACACCAGCAGGTCACGCACGGTCCGCTCGTCCCGCACGGACCCGACGAACTGCGGCATCACGCCGAGCCCACCGCTGACCGCGACGCTGCCGCCCACCGGCCGCAGCTCGCCGGCGACCAGCCGCAACAGCGTGGACTTCCCGGCCCCGTTGGCCCCGACCAGCGCGACGGCCTCCCCCTCCCCGACCCGGAAGGACACGTCGTCGAGCAGCACCCTCCCGTCCGGCAGCCGGTACTCCAGGTGCGCGACCTCCACATGTCCCATGCCGGCCAGTCTGCCGCCCACCGCTCCCAGGCCCCACCGGTTTTCCCCTCGGCCGCCGCTCTCCGTGGGCCCGCGGGCTGACCGAGCCGCGGGGTCCCCCTCTACACTTCCGCCCATGAGTTACGGGCAGGGGGGACCCCAGTGGGTTCCCGGGGGTTCGAACACGCCGGACTGGAACAGGCTCGCGGCCGACGCCGAGCAGAAGCGGGCCCGCAAGCGCTGGTGGGTCATCATCGGCAGCGCGCTCGCCGCCGCGGCCGTCGGCACGGTGGTCGCGCTCGCCATCGTCAACCAGGGGGGTGACGGCGGCGACACCGCGACCGAGGACCCGGGTTCCGGCGAGTTGCCCGCCGAGCCGTCGGACGGTCCGAGCGACGACCGCACGTTCGAGGAGACGACCCTGCCCCCGCTCCCCCAGCCCCGGGAGTTCATCTCCGACGCCGACAAGGACATCGCGCCGTTCGAGCAGGACTCGTTCTTCGGCGGCGCCATGGAGATAGAGGGCCGGCCCTACGCGCTGGCCGCCTCCGACGCGACCGAGGGCTGTGCCGGCGCCGTCTCCGACGACCTCGCCACCGCGCTCACCGACAACGGCTGCGCCACCCTGCTGCGCGCCACCTACACGGCGGAGGGCGTGGCGGTCACCGTGGGCGTCGCCCAGTTCCCCACCGAGGAGGACGCGATCGCGGCCCGGGAGGCCGCGGCCGGCAACCTGCAGCCGCTGACCGGCGGCGACGCCCCGTCGTTCTGCCAGCGCGGCGGCTGCCGCACCACGACCAACCAGGTCGGCCGCTACACCTACTTCACCATCGCCGGCAACAGCGACGGCTCCCCCGACAGCGGCGAGGGCACCCCCGCCCAGCAGGCCGCGCGGGACGGCAACGACCACGCCTTCGCCCGCATCATCCAGCGCGGCGAGGCCCAGGCGTCCGCGTCCGCCGCGGCCATCGTCGAGGAGCGCAACAACCGCTGACCGCCGGGGCCGTCACGCGGCGGACGCCGGCTCCAGCGTGAAGGGGCGGGGGTCGCCGGCGAGCGATGCCTTCGCGGCGGCGCCGTAGCGGTCGGCGAGGATCTCGATCTTCCCGGCCTCGACCCCGTCGAGGGCGGTGCGGACGATGTCGACGGGGTCGTTCAGCATGCCGTCCGGGAGCGCACCGCCCCCCAGTGCCTCGGTCGCGTACTCCTTCATGGTCCGGGTGGCCGTCGGCCCGAACACCAGGCCGGTGACGAGGGTGCCCTGGGCGGCGAGTTCGAGCCGGACGCCGTTGGTGAGGCTCCACTGCGCGGACTTGGCGACGGCGTACGCGTTGTTGCCGACGAGGCTCTGGAAGGACAGGACCGACAGGACGTTGAGGATGGCGCCGCCGCCGTTCCCGGCGAGGACGGGGGCGAAGGCCCGGATCACGGCGAGGGTCCCGTAGACGTGGGTGTCGAGGGTCAGTCTGATCGTGTCGAGGTCTCCGTCGACGAGGTTCACGCCCGACGAGATCCCGGCGTTGTTGACCAGCAGGTCGACGTCGCCGGCGGCGGCCGCGGCCGCCGCGACGGACGCCGGGTCGGTGACGTCGAGCGCCAGCACCTCGGCGCCGGGAACGTCGACGAGCTCCGGACGCCGGGCGGTGGCGTACACCTTCGCGGCGCCCCGGCGCAGCAGCTGCTCGGCGAAGTGGCGGCCGAGGTCGCGGCCGGCTCCGGTGACGAGGGCGGTGGCTCCGTGCAGTCGCATGTCTCTCGCCTCTCCTTGAGGATCCTCCCGGTCCACCCGGGCATGAAGAACCTACAGAGGGTCAGATGCGCCAGTCGATGCTCTCCTGACTCAGATCCTTGTCCGTCTGCCTCAGCGGGTGGCGCGCCGCACCGCTACGATCGCCGCATGGATCCACTGACCGACGTGCTCTCGGTCTCCGGCGTCCGAGGCACCCTCGGCACCCGGATCGAAGCGGGCGGACGCTGGGCGATGACCCTGGACGACCGTCCCGGCGCGGCGCTGCACGCCATCACCTCGGGCAGCGCGTGGCTCACCGTCGCGGGCCGTGAGCCACGGGAGTTGGCCACGGGTGACGTCGTCCTGCTGTCGGCCGGGACGCGGCACAGCCTGGGCGACGCCCCCGGGACGGAGGCGGAGGCGTGCGACGGGGTGGCGGCGCCCGAACGCGCGACCGACGAGGTGGTCAGGCTCGGCTCGCCGCCCGTGCGCACGCGGATGGTCACCATGCACTACGACTGCGATCCCGCGGTGCGCACCCGGCTGCTCGGCACGCTTCCCGACCTCGTGCACGTCAGTGCCGACACGGGGGCGACCTGCTTCGACGACGCCGTGCGCATGCTCGGCCGCGAACTGGCCGAGCCGGGGATCGCGACGACGGCCGTGCTCAACAGCCTCGTCGACATCATGCTGATCCAGTTGCTCCGTGCCTGGCTGGCCACCCGGCCGGCCGAGCAGCGCGGGACCTGGCTCGGCATGCTCGGCGATCCGATCGTCCGCCGGGCGCTCGAGCTCATCCACGGGGACCCCGCACGGCCCTGGACGACGGCGACGCTGGCGGCCGCGATCGCGGCCTCACGCGCGACGCTCGCGCGGCGTTTCCCGGCGGCCATCGGGCAGAGCCCGGCCGCGTACCTGACGCAGTGGCGGATGGACCTGGCAGCCGTCCGGCTCCGCGACACGGACGACTCCGTCGAGGAGATCGCGGCCGCCGTGGGGTACGGCTCGGTTCCCGCCTTCAGCCGCGCCTTCACTCGCGCCCGTGGCCGGGCGCCGGGCCGCTACCGCGTCCACGCCCGCGCGGGCGCCCGGGTCACCCCCCGGCGAGGGTCCTGACGTTGCGCGCCTCCCGGTTCCTGGCGGCCAGTTGGTCGTCCGGCGGGTAGGCGACCCGCTCCAACGTCAGGCCGTGCGGCCGCACCACGTGCACCGCCGAGTCGCGGACCCGCCCGGCGAGCACCTTGCCCGGCCAGTCGGGCGGGCGGTGGCCGTCGCCGACGAAGAGCAGCGCGCCGACGAGCGAGCGGACCATGTTGTGGCAGAACGCGTCCGCCTCCACGGTGCCCTCGACGACCCCGTCGGGCCGCCGTTCCCAGCGCAGCGCGCGCAGCGTCCTGATGGTCGTCGCGCCCTCGCGCTTCTTGCAGTACGCGGCGAAGTCGTGCTCGCCGAGCAGGCGTGACGACGCCTCGTTCATCGCGGCCACGTCCAGCGGCCAGTTGTGCCACAGCACGGACGCGTACTGGAGCGGGTCGACGCCGCCCGGGTGGTCGCTGACCCGGTACGCGTAGCGCCGCCAGATCGCCGAGAACCGCGCGTTGAAGTGCGGGGGCGCCGCCTCGGCCCGCCACACCCGCACGTCGCTCGGGAGCCGCCCGGCCAGCCGCCGCACCAGCCGGTCCCGCTGTTCGAGCCAGACCGCCTCCGGCAGGTCGACGTGCGCCACCTGGCCGCGCGCGTGCACGCCGGCGTCCGTCCGCCCGGCCACGGTCAGCTCGAACCGGCGCGGCGAACGCGTCACGACCCGCAGCGCCTCCTCGAGCTCGCCCTGCACGGTCCGCAGCCCCTCCTGCCGGGCCCAGCCGGAGAAGTCGTGCCCGTTGTACGAAAGATCGAGCCGCACGCGGACGTGCCCGGCCTGTACCTCGTCACTCACGCCCCGATCCTCTCAGAACGACATCCCGCGAGATCCGCCACTCGACAGCACCCCTCACCGAGCCCTCGACCGTAACGGACGCGGCAGCGAGGTCAGTGGTAGAAGCAGATCAGGGACCGACCGCCCTCCTCGCACGCCCACAGCCAGTCCCGCATCTGCCGGATCGCCTCCAACGCGTCCGGGTCGGCGACGGCGTCGGGGTTCAGGCCGTCGAGCTCCCGCCTCAGCGCGGGGACCCGCTCGCGGGGGACGTGTCCGATGCGCGGGAAGTCCGCGATGCGCGGCAGCGGGACGCCCGGTCCGTTGCGGATCAGGCTCGCGGGATCGAAGTCGGGCACCCCGCCCTCCCGCAGGGCGTCGCGCACCGCGCCGAACCAACGGCTGTCCATGCCCGACCAGTGGTCGTTCGGCAGGTACGTCGCGAGTCGCATGCAGAAGAGCTCGAAGCAGTAGCCGTAGGTGGCCGGGTGGCCGACCTGCTCTCCGCCCATGATCATGCGCTCGTACGCGAGCCTGCACCCTGCCTCGGGCGTGAGGCCGAGGGAGCGGTCGATCTCGTCGAGCTGGTCCGCCCAGGAGGCAAGGTCGCTGTCGACGATCGCTCGATCTCCGCAGCCCAGGATCCCGCGGAACCACTCCAGGTCGGCGGCGAACGCCATAACGCCGTAACTCATGACCGCCCCCTTTGACGCATGGGCCCACCGAACCCCACGCCGGACCACCCAGGCAACATACTCGGTATATATCGAGTATGCTTCCGCCTCGTCGCACTGCGAGGAACGGGGAGGCGCGTCATGACCGCGACGGAGATCAGGCCGGAGCAGAGGGGTGCCGCCGAGCAGCCACACACCACGGGTCCTGCCGAGGTGGTCGGCTACGGTCTCGCGGGGCTCGTGCTCGTCGGCGGCGGGGCGCTGTGGACCACGCCGGTGCTCAACTGGCTGGTGGGGCCCGCGATCTGCGTGCTGTGCGTCGCGGCGGCCGGCTTCGTCGGCGACCGCGTCCGCGGGGGGAGCGACGCGTGAGCTGGGCCGCGCACGAGCTGGAGAGCTACCTGCTGCACCGGCACGTGAAGACCAAGGCGTCCTTCCTGGCGATCCTCACCGGCTGCCTGGCCCCCGACATGCTGACCAAGCTGCCGGTCTACGGCATCGAGTTGGGCAACCTGGTCATCAGGCCCGACGACCCGTGGGAGTACCACCGCGGCTGGCCGGGCGCCGGGTTCACGCACTCGCTGATGTTCGCCGTCGTCCTCGGCCTGCTGACGCTGTGGGTCTTCAGGAGCCGCGAGTGGGCGCTCGGCCTCTTCGTCGGCACGTCGGCGCACGTCCTCACCGACGTCTTCGACAGCGTCGGCACGATGCTGTTCTTCCCCTTCACCACCCAGCAGTACAGCACCGGCATGTGGGCCTACGCCGCCCAGGCCGGCCGCTACGGCGACGCCGCCGCGTACTACGGCAGCCTCGGCCTGGTCTGGGACCTCTTCTGGCTCACCCTCGCCCTGCTCGGCTTCAAGGCCCTGCGCGCCCGGTACTTCTTCGACGAGGTCGTCACCTCCGATCCCGCCTGGGGCTGGCTCCGCCGCCGGCTCCACCTGTCCGACCGGGTCCTGCTGGCCCTGTACCGGGCCTACTTCGTCTACGGCGCCTGCCGGATCTTCGGCTGGTCGATCTGGGTCCACCTGGTCGAGGGCGCCCCGATGGACTGGACGTGGGGCGGCCCCTACTGGGTCGACAAGGTCACCCTGGCGCCGACGCCGCTGCCGGAGCTGGCCGCCAACACGGCCGTCGGCATGGCCGGGTTCGTCGCCGCCGGCTGGCTGCTGTGGCTGCTGGTCGGCCGCCGCCTGTGGGAGGCCGCCGACCCGGAGCACCGGCGGTGACGGGCCGGCGACCCCACGGTCACCGAACTGGTCGACCGGCTGCGGGCCGCGAGCGCCGACTTCCGCCGCCGCTGGGCGGACGACGAGGTGGCGGTCAGGCGGGCCGACCGGAAGACCGTGCCGCACCCGCGGGTGGGCCGGCTGCTCCTGGACTGCGAGACGCTGGTGGTGCTCACCCCGGCGGACGCCGGGGCCCGCGAGCGGCTCGACCTGCTGCGGGTGCTGGGCGTCGAGGAGTTCACCACGGCCGTCGATTGACTTTCGATCGAAATCTATCGATGATCGACAGGTGCATCGCTTCTTCATCGCCGCGCTGCGGGTCGGCATCGCCTTCGCGATCCTGGCCGGCCTCTTCGGACAGCTCGTGGTCATACCGACGACGGCGGCCGACGAGGTCGACCGCTTCCCGCCCTACGAGCCCTTCGCCGTCCCCTACGTGACGGTCGCGATCCTCGGCGTCGCCTGCGTCCAGGTCGCGCTCGGCGCCGTGTGGATGCTGCTCTCCATGGTCGAACGCGAGGCGATCTTCACGCCCCGCGCCTTCCGCTGGGTCGACGTCGTCATCGGCGCCTCGGCCGTCGCGACGCTGCTCGCGCTCGGCGTCACCGGACACCTCTTCCTAGCCGAGATCCCCGAACCGGACGACGGCATGAACGCGATCAGCGCGCTCCTTGGCGCGACGGCGTGCGTCGGCGTGGGGGCGGCGTTCGTCATGCTGGTCGTCGTCATGCGGGGCCTGCTGCGCAAGGCGACGGACCTGCAGACCGAGATGGCCGAGGTCGTCTGATGGCGATCGTCGTCGACCTCGGCCTGCTGCTCGCCCGACGCGGCATGTCCGTCGGCGAGTTCGCCGAGGCCGTCGGCATCACGCCGGCCAACGTGGCGGTGCTGAAGAACGGCCGCGCCAAGGCGGTCAGGTTCACGACGCTCGACGCGATCTGCCGCACGCTCGACTGCCAACCGGGCGACGTGCTCCGCTGGGTCCCCGACGAGGAGGCGGACCTACCGCCGTAACGCTACCCGGGCTCGTCGAAACGGATCGGCTCGTACTCGCGCGCGTAGCCGGCCAGGAATTCAGCCGCCGAGCGGGGAAGCGGAAGATCGACCGCGACCGAGTATGCGAGCCCTCGCTTCTTCGGGAAATACCCCCAGACCTGGTAATCCGGCGAGCCGTGCTCCAGGAGGCCGGGATAGCGATCACGAATCGCCAGCGCGTCGAGCAGTCCCGCGAGGGACGCCGAATCGATTTCCAGTTCCAGCCCCTCCGGCAGCCTCACCCGCTCCCCACCCTCGTCGGCCCGCGCCGGCAGCCCTTGCGCGAGCGCGTCCAACTGCCGGGCGTCGAGGAAGAACCACGGCCCTCGACGACTCAGGATGAGCCAACGGTCAGTGGATGTGTTGCGGTGGATCGACCATTCCCCGTCCTGGTGGACCAGCTCGCTGTAGTAGAGGCCGGGCTGCTCCAGCACGTGCGCACCGTCCTCGGCCTCGACGGTGATCGGGCGGCCGCGCCCGGTGAGGATCTCCACGAGCTCCCGCCGAAAGGCCTCCTCGTGTTCCCAACCCGACAGGCACGAGAAATGCAGGGCACCGTGAAAGAAACCCGGTTCCGCTCGCCAGTCGGCCCGCAGCAACCAGTAGCTCTGGACGAACGTGGTCCACCCGGGAATCTGCAGCACAAATCGCTCGCAGGCCCGGCACGACGCCACGTCACGGTCCTTCATGCCGTCAGCCGTACGTCCTGACCACCGCGGCCGGCGGCTCCCCCCTCTTCATCCACTCCCTGCGGATGTTCAGGGCCACCCTGGAGAACTCCTCCCGACTGAGCCCCGCATCGCCCCGCTCGAAGTCCGTCTCCCCCTCGAAGGTGGGCGGCGCCAACTCCCCACTGTCCAGGAACAGCTTCCTGTGTCCGTCCGCCTCGCCTGATTCGGTGGCAGAGACGATGACGCCCGCCTTGGGGGCGAACAGCAGATGGCTGATCCGTTCGCCGCCGTCCAGATGGACACGGTAGAGATAGGGCTCGTCCGCACCATTGAGGAGCTTCGCGAGAAACGACATCATGACGGTGGTTCTCCAGGTCAGCGACGGAAACCGCGTCCGTCTCGGGCGGCAGCTTCCTCGTCCCACGTGAAGCCCGCGTCGTTGGTCGCGCGGTGCGCCTCACTGTAACTCGGGTTGCCGGTGTCCCTCATGTAGTTGGATTCGTAGAGCTCATGCCGGAGAAGGTCGATATCCGCCGGATGCGGATCTCCGTTCCTGAGACGGTCCCATGCCTCGGCCATCCGTGGGTTGGAGTCGAACCTCCCCATCTCCGCCGGGTAGCCCATGCCGACGTGGGCATCGAGCAGGTGTTCCTCCTCGAACACATGCGACTTGATCTGCGCGATCTGGTCCCGCGTGAACCCGTACTCGGCGGCCGTGCTCGCCACGGCGTCGACATCGTCAGATCGACGAATGGCATCGTACGCGTCGTCGGCCCACTCGTACTCGAAGTCAGCGCTACCCCGGACCCGGCGGAGCGAGCCACCTGTCTGGCGAACTGTCTGGGCCATGCCCCGCAGACCACCGCTAGCGAGGCGGCGGAAGCCTGCGGCCAGGCCGCCGAGGGTGGTGAGACCCTTCATGCCCGGGATGCAGTCGAGGGCGGCGAAGGCGACGTCGAGGAGGGTGGCTCGGCCCCGTGCGAAGTCGTAGAGCGTGTCGGCGAGGACGACGAGCGCCGCGGCGAGGACGACCCAGGCCAACGGCCCGCCGATGATCATCACCACGATGCCGAGGACGGCGACGACGACCTTGCAGATCTCCACGATGGTGTCCCAGTTCTCCGACACCCAGTGGATCGCGTCCTCCCACCACCGCCGGTTCTGGATACCGGCGTCCGACGCCTCGTCGATCTCGGACGCACAGGCCCGCGCCGCTTCCTCGCGCATCTCCTTGGCCTGTTGGGCGAGTTCGCGGGCGGCGGACAGCGCCTCCTCGGCGTCCTCGACGCGCGAGCGCGCGGAGGAGGCCGCCTCGTTCGCGGCGGTACGGTCGCGGGTGGCCGCGCGGACCTCCGCCTCCGAGGGAGGCTCCACGTTTCGGCGCTCGCTTTGTTCTTCCAAGCGTTCCGCTTCGGCACCTGCCCGGGAGACCCAGTCCTGCGCGTCGGATAACGCCGCCCGGGCAGCGGACAAGTCGGCCTGCGCGGCGATCGCCCGGTCCAGCGCCCGGTCCGCCATGCCCTGCGCCGTCTCCAACTTCGGCCAGTACGACTGCAATGCCTGCGCCGCCATGTCGTACGACGTCTGGAGCTTCTCCAAGTTGCCCGGCACGCCGTCGAACTCGGACCGGAACGCCTCGGCCGACCGCCCCGCCCACGCCAGGACCGCCCGCTCCTCTGCCATGCCGCGGATCCGCCCCAGCGCCACGCCGACCTCGTCGGCGAAGTACTGGAGTTGGTCCGCAAGTTCGCGCACCTCGTCCGGATACCCCGGCGTCGGGTCCCGGTCCATGTCGACCGGACTCCAGTCAGACGCCCGCGCCACTGCTACTCGATCCCCCGTTGTGTACCCGGGACCGCGGCGTCACCGCCGCGGACCGTGCTCGCTCAGAACGAACCGGCGCGCACCGCCGCCACGAACCCGGCCCAACTCCCCGAGGGCACGAGGAGCGCGGGCCCGGTCGGATTCTTGCTGTCCCGGACGGGGACAGCGCCGGGGAAGCCGTCGACGACCTCCAGGCAGTTGCCGTTGTCGCCGAGGCTGTAACTCGACCGGCGCCACGCGGACTCGGCCACCTCAACGCAGTCGCCGCCGTCCCCACCGCTGTAGCTGGACTTGCGCCACGCCGGGATCGCGGACGCGTCAGGGATGCTCCTGCATCGCATTCTCGTATTCCTCCGCCACCGACTCGATCAGCTCCAGGGACGCCGTCAGCGGGAGCGCGGCGGCCCTGGCCAGATCATAGGCGTCCTGGTATCGCTTCACGATGGTCGGTTCATCGGTCAGCGCACCGCTGTAGAGAACCTCGAAGTAGGCCTCGTCGGGGCTGTCCGCGAAACGCATGAGCTTCAACTTGCTGTTCATGAACGGATGCGCACCCGAGGAGAACGGCAACACCTGCACCTGGACACGGCCGGCGTGCACCAGCTTGGCGATATGACGAAGCTGCCGGGCCATCACCTCCGGGCCGCCCACGACGGTACGCAGCACGGCCTCGTTCAGGATGGCCCACATCCGTGGTTTCGTCGGGTTGTCGAGAATCCGCGCCCGGCCGGTCCTGTTGACGACGCGCTGGTCAAGTTCCTTGGCCGCGATGTTGGGCTCGTATCCCAGGGTGATGGCCCGGGCGTAGTCCGCCGTCTGCAACAGTCCGGGTACCGCCCCGATCGCGTACTCCTCGATCACCTCCGCCAGCTTCTCCGACTCCGCCGCCTCCGCGAAGTGCGGGGCGAACTGGGCCTCGTCCAGCGTCGGGAGCCACCGCTCGAAGAAGCCGTTCGCGTTCAGCTCCTTGTCCAGCCGTTTGGCGTCCTCCAGGCGCGGGCGCCTTCGGCCCGCCTCGATGTGGGCGATCATCGAGGGCGAGACGATCACCGCCTCGCCGAGGGAGAGTTGGGTGTGGCCGGCGGCCTCCCTCCGCAGTCGCAGTTCCTCGCCGTACTTGCGGCGCGTCATCATCGGCTCGGTCGCATCGTTGGCCATGGTCCGGAACTCCCGTCTTGACAGCGCCCGTGGAAGGTCCCCACGGCTTCCACCCGCGGCGCGATGACGGCAGTCTGTGAGCGTGGGGCCACGCAGCGCAATAGGGCCTCACCTGCCACGAACGTGAGGGAGCAAAAGGTCAGATGAGCTACGACCGAGACCGTGACCGCCCGCTGTCGGACGCGAGCCTGCGGCTGCTGCCGTGGGAGTCGCCGGAGGGCAAGCCGTGCTACCTCAGGGGCGACGAGGGCGATCCCGGCCGGCTCGCGTTGATCGCGGACCGGGCCGAGGAGGATCAACTGCGACTCGGCGCGAACGCGTTGGCGCACGCCGAGCGCGTCCTCGGCGTTCCCACCGCCGGCCCCCTGACCCTGCGGGTGGCCCTTCAGCGGTCCGCGACCTCGCTCTCCGACATCCTCCGCATCGCCGACAGCCGGGGTGCCCGGCTCGCCGACCAGGGGCCGGACCGCTAGCCGAAATTCCCTATCGCGAATTCGCTATTCTGCAATAGGGGATGATCACCCAGCACCGACGAGATACCACCTTCACGACAAAGTACCTGCTCTTGAGGAAGATTTGAGCTTTCGTTCTCGACACCCGTGTCGAGGCAGCAAGAAAGCCTGACGCCCATTCTTTACAAGAGAAAAGCAGCAGGGATACGCTCTCGAACACCCCCCGAACGCGCCGGTGCCCGCTCCCCTCCCCTGAGGGCGGGCGCCGGCGCTCCCCCTGACCGGATGTCAGTCCAGGGCGGCGGCCTTGCGCAGCAGCACGGACCGCTCGCGCGCGTTGCCGCACAGCCGGGCGGCGAGCTCCAGTTCGGCCCGCGCCTCCACCGGGCGGCCGAGCCGGGTGAGCAGTTCGCCGCGCACGCTCGGCAACAGGTGGGAGCCGGAGAGCCGTCCGGAGACGGCCAGTTCGTCCACGAGGGCCAGCGCCTCGTCGGGTCCCTCGGCCATGGCGACCGCGACGGCCCGGTTGAGTTCGACGACGGGTGAGGGGGCGACCCGGCCCAGCGCCTCGTAGAGGAGCACGATCCGCTGCCAGTCGGTCTCCGCGACGGAGGGCGCCGCCGCGTGGCACGAGGCGATGGCCGCCTGGAGCCCGTAGGGGCCGAGCCCTCGCCCGCGCGCCCCCGCCAGGCCGAGGGCCGCGAGGCCGCGCCGGATGGCGGACCGGTCCCACAGGCGCCGGTCCTGGTCCTCCAGGAGCACCGCCTCGCTGTCGGGCCCGACGCGGGCGGGGAAGCGCGCGGCCGTCAGCTCGCACAGCGCCAACAGGCCGTGCACCTCCGGCTCGTCGGGCAGCAGCGCGGACAGCATCCGGGCCAGCCGGATCGCCTCGTACGCGAGCTCCTGCCGCAGCAGCCGGTCGCCGCCGGTCGCCGTCGAGCCCTCCGTGAAGATCACGTACAGCACGCTCAGGACGCCGCCGAGGCGCTCGCGCCGCTCCTCGGCCGGCGGCAGCTCGAACGGCACGCCGGCCGCCGCGATCGTCTTCTTCGCCCGGGTGATCCGCGCCTGCACGGTCGGCACAGGCACCAGGAACGCGCGGGCGATCTCCTCGCTCGACAGGCCGCCGACCGTGCGCAGCGTCAGGGCGACGCGGGCCTCGGGCGCGAGCACCGGGTGGCAGGCGACGAACATCAACGCGAGGACGTCGTCGTCGACCCGGTCCGGGTCCCACGGCAGGTCGTCGGAGCGCTCGGGCGGGACGAGCGCGCCCGAGCTGGCCTGCCCCTCCCCCAGTTGGCCGGCGAGGTGCGCGTAGCGCTCGTCGAGGGCGGACCGGCGGCGGAAGCCGTCGATGGCGCGCCGGCGCGCGGTGGCGAGCAGCCAGCCCACCGGGTTCGCCGGGGCGCCGTCGCGGGACCAGGTGACGAGCGCCTCCGCCACCGCCTCCTGCGCGACGTCCTCGGCGAGGGCGAACTCCCCGGTGTAACGGGCCAGGGCGCCGATGATCTTCGGTGACTCGATCCGCCAGACGGCCTCGACCGCCCGCCGCGCCGACTCGGTGACCGGCGGGCCGTCGTCGACCGGCATCGGCGTCAGAGCTGACCGGTCCGCTCGCGCCATGCCCGCTCCTTGATGATCCACTCGTTGTCCTGCGGGAACTCGTCGATGCTCGGCACCCGGCGGATCTCGCACTTGGCGCCGGGGATGGCGGGCATGCGCCTGGCCCACTCGACGGCCTCCTCCTTGGAGGCCACCTCCAGGATGTAGAAGCCGCCGAACAGCTCCTTGGTCTCGCCGTAGGGGCCGTCGGTCACGACCGGCGTCTCGCCGCTGTAGTCGACGACCACGCCCTTCGACGGGTCGTCAAGACCCTCGGCGGCGACCAGCACGCCGGCCTTGATCAGCTCGTCGTTGAAGCGGCCCACCAGCTCCAGCATCTCCTCGAAGGGCGTCTCCATCATCTTGGCGTTGGACTCGTCGGTGCCCCGCATGATCAGCATGTACTTCGCCATCGTCGCTCTCCTCCGTCTCACCGAGGGCCGTCCTTCGACCCTCTCACCCCAAGGTCGAACGGGGAGGCCGCGGATCGACACGACGCACGAACGAATCGCGGATTTTTTTCAGGCGACCGGCGACGGGTGTCACCCGACGACGTACGACTCGTCCCCGAAGTCGGCGACGAGCTTCAGCTTGCCGCCGAGCGCCTTGACATAGGCGGCGAGCGTCTCGACCTCGCTCCGCCCCACCTGTCCCTTCTCGATGCGGGACACCCGCGCCTGGGTGACGCCCATGGCTCGGGCGACCTCCACCTGCGTGGTGTGCTGGCGCTTACGAAGCTCGGCGAGCCGATGCACGCGCGAGACGGTGATCATCACCTGGGCGCCCCGTTCGATCTCCTCCTTCTCGGCCTCGGTGAAGTGGAACTCCTCCTTCAGCCTCTCCCAGGACACGGCCTGGGGGTCCTTCGAGTGGTCCTGCGCCATCACGTTCCCGCCTCTCCCTCGATTCGTTTCAGATGGTGGGCGTATGCCTCTTCTGCCAGCGGCACGGCCTTCCGATACCACCCGGACCAGTTGCCCGCCTTGTCGCCGCCGACGAGAATCACCGCCTGTCGAACAGGGTCGAAGACGAACAGCAGGCGGACCTCGCTCGCACCCGTCGACCCCGGGCGCAACTCCTTGAGATTCGGCAGCTCGGAGCCCTTGATCGTGTCCACCAGCGGCCGGCCCAGGGCCGGGCCTTCTTCCTGCAACGCGGTGATCGCCTTGCTGACCTGTATCAGGGTGAGACGGTCGGTACGTCGGAGATCATGCAGCCACGACAGGGCCGGTTCAACGACGACGATCTCCCAGGTCATTCAGGCGACACCTCTCACCAGGCAGTTATAACTCTGCCAGCATACAACCTCAGCGTCATACGCGGCCTCAGTCGGACCCCAGCACCGCCAGGGCCAGCCGCTGCACGGAGCGGGTGAAGTGGCGGGGGTCCTCCGGGGTGGTGACGTGGCGGACGAGGTCGCCGTCGAAGGTGGCGAGGAGGGCGTGGGCGAGGAAGTCCGCGTCGGCGTCCGGGCGGCCGGCGGCGATCAGGCCGGCCAGGTGGGCGTGCCAGAAGCGGTAGCTGGGGTCGGCGTACTTGTCCTCCGCGCACGCCTGCTCGTGGGCGGCGAACAGCACGGCGTTGCGCTCGGCGATGGCGCCGAGGCCGTCGAGGAAGGCGAGCAGCCGCTCCCGGACGGGCGCGCCCGGGCCGAGGGGCGGGGGCCCTTCGGCGACGGCCTCGCGCAGCTCGCGGGACCGCTCCTCCAGCAGCGCCTGGAGCAGGCCGGCGCGGCTGCCGAAGCGGCGGAAGACGGTGCCCTTGCCGACGCCGGCGAGGGCGGCGACCCGGTCGAGCGAGACATGGTCGCCGCCGCCCTCGGCGAGGAGCCGTTCGGTGGCGTCCAGCACGGCACGGCGGTTGCGGGCCGCGTCGGCACGCTCGGGCATCGCGGCTCTCCTCACGGACGACGACTCGGACCGGCAGTCCGGTTATGCTACCGTGCGTCGACCAACCGGACTGACAGTCCGCTTACTTCCTCCGAAGGGTCCTCCGCCATGCGCGCGCTCCTCGTCGACCCCGACGCTCCCGGCTCGCTCCGGCTCTCCACCGCCGCCGAGCCCGAGCCGGCCCCGCACGAGCTGCTCATCGACGTCACCCACATCTCCCTCAACCGGGGCGAGGTCCAGTTCGCCGGCCGGCGTCCCCCCGGCACCGTGCACGGCTACGACGCGGCCGGCGTCGTGGCGCGGGCCGCCGCGAACGGCTCGGGTCCCGCCGTGGGGACCCGGGTCGCGGCCTTCGGCGCCGGCGCCTGGGCGGAGCGGATGGCCGTGGACACCACGGCGGTGGCCGAGGTGCCGGACGGCGTCGACCCGG
The DNA here is from genome assembly GCF_031845425.1 of Streptomyces millisiae. NCBI lineage: Bacteria > Bacillati > Actinomycetota > Actinomycetes > Kitasatosporales > Streptomycetaceae > Streptomyces > Streptomyces millisiae. Next base: position 19,340 of record NZ_JAVREM010000064.1, read on the forward strand.
CCGACGCCGCCGCCCTGCCGATGGCCGGCGTCACCGCGCTGCGGACGCTGCGCGCCCGGGACATCCTGGGCCGCCGGGTCCTGATCACCGGCGCGGCGGGCGGGGTCGGCCGGTACGCCGTCCAGCTCGCGGCGCTCGGCGGGGCGCGGGTGATCGCCTCGGTGGGCTCGGCGGCCCGCGCGGCGGGCCTGCGGGAGCTCGGCGCGCACCAGGTGGTCTCGGGCCTCGACGGGATCGACCGGCCGGTCGACCTGATCCTCGACACGGTCGGCGGACCGCAGCTCGCCGCCGCCTGGGAGCTGCTCGCACCGGGCGGCGTCGTCCAGAACATCGGCTGGGCGTCCGACGAGCCGGCGGTCTTCGCCCCCTACTCGCTGTTCTCCATCGGACCCGCCAAGACGATGAGCACGTTCGGCGACGTCCGGGAGGTCGGCCCCGACCTGGCCACCCTGCTCGGCCTGGTCGCCGCGGGCCGCCTCTCCCCCGAGATTGACTGGCGCGGCCCCTGGGAGCGGATCGACGAGGCGGCGCGGGAGCTGCTCGACCGGCGGATAGCCGGCAAGGCGGTGCTCGACCTGTAGGAACGCCGTCGGGCCCGCTCCCCGGAGGGGGAACGGGCCCAACGGACGGTACTCGGCGAGATCAGGCGTCCTTGGACTCGTCCTTCGACTCGTCCTTGGTCTCCTCGGCGGCCTCATCGGCAGCCTCGTTGACGGCCTCGGTCTCCTCGTCCGCCTTCGACAGGTCGGCCTTGGCCTCGTCGGCCTCCTTCACCGCGCGGCGGGTGGCGGCCTCGGCCTCACCGACAGCGGCCTGCTGCACGGTCAGGGCCTCCACCAGCTCGATCACGGCCATCGGGGCGTTGTCGCCACGACGCGGACCGATCTTGGTGATCCGGGTGTAGCCGCCCGGGCGGTTGGCGAACTTGGGGCCGATCTCCGTGAAGAGCGTGTGGACGACGCTCTTGTCGGTGATCGTCTGCATCACCTGGCGACGGTTGTGCAGGTCGCCCTTCTTGGCCTTGGTGATCAGGCGCTCGGCCACGGGGCGCATCCGGCGGGCCTTGGCCACGGTGGTGGTGATGCGGCCGTGCTCGAACAGCGCCGTGGCGAGGTTCGCGATCATCAGCCGCTCATGGGCGGGGCTGCCGCCCAGCCTGCGGCCCTTGGTGGGCGTAGGCATATCTCTCTCCTGTCGTTCTGCGCCGGCCGTGTCAGGTACCGACGTCAGTCATGACGCCCGGGAGATTCCCCGAACGCCGGGCGCCTGCGGCGAGCCTCGCCACAGGCGTTCCGCACCGGCCGTACGAGGCACCGGTGTCGGTGGCCACCGCCCCGGCCTGGCGGCCGGACCGTAGCCGAGGCCGGGCTCCGGGAGCTTCGCTCCCGAGCCCGGCCGCCGGCCGAAGGCCGGCAGGCCGCCGGCCAAGCCGCCGGCAGGCGACCGGCAGGCGACCGGCGGTCGCCGTGGCCGCGGACCGTGGCCAAGCCACGCGCCGCGGTCCGTGGCCAGGGCGCAGCGGCCAGCGTCTAGTACTGCTCGGTCTCCGCGAAGCCGGTGTCGCCGTCGTCGTCGGCGCCGAAGGCGTCGGCCGCGGTGGTGGGGTCGAATCCGGGCGGGCTGTCCTTGAGGGCCAGGCCCATGCCGGCCAGCTTCGCCTTGACCTCGTCGATCGACTTGGCACCGAAGTTGCGGATGTCCAGCAGGTCCGCCTCGGAGCGGGCGACGAGCTCGCCGACCGAGTGGATGCCCTCGCGCTTGAGGCAGTTGTAGGAGCGGACCGTGAGCTCCAGCTCCTCGATCGGCAGCGCCAGGTCCGCGGCGAGCGCCGCGTCCGTCGGCGACGGGCCCATGTCGATGCCCTCGGCGTCGACGTTGAGCTCGCGGGCCAGACCGAACAGCTCGACCAGCGTCTTGCCGGCGGACGCCATGGCGTCACGCGGCCGCATGGCCTCCTTGGTCTCGACGTCGACGATCAGCTTGTCGAAGTCGGTGCGCTGCTCGACGCGGGTGGCCTCCACCTTGTAGGTGACCTTCAGCACCGGGCTGTAGATCGAGTCGACCGGGATGCGGCCGATCTCCTGGCCGACCTGCTTGTTCTGCACGGCCGAGACATAGCCGCGACCGCGCTCGACGGTCAGCTCCATCTCCAGCTTGCCCTTGCCGTTCAGGCTGGCCAGGACCAGGTCGGGGTTGTGCACCTCGACACCGGCCGGCGGCGCGATGTCGGCGGCGGTGACCAGACCCGGGCCCTGCTTGCGCAGGTACATCACGACCGGCTCGTCGTGCTCCGAGGAGACGACCAGCTGCTTGATGTTCAGGATCAGGTCGGTGACGTCCTCCTTGACGCCCGGCACGGTGGTGAACTCGTGCAGCACGCCGTCGATGCGGATGCTGGTGACGGCGGCGCCGGGGATGGAGGACAGCAGGGTCCGGCGCAGCGAGTTGCCGAGGGTGTAGCCGAAGCCCGGCTCCAGCGGCTCGATCACGAACCGGGAGCGGAACTCGTCGACGACCTCTTCGGTCAGGGAGGGGCGCTGAGCGATCAGCATGGGTTACGACTCCAGTCTCCGGCACCCGCTATTTGATGCCGGACCAGACGACACAGCGATGTTTCGAGGGTAAGGGCGGGGCCGACCGAAACGGCCGACCCCGCCCACCCGGGTCACTTCGAGTACAGCTCGACGATCAGCTGCTCCTGCACCTGGGTGTCGATCACCTGGCGCTCGGGCAGCGAGTGGACGAGGATCCGCAGGCTCGACGGGATCGACTCCAGCCACGCCGGAACGGTCTTGTCGCCGGCCTCCGCCTGGGCCACCTGGAAGGGGGTCAGGGTGCGGGAGGACTCACGGACCTCGATGATGTCGTTCGGCGACACCCGCGCGGACGGGATGTCGGTCTTCCGGCCGTTGACCGTGATGTGGCCGTGCCGGACGAGCTGACGGGCGTGGTCGCGGGACTTGGCGAAGCCCGCCCGGTAGACCACGTTGTCGAGGCGGGACTCGAGGATGCGCAGCAGGTTCTCACCGGTCTTGCCGGACTGCCGGTTGGCCTCGTTGTAGTACCCGCGGAACTGCTTCTCGAGGACACCGTAGATCCGCGCGCACTTCTGCTTCTCACGCTTCTGCAGCAGGTACTCGCTGTCCTTGGTGCGCCCGCGCCCGTGCTCACCCGGGGGGTAAGGACGGATCTCGATCGGGCACTTCGCGCTCTCGCACTTCGCTCCCTTGAGGAAGAGCTTCTGCTTCTCCCGACGGCAACGCTTGCAGTCGGCCCCGGTGTAACGCGCCATGGTTTCTTGTCTCCTACTTCACTTCGCTCAGACGCGGCGGCGCTTGGGCGGGCGGCAGCCGTTGTGCGGGGTCGGGGTGACGTCCTGGATCGAGCCCACCTCGAGGCCGGTGGCCTGGAGGGAGCGGATCGCGGTCTCCCGGCCGGAGCCGGGGCCCTTCACGAAGACGTCGACCTTCCGCATGCCGTGCTCCTGGGCACGACGCGCGGCGTTCTCCGCGGCCATCTGGGCGGCGAACGGCGTGGACTTCCGGGAGCCCTTGAAGCCGACGTGGCCGGCCGAGGCCCAGGAGATCACGTTGCCGGACGGGTCGGTGATCGAGACGATGGTGTTGTTGAACGTGCTCTTGATGTGGGCGTGCCCGTGAGCGACGTTCTTCTTTTCCTTGCGGCGCACCTTCTTGGCGCCGGCAGTACGGCCCTTTGGCGGCATCTGCTTGGTTTCTCCCCTGGAGGTGGTCGGTCCTGCTTACCGGACCGCTGGACGAGCGTGATCCGGTGCGGACTACTTCTTGCCCGGCTTCTTCTTGCCGGCGATCGCGCGACGCGGACCCTTGCGGGTACGCGCGTTGGTCTTGGTGCGCTGGCCGTGGACGGGCAGGCCACGACGGTGGCGCAGCCCCTCGTAGCAGCCGATCTCGACCTTGCGACGGATGTCGGCCTGGATCTCGCGACGGAGGTCACCCTCGGTCTTGATGTTGGCGTCCACGTACTCGCGGAGCTTGACGAGGTCCTCCTCGCCGAGATCGCGAACGCGGGTGTCCGGGTTGACCCCGGTGCTGGCCAGCGTCTCCTTGGCAAGGGTGCGCCCGATGCCGAAGACGTAGGTGAGGGCGACCTCGACGCGTTTGTCGCGCGGGAGGTCGACGCCTGCGAGGCGTGCCATAGTGCGTGGCTCCTGGTGATTGGTGGAGGTCTGCCGCAGCACCGTTCCCGGCCTGGCGAGCCGGGTCCCCGGCCTCCGCCGAGGGTGTCGTCCCCGCGCGACTCTCGGCGCGAGGGGTCGGGTGACTGCGATTCTCTTGTCTGGGTGCGTCGCGCGAAGCGGCCGCGAAAAGTGCTGGCTGGTGGAGCCGCGATCAGCCCTGGCGCTGCTTGTGGCGCAGGTTCTCGCAGATGACCATGACCCGCCCGTGGCGGCGGATCACCTTGCACTTGTCGCAGATCTTCTTGACGCTCGGCCTGACCTTCATGGGTTTCTCAGGTTCTCCGGGTCTAGGTCTACTTGTAGCGGTAGACGATCCGCCCGCGCGTCAGGTCGTAGGGAGAGAGCTCCACCACGACCCGGTCGTCGGGAAGGATACGGATGTAGTGCATCCGCATCTTGCCGCTGATGTGCGCGAGGACCTGGTGGCCGTTCTGAAGCTCCACCCTGAACATCGCGTTCGGCAGAGACTCGACGACCGTGCCCTCGATCTCGATGGCCCCTTGTTTTTTGGCCATGCTTGAGCGCTTCACCTTCCGGGATCGGCTACCTGGATGGCTCCGCGCACACAAAGGGAGAGGGTGCACAGAACCGACTCATCAGAGTACGGCACCCCACCCGAAAAGACCAATCAGACCCATCATGAGGGTCTTCCCACCGAGAAAGATCATTAAGCCAGCGGATCGGGGGCGGCCGTCACGCCGAGCTCGGCCAGCCGGGCCCGGCCGCCGTCCGGGGCGGTGAGGACCAGCGGCCCGTCCTCGGTGAGCGCCACCGAGTGCTCCCAGTGGGAGGCCCAGCTGCCGTCGTTGGTCTTGACGGTCCACTCGTCGGCCAGCACGTGCGTCCTGGGGGTGCCGAGCGAGATCATCGGCTCGATCGCCAGGCAGAACCCGGGCACGAAGCGCGGGCCGCGGCCGCGCCTGCGGTCCACGTAGTTCAGCAGGTGCGGGTCCATGTGCATCTCGCTGCCGATGCCGTGGCCGCCGTAGTCCTCGACGATGCCGTACCTGCCGGAGGCGGGCCGCGGCTGGCGGCGGATGTAGCTCTCGATGGCCTTGGAGACGTCCACCAGGCGGTTGCCCTTGCGGAACGCGGCGATGCCGGCCCACAGGGACGCCTCGGTCACCCGGCTCAGCTCGACGAGCTCGGGGGCGTGGCCCTCGCCGACCAGCACGGTCAGCGCGGCGTCCGCGTGCCAGCCGTCGACGATCGCGCCGGCGTCGATCGACAGCACGTCACCGGACCTCAGCACGGTCTCGCGGTCCGGGATGCCGTGCACCACGACGTCGTTGACCGAGGTGCAGATGGTCGCCGGGAAGCCGCCGTAGCCCAGGAAGTTGGGCTTGGCGCCGTGGTCGGCCAGGGTCTGGGCGGCGACGTCGTCCAGGTCCTTGGTGGTGGCGCCGGGCACCGCGGCCTCCGCCGTCCTGCGGTGTATCTCGGCCACCACCAGGCCGGCGGCCCGCATCTTCGCGATCTGCTCGGGGGTCTTGATCTCGACCATCGGTATCGACGTGCCCTCTCCCCGTCAGACAGTGCGCTTCGGGAGGGCGGCCAGCGCCCGCCGCGTCACCTCGGGCACCGGGGCCAGGGCCGTGATCGTCACGACCAGGCCCTGCTCCCGGTAGTAGTCGATGATCGGCTCGGTCTCCTCGTGGTAGACCGCGAGGCGCTTGCGCACCGTCTCCTCGTGGTCGTCGTCCCGCTGGTAGAGCTCGCCGCCGCACTCGTCGCAGACGCCCTCGACCTCGGGCTTCTTGTACTCCACGTGGAAGGTGTGGCTGCTGTCCTTCCGGCAGGTGCGCCGGCCGGCGATGCGCTTGACCACCTCTTCCTCGGGGACCTCCAGGTCGAGCACGGCGTCGAGCCGCTGCCCCTGCTCCTCCAGCAGCGCGTCCAGGGCCTTGGCCTGGCCGATGTTGCGGGGGAAGCCGTCCAACAGGAATCCGTCCTCGGCGTCCGGTTTCGCCATCCGGTCCGCGGCCATCGCGATGGTCACCTCGTCCGGCACCAGGCCGCCGGAGCGCAGGATCGACTCGACCTGGCGGCCGAGCTCCGTGCCCTGGCTGATGTTGGCGCGGAAGAGGTCGCCGGTGGAGATGTGCGGGATGTCCAGGTGCTGGGCGAGCAACGCGGCCTGCGTGCCCTTGCCCGCGCCCGGCGGACCGACGAGGACGATTCGCATCAGCGGAGGAACCCTTCGTAGTTGCGCTGGTGGAGCTGGCTCTCGATCTGCCGCACCGTCTCCAGGCCGACACCCACGATGATCAGGATGGAGGTGCCACCGAAGGGGAAGTCCTGCTGAGCGTCGAACATCACCAGCGCCACGGTGGGCACCAGGGCGATCAGGCCGAGGTAGAGCGATCCCGGCCAGGTGATGCGGTTCAGCACGTAGCTCAGGTACTCGACCGTCGGCCGACCCGCACGGATGCCCGGGATAAAACCACCATACTTCTTCATGTTTTCGGCCACCTCTTCGGGGTTGAAGGTGATGGCCACGTAGAAGAAGGCGAAGAAGACGATCAACAGGAAGTAGGTGACGATGTAGTACGGGTGGTCGCCACCGGCGAAGTACCGGTTGATCCAGTCCGCCCAGCCCGCGTCGGAGCCGGCGAACTGCACCAGCAGCTGCGGGATGTAGAGCAGCGAGGAGGCGAAGATCACCGGGATCACACCGGCCTGGTTGACCTTGAGCGGGATGTAGGTGGAGGTGCCGCCGTAGGAGCGCCGACCGATCATGCGCTTCGCGTACTGCACCGGGATCCGGCGCTGGGCCAGCTCGACGAAGAGCACGAGGCCGACCATGGCCAGACCGCAGGCGACGACGACGCCGAACTCGATCCAGCCGTCGGCGAGGCTGCCCTGCTGCTTGATCTGCCACATGGCGCCGGGGAAGCCGGCGGCGATGGACACGAACATCAACATGGACATGCCATTACCGATACCCCGGTCCGTGATCAGCTCACCCATCCACATGATGAGCGCGGTCGCCGAGGTGAGCGCGACCACCATCACCAGCGTGGTGAAGATCGAGTCGTCCGGGATGATGTCGTTGGCCACCGAGCACTGGGGGAACAGGGTGCCACTGCGGGCGGTCGCCACCAGACCCGTGGCCTGGAGCACCGCCAGCGCCATCGTCAGGTAGCGGGTGTACTGGGTGATCTTCGCCTGGCCGGCCTGGCCCTCCTTCTTCAGGGCCTCCAGCCGGGGGATCACCACGACCAGCAGCTGGAGGATGATGCTCGCCGTGATGTACGGCATGATCCCCAGCGCGAAGATGGTCAACTGCAACAGCGCCCCGCCGCTGAGCACGTTGACCAGACCGAACAGGCCGGAGCCGGCCCCCGCGGCGTCCGCCTCCCTTACGCACTGATCGACATTCTGGAAGCTGACGCCCGGCACCGGCACATGCTGTCCGAGCCGGAACACCACGACGATGCCCAGAGTGAAGAGCAGCTTCTTACGCAGATCGGGCGTCTGGAACGCCCGGGCGAACGCGGTGAGCACGGCTCCTCCAGCGCCTCCCCGCCTGCGGCGGTGGAGGTTCGGTCTTGAAGTCCAATGAGTGACAGAACGAGTGGGACAGTTCTAGGGCACAGCGAGAGCTGAGAAAGCGCAACGGACGCAACCTTACCGGCGGATACGCCAGGCCGGAACGACTGACCGGGGATGCCCAAGAAGCGGACATCCCCGGTCACTCACATTTCCGACCTGCCGAACGCCGGTTCAGGAACGCTCGGTGACGGTGCCGCCCGCGGCGGTGATCTTCTCCTTGGCGGAGGCGGAGACGGCGTCGACCGTCACCGTCAGCGCCACCGAGATCTCGCCGGTGCCGAGCACCTTGACCAGCTCGTTCTTCCGAACCGCGCCCTTGGCCACCAGGTCCTCGACGGTGACCTCGCCGCCCTCCGGGTAGAGCACCGCGAGCCGCTCCAGGTTGACGACCTGGAACTGCTTGTGCGCGATGCTCTTGAAGCCCTTCATCTTGGGCAGCCGCATGATCAGCGGCAGCTGGCCACCCTCGAAGCCGGCCCGAACCTGGTACCGCGCCTTGGTGCCCTTGGTGCCGCGACCAGCGGTCTTACCCTTGGACGCCTCACCGCGACCCACTCGGATCTTGGACTTCTTGGCGCCCGGGGCCGGGCGCAGGTCGTGGAGCTTGAGCGGCGCGCTCTCGGCGCTCTCCGCGCTGTCCTTGGCGAGCTCCGCCATCTCAGTCCACCTCCTCGACCGTCACCAGATGACGCACGGTGTTGGCCATGCCGCGGATCTCCGGGCGGTCATCCTTGACGACCACGTCGTTGATACGCCGCAGCCCGAGCGAGCGCAGCGTTTCCCTGTGGTTCTGCTTGCTCCCGATCTGGGACTTCACCTGAGTGATCTTCAGCTGCGCCATCACGCACCCACTCCGGCACGCGCCCGCAGCAGAGCGGCGGGGGCGACGTCCTCGAGCGGCAGGCCACGACGGGCCGCGATCTCCTCGGGGCGCTGCAGGCCCTTCAGCGCGGCCACCGTGGCGTGCACGATGTTGATCGGGTTCGACGAACCGAGCGACTTGCTCAGCACGTCGTGGATACCCGCGCACTCCAGCACGGCGCGCACCGGGCCACCGGCGATCACACCGGTACCCGGGGAGGCCGGCTTGAGCAGCACGACGCCCGCCGCCTCCTCGCCCTGGATCGGGTGCGGGATGGTGCCCTGGATCCGGGGGACCTTGAAGAAGTGCTTCTTGGCCTCCTCAACGCCCTTGGCGATGGCGGCCGGCACCTCCTTGGCCTTGCCGTAACCGACACCCACGGTGCCGTCACCGTCGCCCACCACGACCAGCGCGGTGAAGCTGAAGCGACGACCACCCTTCACTACCTTGGCGACACGGTTGATCGCGACGACGCGCTCGACGTACGCGGTCTTCTCAGCGGCGGCGCCGCCGTCCCGGCCCTTACGGTCCCGCCGCTCGCCGCCACCGGCGCCGCCACCGCGGCGCTGGGGTCCAGCCATTGGATTACCTCTCTCGTTGCTCGGACGGGACCGGCTCAGAACTTGAGCCCCGCCTCGCGGGCGGCGTCGGCCAGCGCGGCGACGCGCCCGGCGTACTTGTTACCGCCGCGGTCGAACACGACGGTCTCGACACCGGCGGCCTTGGCACGCTCCGCGACCAGCGCGCCGACCTTCTTGGCCTGCGAGCTCTTGTCGCCCTCGCCGCCACGGATCGACGCGTCCAGCGACGAGGCCGAGGCCAGCGTGTGGCCCACGGTGTCGTCGATGACCTGCGCCACCATGTGGCGGTTGGAACGGGTCACGACCAGGCGCGGACGCTCGGGGCTGCCCGAGATCTTCTTGCGGATGCGGATGTGCCGACGCTTGGCCGCCACCCGCTTCCGCGCGTCGCCCTTGGCGATCTTCAGTCCGTATGCCATGGCTACTTACCAGCCTTTCCGACCTTGCGGCGGATGACTTCGCCCTCGTACTTGACGCCCTTGGCCTTGTACGGGTCGGGCTTGCGCAGCTTGCGGATCTTCGCTGCGACCTCGCCCACCTTCTGCTTGTCGATGCCCTCGACACTGAACCGGGTCGGGGTCTCGACCTTGAAGGTGATGCCCTCCGGCGGCTCGATCAGGATGGGGTGGCTGTAGCCCAGGGAGAACTCGAGGTTGCTCCCCTTGGCCTGGACGCGGTAACCGACACCGCTGATCTCAAGCTTCTTGACGTACCCCTGGGTCACGCCGACGATCAGGTTGTCGATCAGCGTGCGGGACAGGCCGTGCAGGGCCCGGTTGCGGTTCTCGTCGTTGGGACGGGTCACCACGATGGTGCCGTCCTCAGCCCGCGCGACCTCGATCGGCGACGCGACGGTGTGCGAGAGGGCGCCCTTGGGGCCCTTCACCTCGACCGTGCGGCCTTCGATGGTCACGTCCACGCCGGCGGGAACCGGGATGGGCTGCTTGCCGATGCGCGACATGGCTCTTCCTCCGTTCCCTTCGTCACCAGACGTAGGCGAGGACTTCCCCACCCACGCCCTTCTTCTGCGCCTGCTTGTCGGTGAGCAGCCCGTTGGAGGTGGAGATGATCGCCACACCCAGGCCACCGAGCACCCTCGGCAGGTTGGTTGACTTCGCGTAGACCCGCAGGCCCGGCTTCGAGATCCGCTTGATGCCGGCGATCGAGCGCTCGCGGTTGGGGCCGTACTTCAGCTCGAGGACGAGGGCCTTGCCCACCTGGGCGTCCTCGGTCTTCCAGCCGGTGATGTAGCCCTCCTGCTGGAGGATCTCCGCGATGTGCGTCTTGATCTTGCTGTGCGGCATCACGACGGTGTCGTGGTACGCCGAGTTCGCGTTACGCAGACGTGTGAGCATGTCTGCGATCGGGTCGGTCATGGACATAAAACGGCCTTTGGCCTCTCTCACCGGGGTTTCTCGCGGGGGTCCGCGCCACGTCAGCGGCGCGGACACCCCACGGGACCTACGGCGTAGTAGGTGTTACCAGGAGCTCTTGGTGACGCCCGGCAGCTCGCCACGGTGCGCCATCTCGCGAAGGCACACGCGGCACAGGCCGAACTTGCGGTACACGGAGTGCGGCCGACCACAACGCTGGCAGCGCGTGTAGCCACGCGAGCTGAACTTGGGCTTGCGGGCGGCCTTGGCGATCAGAGCCTTCTTCGCCATGGTTCACGCCTCCTTGAACGGGAATCCGAGGAGACGCAGCAGGGTGCGGCCCTCGTCGTCGGTGTTCGCCGTGGTGACCACGGTGATGTCCATGCCCCGGACCCGGTCGATCTGGTCCTGGTCGATCTCATGGAACATGACCTGCTCGGTCAGGCCGAACGTGTAGTTGCCCCGGCCGTCGAACTGCTTCGGCGACAGGCCGCGGAAGTCACGGATCCGCGGCAGCGCCAGCGAGAGCAGGCGGTCGAGGAACTCCCACATGCGGTCGCCGCGCAGCGTCACGTGCGCGCCGATCGGCATGCCCTCGCGCAGCTTGAACTGCGCGATGGACTTGCGGGCCTTGGTCACGGTCGGCTTCTGGCCGGTGATCGTGGCGAGGTCGCGGACGGCCCCGTCGATCAGCTTGGAGTCGCGGGCGGCGTCGCCCACACCCATGTTGACCACGATCTTGGTCAGCCCCGGCACCTGCATGACGTTGGCGTACTTGTACTCGTCACGCAGCTTGCCAGCGATCTCCTCGCGGTACCGCGTCTTCAGACGCGGCGCGGTGGTCGTCGGAGTAGCAGTGGTCATCAGATGTCCTCACCGGTCCGCCGGGCAACGCGGATCTTGTTGCCGTTGTCGTCGAAGCGGTAGCCGACGCGGGTGGTGACCTTCTTGCCGTCCTTCTCCACCACGAGCGCGACGTTGCTCACGTGGATCGGGGCCTCGGTGGTGATGATGCCACCGGTCTTGGAACCACGGGCGGTCGTGCCGGCCTTGGTGTGCTTCTTGACCCGGTTGACACCCTCGACCAGGACGCGGTCCTCGCGGGGGTAGGCCACGATGACCTTGCCCTGCTTGCCCTTGTCCTTGCCGGTGATGACCTGAACCAGGTCGCCCTTCTTGATCTTCATGCTCACAGCACCTCCGGCGCGAGCGAGATGATCTTCATGAACTTCTTCTCGCGCAGTTCACGGCCGACCGGGCCGAAGATACGGGTGCCACGGGGGTCGCCGTCGTTCTTCAGGATGACGGCGGCGTTCTCGTCGAAGCGGATGTACGAACCGTCCGGACGACGGCGCTCCTTGACGGCGCGCACGACGACCGCCTTGACGACGTCACCCTTCTTGACGTTACCGCCCGGGATCGCGTCCTTGACGGTGGCGACGATGACGTCGCCGATGCCCGCGTAACGGCGACCGGATCCGCCCAGAACACGGATGCAGAGGATCTCCTTCGCACCCGTGTTGTCGGCGACACGCAGTCGCGACTCCTGCTGGATCATGTCGTTACTTCGCCTTCTCCAGAATCTCCACGACGCGCCAGCGCTTAGTAGCGGACAGCGGCCGGGTCTCCATCAGGAGAACGCGGTCACCGACACCCGCGGCGTTCTGCTCGTCGTGCGCCTTGAGCTTGTTGGTACGGCGGATGATCTTGCCGTACAGCGCGTGCTTGACCCGGTCCTCGACGGCGACGACGACGGTCTTGTCCATCTTGTCGCTGACGACCAGACCCTCGCGCGTCTTACGCCGGCCGCGCTCGGTCGTCTCAGTCACAGTGTTCTCACTCATCAGGCGCTCTCCACCGCCTCGGCAGCCTCGGCCGGCGCCGCCACCGTCTCGATGCCGAGCTCGCGCTCGCGCATGAGGGTGTAGACCCGGGCGATGTCCTTGCGCACGGCCTTCAGCCGGCTGTTGTTCTCCAGCTGCCCGGTCGCCGCCTGGAAGCGGAGGCGGAACAGCTCCTCCTTGGCCTCGCGCAGCTTCACAACGAGCTCCTCGTTGTTCAGCTCACGCAGCTCGGAGACCTTGGTACCGGCTGCCATCACGCCTCACCTGCCTCGCGCCGAACGATCCGGCACTTCATCGGAAGCTTGTGCGCGGCGCGGATCAGCGCCTCACGAGCGATCTTCTCGTTGGGGTAGGAGAGCTCGAACATCACCCGACCGGGCTTGACGTTCGCGACCCACCACTCCGGCGAACCCTTACCGGAACCCATGCGGGTCTCGGCGGGCTTCTTGGTCAGCGGACGGTCCGGGTAGATGTTGATCCACACCTTGCCGCCACGCTTGATGTGCCGGGTCATCGAGATACGCGCGGCCTCGATCTGCCGGTTGGTGACGTACGCGGCGGTCACGGCCTGGATGCCGTACTCGCCGAACGAGACCTCCGTGCCACCCTTGGCCTTGCCACTGCGCTTCGGGTGGTGCTGCTTGCGGTACTTGACCTTGCGGGGAATCAGCATGGTCTCAGCTCTCCGATCCGGACGTGCTCTCGCCGGCCGGAGCCGCGGCCGGAGCGTCGGCCTTGGGGGCCTCGGCGGCGGGCGCACCCTGCTGCTGCTGCGGACGACGGCCACGGCCGCCGCGCTCGCCACGACCACCGCGGGCCGGGCGGTCGGCGCCGGCGCCACCACGGGCCGGGCGGTTGCCGGCACGGGCCGCGGCGTTCTCCGCGCGAACCTCGGCGATGTTCTTCACGTCGCCCTTGTAGATCCACACCTTCACACCGATCCGGCCGAAGGTGGTGCGGGCCTCGAAGAAGCCGTAGTCCACGTTGGCGCGGAGCGTGTGCAGCGGCACCCGACCCTCGCGGTAGAACTCGGACCGGGACATCTCGGCGCCGCCGAGACGACCACCGCACTGGATCTTGATGCCCTTGGCGCCGGCCTTCAGCGTGCTCTGCATCGACTTGCGCATGGCACGCCGGAAGGAGACGCGGGAGGACAGCTGCTCGGCGACCGCCTGGGCCACCAGCTGGGCGTCCAGCTCGGGGTTCTTGACCTCGAGGATGTTGAACTGGATCTGCTTGCCGGTCAGCTTCTCCAGGTTGCCCCGGAGGCGGTCGGCCTCCGCGCCGCGGCGACCGATGACGATGCCGGGACGGGCGGTGTGGACGTCGACGCGGACCCGGTCACGGGTGCGCTCGATCTCCACCTTGGAGATGCCGGCCCGCTCCATGCCCTGGGTGAGCATGCGGCGGATCGCGACGTCTTCCTTGACGTAGTCCTTGTAGAGCTTGTCGGCGTACCAGCGCGACTTGAAGTCGGTCGTGACGCCGAGACGGAACCCGTGCGGGTTTACCTTCTGGCCCATTACCGGGTTCCTTCCTTGCTGCTGACGACCACCGTGATGTGGCTGGTCCGCTTACGGATCCGGTAGGCACGGCCCTGGGCGCGCGGCCGGAACCGCTTCAGGGTCGGACCCTCGTCGACGTACGCCTCGCTGACGTAGAGGCTGTCGACGTCCGTGTGGTTGTAGTTGTGCGCGGCGTTGGCGATGGCGCTGTCAAGCACCTTGCCCACGGGCACACTGGCGGCCTGCGGGGCGAAGCGCAGGACAGCCTGTGCCTCCGCGGCGTCCTTGCCACGGATGAGGTCCACCACACGGCGGGCCTTCATGGGCGTGACGCGGATGTACCGCGCGATAGCCCTGGCTTCCATGGTTGTCCCTTCGGTGTCGGTCATGGTCTGCTAACCCCGCTCAGCGCCGACGCGACTTGCGGTCGTCCTTGACGTGACCGCGGAACGTACGGGTGGGGGCGAACTCGCCGAGCTTGTGGCCGACCATCGACTCGGTGACGAACACCGGGACGTGCTTGCGGCCGTCGTGCACCGCGATCGTGTGGCCCAGCATGTCGGGGACGATCATCGAGCGGCGAGACCAGGTCTTGATGACGTTCTTGGAACCGGATTCGTTCTGCGCGTCCACCTTCTTCATCAGGTGGTCGTCGACGAAGGGTCCCTTCTTGAGACTGCGCGGCATCGAAACCTGCTCCTAGCGCTTCTTGTTCGTCTTGCGGCGGCGGATGATGTACTTGTTGCTGGCCTTCTTCGGCGCGCGAGTCCGGCCTTCCTTCTTGCCCCAGGGCGAGACCGGGTGGCGACCACCCGAGGTCCGGCCCTCGCCACCGCCGTGCGGGTGGTCGACGGGGTTCATCACGACACCGCGGACGCTCGGGCGGACGCCCTTCCAGCGCATCCGGCCGGCCTTGCCCCAGTTGATGTTCGACTGCTCGGCGTTGCCGACCTCGCCGACCGTGGCGCGGCAGCGCACGTCCACGAGACGGATCTCGCCGGACGGCATGCGCAGGTGGGCCATGCGGCCCTCCTTCGCCAGCAGCTGCACCGAGGCACCGGCGGAGCGGGCGAACTTGGCGCCGCCGCCGGGCTGGAGCTCGATCGCGTGGATCACGGTACCGACCGGGATGTTGCGCAGCGGCAGGTTGTTACCCGGCTTGATGTCGGCACCCGGGCCGTTCTCGACGCGGTCACCCTGTCGCAGGTTGGCCGGGGCGATGATGTAGCGCTTCTCGCCGTCGGCGTAGTGCAGCAGCGCGATCCGCGCGGTGCGGTTCGGGTCGTACTCGATGTGCGCGACCTTGGCCGGCACACCGTCCTTGTCGTGCCGACGGAAGTCGATGACGCGGTAGGCGCGCTTGTGCCCGCCGCCCTGGTGACGGACGGCCACACGACCGGCGTTGTCCCGGCCACCCTTGCTGTGCAGGGGGCGGACCAGCGACTTCTCCGGCGTGGACCGCGTGACCTCGACGAAGTCGGCGACGCTGGCGCCTCGACGGCCCGGAGTCGTCGGCTTGTACTTGCGGATTCCCATTTCTTAGTCCTCGTCCGGTATCGGACGGGCCGGCTCCCCTAGGAGAGGACCGGACCGCCGAAGATGTCGATGCTGTCGCCCTCGGCGAGGGTCACGATGGCGCGCTTGGTGTTGGCGCGCTTTCCGTAGCCGGTGCGGGTCCGCTTGCGCTTCCCCTGCCGGTTGATCGTGTGAACCGACTGGACCTTGACCGAGAAGACCGCCTGGACGGCCTGCTTGATCTGGGTCTTGTTGGCCCGCGGGTCGACGACGAACGTGTACTTGTTCTCGTCGAGCAGCGCGTAGCTCTTCTCGGACACCACGGGCTTGAGCAGCACGTCGTGCGGGGAGGTGAACTCCTTGCTGGAGACGACCTCGGCGACGGTCGAGTCGCTCATCAGGCTTCGCTCCCTTCGGGCTTGTCGAGCGCCACCTTGGCGGTGCCGATCGGGCCGGCCACGAAGCGGTCGAAGGCGGCCTTGGTGAAGACGACGTCGTCGGACTCGAGCACGTCGTACGTGTTCAGCTGACCCGGGTCGATGATGTGGACCTGGGGCAGGTTGCGGGCCGACAGCCACGCGGCGTTGTCCGCGCGGTCGGCGACCAGCAGCAGCTTCTTGCGGTCGCTGATCTTGCCGAACAGGCCGCGCGCCGCCTTGGTCGAGACCTCGCCGTCCACGACGCCGGTGACGACGTGGATGCGCTCGTGCCTGGCCCGGTCGGTGAGGGCGCTGCGCAGGGCGGCGGCCTTCATCTTCTTCGGGGTGCGCTGCGTGTAGTCACGCGGCACGGGGCCGTGCACGATGCCACCGCCGGT
Organism: Streptomyces millisiae; assembly: GCF_031845425.1. NCBI lineage: Bacteria > Bacillati > Actinomycetota > Actinomycetes > Kitasatosporales > Streptomycetaceae > Streptomyces > Streptomyces millisiae. The sequence goes on from NZ_JAVREM010000064.1 coordinate 35,611, forward strand.
GAACTGCGGGGCGCGGACGGAACCCTGACGGGCCCGGCCGGTGCCCTTCTGGCGGTACGGCTTCTTGCCACCGCCGCGGACCTCGCCGCGGGTCTTGGCCTTGTGCGTGCCCTGGCGGGCGGCGGCCAGCTGCGCGACGACGACCTGGTGCATCAGCGGGACGCTGACGCGCGCGTCGAAGATCTCCGCGGGGAGCTCGACGGTGCCGGTCTTCTCGCCAGCGGGCGAAAGGATGTCAACGGTGCTCATGGATCCCTCAAGCCCCCTTGGCCGCGGTACGGACCAGGACGAGGCCGCCGTTGGGGCCGGGCACCGCGCCCTTGATGAGCAGCAGGCCCTTCTCCGCGTCAACGGCGTGGACGGTCAGGTTCTGGGTGGTCACGCGCTCGTTGCCGGTGCGGCCGGCCATGCGCAGACCCTTGAACACGCGGCCCGGGGTGGCGCAGCCACCGATGGAGCCGGGCGAACGGTGCTTGCGCTGCGTGCCGTGCGAGGCGCCGAGGCCGCCGAAGCCGTGGCGCTTCATGACACCGGCGGTGCCCTTGCCCTTGCTGGTGCCGGTCACGTCGACCTTGACGCCGGAGTCGAACACCTCGGCCGTGACCTCCTGGCCGAGGGTGTACTCGCTGGCGTCGGCGGTCCGCAGCTCGACCAGGTGGCGGCGCGGGGTGACGTCGGCCTTGGCGAAGTGGCCCTTGAGGGGCTTGTTCACCTTGCGCGGGTCGATCTCGCCGTAGGCGATCTGGACGGCCGAGTAGCCGTCGCGGTCGTCGGTGCGCACCTGGGTAACGACACAGGGGCCGGCCTTGACCACGGTCACCGGGACGATGCGGTTGTTCTCGTCCCAGACCTGGGTCATGCCGAGCTTCTCGCCCAGGACGCCCTTGATCTGCTTGGTCATCTTCGCTCCCGGCCTCTCAGAGCTTGATCTCGATGTCGACGCCGGCCGGCAGGTCCAGGCGCATCAGCGAGTCAACGGTCTTGGGGGTGGGGTCGAGGATGTCGATCAGCCGCTTGTGGGTGCGCATCTCGAAGTGCTCGCGCGAGTCCTTGTACTTGTGCGGCGACTTGATGACGCAGTACACGTTCTTCTCAGTGGGCAGCGGCACCGGGCCCGCGACCGACGCACCCGTGCGGGTCACCGTCTCGACGATCTTCTTCGCCGAGTTGTCGATGACCTCGTGGTCGTAGGCCTTGAGCCGGATGCGGATCTTCTGTCCCGCCATGGCTACTTCGTAGTCCTGTCTCTTCGTTTCCGCTCTGGCCCCCGGCGCCGTCCTCCGCCCCACCTCCGACCCACGCGGTCGGGCGTGTCGCTCTCCCTCCCTTATTTCGCCGCAGGGCGACCCCGTCGGGGTTTCCACTGCGAGGAGTGGGGGGAGACTGGTGGAGAACTCCACCGGGTACCTGGCTGGAGCCCCGCCCACGCTTCCCGGAAGATCCCGGTATTTCCGCCCTCATCAGGGACGACGAATACAGTGGGACTCGCTTCCGGTCCTCCCGGCGGGAGGCGCGCAGCATCGGCTCTCAACCGAGCAACCTGGTCAGTGTGCCACATGGGTCGGGGCCGGCACCAATCGGTCCTGCCGGACCGAACGGCTCGAAGGGCCCTCAGCCACGGCGCACCTCCCTACTCCGGCCTCGCGGGCGGGTGTTCGCGCTCCGCCGCCCTCCGCGGCGCTCCGCGTGCATTCCCCACCCACCCACCCACCCTTGGCCGCGCTGCGCAGCGCGACCAAGGGTGGGTGGGGAA